>SXSC01000123.1 GCA_005792355.1 Opitutaceae bacterium
CTTGAACAATAAAGTCCGAGTGGTGACCAGACGCTCATATGGTTTCCGAACCTATAGGGCAATGGAGGTGGCCCTATATCATAACCTTGGCCATTTGCCCGAACCGGAATGCGCCCATGAATTCTGCTGACCAAGCGGAAGTTCTGGCAGTTCGATTGCAAAATGATGGGGAGAAGCGTCGGACCAGAGGATTACATCAATCCGGGTGCATTCATTGCAGTCTGTAGTGTAGCCTACCGGCGCTCTGATCAGCACGCATTTCTTGTCCAACTGACCGCACCGATTGACCGCAGCCCGGCGCGCTCACTTGCGTTTCTATACCCACTCTCTCCCGGAGAGCCCGCTTCCCGGTCGGAGCGCGACAGGTCCGCACCCGCCTCACCGGAAGCGAAAGGTCCGAACCGGGCGCACACCAAGCCCAGCCCCAACCTCGTCGGAAATTCACAGCGGTGTCGCCCACGGGAAATTTCCGATGTCACGGATTCGGCGCCGTCGGCCCACCGGCCGGCGTGAGCGGGTCGAGGCTGGCGGCGTAGCGGCCGGCTTGCACCCAGTCGGAGATCGACAGCACGCCGTTGCCCAGCGTGGTGCGGCCCGCGCAGTCGGCCTTCTGGAAGTCGATGCCGCTCGCCACGACATCCAGGCCGGCCACAATTCGCCCGACCTTCACCCAGTCGGTGATCGAGACGGCACCATTGCCATTCATATCCGCCTCGAAACCGGAAGCCACGGTGATCGCGCCGCCTTGATAACCGCCCGGCAACGCATTCGCCGTGGCGTCGGAGATCTCCCGCACGACCGGGCTGTCGCCAAACGTCAGCGCCGCGACCGTGCCGCCCGCCAGGCTCGCGTTGACGGTGAAGGTGACCTTGATGACCTCCTGCGTTCCCGCCGCCCAGGTCACGCCAGCTGGCTTGGCAAGGGCGATGCCGAGTTTGCCCGCGGCAATCTGGCTGGAATTGGTGTTGAGCGTGGCATCCACCGCCTGCGCTCCCACGACGGCACTCACGTAGGTGAGTTTCGCCGGGTCAAAGAGTATCGTGAAACCGACGGCATTCTCGCTGCCGGTCGCCATGAGTTGCACGGGGACTACCGCATTCGCCCCGGCCGAGGTGCTCTGGCTGACGATCCTCACGACATGCGCAGCGATGCTCAAGGGCGCCGCATTGCTGGTTGTGTCGCCCGAGGTGTTGGTCACCACGCATACATAGTCCCCGGTATCCGACGTTTGAATATTGGAAACCGTGAGGGTCGCGGTCCGGGTGCCGGAAAACTTGCCGGCCTGATCGGTCAACGCCTGCGGCGTCACACTTCCGGCCGGCGTAAAGTACCATCGATAGCTCAGGGAGCCTGAGCCCGGGTTGGTAGCCGCCACTGTGAAAGTGGCGGCGCTGCCGACGAGTACGACTTGAGCAGCCGGTTGAGTGGTGATGACCGGAATCTGCGGCAGATTGACCGTCAGCGTCGCCACTGATGATGTCACGGAACTCAGTGAATTGGTGACCGTGACGGTGTAGGCGCCGGCATCCGACGCCGCAACTGCCAAAATCGTGTAGGACCCGGCTGTCGCGCCGGAAACGGCCGTTCCTCCCTTTCGCCACTGATAGGTCGGGGCCGGATTGCCAGTTCCAACCACCGTGAAGGTCACACTCTGGCCCGGGTCCTTGGCTTGGCCAATGGGTTGCGCGGTGATCGCAGGAGGCTGGTCTTGCCGCCCATCACGAAGAACGAGACTGTGAGAGTCACCGGCTGCAATTGCCAGGACTCCGCCTAGCCAAACCGGGACCGTCGTCTCGCCATAGCTATTGTCTCCCCAGCCCACCACTGTGCCGTCGGACTTCAACGCGAGACTGAAGGCTCCCCCGCCCGCAGCAATCGCCACAACCTCGCCCAGCCCAGACGGAATCGTCGTCTGGCCAAAGCCATTACTTCCCCACCCCACCACCGTGCCATCGGACTTCAACGCGAGACTGTGGTGCCCCCCTGCCGCGATTGCCATTACTCCGCCCACGCCAATTGGAATCGTTGTCTGACCAGAAGCGTTGCTCCCCCACGCCACCACCGTCCCATCGGACTTCAGTGCAAGACTGTGATATGCCCCCACCGCAATCGCCACCACGCTGGTCAATCCAATTGGAATCGTCGTCTTGCCAGCTGCATTGCTGCCCCAACCGACCACCGTCCCATCGGACTTCAGCGCGAGATTGTGCTCTAATCCTGCGGCAATCGCCACAACCCCGCTGAGCACGCTCGGAATCGTGGCCCGGGCGTAACCATTGGTGTTTTCGCCCCAATCTACCACGGTGCCGTCGGACTTCAGGGCGAGAATGTGACGGGCGCCCGCCGCAATCCCTACTACTTCACTCACACCGCTGGGAATCGTCGCCTGCCCACCACTGTTGACGCCCCAAACCGCCACCGTGCCATCGGCTCTTCGTGCGACACTGTAATTCCAGCCCGCGGAAATCGCTACTACTTCGGTCAAGCCACTTGGAATCGTTGTCTCACCGAAGACGTTTCGACCCCAACCGAATACCGCAGTTGAGAAGTTTACGCTCACGAATATTGCCGCACTTGCGGCAGAGCCGCTGATGTTGGTGACGACGGCTAGATACCAGCCGTTGTCGCGTTCGGGCGCAGCGCTGGTAATGCTGTAGGTCGCCGACGTCGCACCTTGAATCGGCAGACCGTTACGCTTCCACTGATACGACGTCGCTCCGCTCGCAGTCACGCTCAGCGTCAGCGACTCGCCAACGGTCACCACCTGCCGCGGTGCACTGACTGCAGTGATGACCGGTGTCTGCGCGATGGCATTCACCGTCAAGGTCACCGCGTTCGACGCCGCGCTTCCCGCCGCATTTGTCGCGACCACCGAGTAGCTCCCGCTCGCATCGGCTTGCACACTGCTCAACGTCAGCGTGGCGTTCGTTGCGCCGCCGATGTCCGCTGCGCCTTTCTTCCACTGATACGTTGGCGACGGCGTGCCGCTCGCGGCCACCGTGAAGGTTATGTTCGCGCCGACATTGACGGTCTGTGACTGCGGTTGCGTCGTGAAGACCGGTGGTACGTTTAATGCCACCGTGGCCGCACTCGACGTCACGTTGCCGGCGCTGTTCGTCACAATCACACTGTAACTGCCGGCGTAGCTCGCCTGCATGAACGGAATCGTCAACGTAGCCGAGCGCGCACCCGGGACGTCGACGCCATCCTTGCGCCAACGGTAGTCCAACGGCCCGGAGCCGGTCGCTGCAACCGTCAAGGTCGCCGCGGCCCCCGCCGAATAGCTGCCCCCGACAGGCTGAGCAGTCACCGAAGGGACCGTGCCGACGCCCGCAGCCTGTATGAAGTAGCTCGACTCTTCGCCTGCAATCACGGTGAGCACATTACTCGCTACCTGCACGGCTGAGTTTCTCTGGGTCGTGGTGCCATCGCCCAACTGGCCAACGCCGTTGTATCCGATCGCCCACAGGGTTCCGTCGGATTTCAGAAACAAACTGTGATACAGGCCCGCGCTCACCGCGCTGACTCCGGCCGCCACTTGCACCGGAGAACTTCGCGGCGTTGTGGTGCCGTCACCGAGCTGACCATTGCCGTTGAATCCCATCGCCCACAGCGTCCCGTCGGTTTTCAGGCAGAAACCGTGGTATCCGCCTGCGGCCATCGCACTCACGCCGGTCGCCACCTGTCCGGGGGAATTTCGCTGCGTGGTGGTGCCGTCGCCCAGTTGGCCCTCGGTGTTGCGCCCCATCGCCCACAAAGTTCCTTCGGTCTTCAGATACATACTGTGATATCCACCTGCGGCCACCGCGCTTACTCCGGTTGCCACCTGCACGGGGGAGTTGCGCTGCGCCGTGGTGCCATCGCCCAACTGGCCTTGGGAGTTGTACCCCATCGCCCAAAGCGATCCGTCGGTCTTCAGATAAAGACTGTGGTACCAGCCCGCCGCCACCGCACTCACTCCGCTTGCCACCTGCACGGGTGAGTCTCGCTGCACCGTCGTGCCGTCGCCCAGCTGGCCATAGCTGTTATCACCGATCGCCCATAACGTTCCGTCGGCCTTCAGGTATAAACTGTGAAATGCCCCTGCGGCCACTGCACTCACGTCAGCCGCCACCTGCACGGGCGCGTTTCGTTGCACCGCTGTGCCGTCGCCCAGCTGGCCATAGCGATTGCTCCCGGCTGCCCACAGCGATCCGTCGGACTTCAGCTGCAAACTGTGAAATGCCCCTGCGGCCACTGCACTCACGTCAGCCGCCACTCGCACGGGGAACCTTCGGTGCGTAATCGTGCCGTCGCCCAGTTGGCCATAACTGTTGCTGCCCGTCGCCCACAACGTTCCGTCGATTTTCAGCTGCCAACTGTGGAATGCCCCCGCGGCCACTGCGCTCACTCCGGTCGCGACTTGCACCGGGAGATTTCTCTGCGTGGTGGTGCCGTCGCCCAGTTGGCCATTGCCGTTGTAACCCATGGCCCAAAGCGTCCTGTCGGATCTCAAATACAAACTGTGGTACTGGCCTGCGCTCACCGCGCTCACGCCAGTCGCGACTTGCACAGGTAGATTTCGCTGCGTACTCGTGCCGTCGCCCAACTGGCCATTTCCGTTGAATCCCATCGCCCACAGCGTCCCGTCGGGCCTCAGATGGAAGCTGTAATATGCGCCGGCGGCCACCGCGCTCATGCCCGTCGCCACTTGCACCGGGGAGTTCCGTTGCGTGGTCGTGCTGTCGCCCAGTTGGCCTTCGGTGTTGCGACCCGTCGCCCAAACCGTTCCATCGGTTTTCAGATACAGAGTGTGATAAAGACCAGCGCACACCGCGCTTGCGCCCGACACCACCTGCACGGGTGAATTTCGCTGGACGGTCGTGCCGTCGCCGAGCTGGCCCTCCGTGTTGCGGCCCATGGCCCAGAGTGATCCATCGGTCTTCAGGTACAGACTGTGGTATCCACCCGCGGCGACCGCGCTCACTCCCGTCGCCACTTGCACGGGTGAATTCCGCTGCGTCGTGCTGCCGTCGCCCAGCTGTCCTTCAGTGTTGCGACCCATCGCCCATAACGTTCCGTCAGTCTTCAGGTATAAACTGTGGAACGCGCCTGTGGCCACTGCGCTCACTCCGGACGCCACCTGCACGGGCGAGTTTCGCTGCACCGTCGTGCCATCGCCCAACTGTCCAGAGCTGTTGCCACCCGTCGCCCACAACGTGCCGTCGGTCTTCAGATACAAACTGTGTGACCATCCGGCGACGGCCGCCGTCACGCCATTCGCTATCGCTAATGGCGTCTCACGCTGAATCGGAGTGCCTATCCCCAGCTGCCGCTCAGTGTCATTGCCCATCGCCCACAGCAAACCGACCAGATTCACATGGGCGGGAGCACTCGTGACTGTCCCTGCAACATTAGTTACGGTGACGCTGTAACGCCCGGCGTTCGCGAGTTGTGCGGTGGAGATGGTGTAGGAGGCACCGCTCGCTCCGGCTAAGGCCACGCCATCCCGATACCATTGATAGGTAAGGGGACCGCTTCCAGTCGCCGTCACGCTGAGCGTAACCGAACCACCCGGCGCAACGGATCGCGCGACCGGCTGGGCAGTGATCGCGGGAGGTACATCCACGGACAGAGTGACAACCAGGCTGCTAACCTCACCAGCTGCATTGCTGACCACTACTTGATAGGTACCGGCACGCGCTGGAGAGACATTGCTGAGAGAAAGCGTAGCTCCGGTTGCTCCGGAAATCGTACTGCCATTGAAGAGCCATCGGTAGCTGAGATTCGTCCCTGAGGCCGCAACTGCAAAGTCCGCAGATGCGCCCACATTGACCCGGCGGCTTGTGGGTTGGGTCGTGATCACGGGAGCAGCAGATGTGCTGATGGCGTCATTGATGAGCGCCAAGCTGGAATCATCGACACCGTAGACTCCAGCACGGTCGCTGCTGTTATCGAGGCTTCTTACAGATCCCGATACATGTACACCTGCAAAATAGTATTGGGTACCGTCGCTCACCCAGACCGGGCCGCCGCTATTGCCCGGTCCGGCCGAAACTTCATCGATGACGAGATAGTCTGCGAGGGAGGAAGAATAGGCCCTGTTAAAGGGACCAGTCTGATGCATCAAATATTGTCGACTGTCGCCGGCTAAATAGAGACCCGCAGGGTAGCCGGTGATAATCTTGGCCGAGGCAGACTTCAGTTGAAAAACACCGTCATTCCACTTTCCGGCATGCCCCCCGTTGGCAGTGTTTTCGTAAGCATAGTGAACCACGAAATCCTGCGAGAACGAGGAATCACTGCCTTTATTTATCCTCGCTGCAGCGGTATAGCCGACGTAGAAGTAGTAGCCGCGCAAGAGCTGGCCGGCCGATGATGCCGGGTAGCTGCTTGAGGCCCAGGCGCGATGCCACCGAATCCCGCTCAGCCAAGGATCAACCGCGGCGCTGTTGAAGACAACGTGGGCACACGAATAAACAACGCGAGGGTTTCCCACCACAGCTCCACTGCCAGACCCCAACGACGTTGTCAGGAGCCCTGTAAACTGGTATGGATAGGTTCCGTATATGCCGCTGCTGGCTGCGATAGGCTGGGAGGTATAAGTTTGAGCCGCAGCGGGGGTACCGACGAGCATGCACCCGGCCAGAGCGGTACCGACGAAGAGCGAATAGATGAACCGGGGTGTTTTCACGGCGGTAGAAACCCTCCGCGAACTGCCGAAGCCACCGACTCCGAGAGGCGCGCTTCCGCCGCAACAAACTCGCCACTCCACCGCGAAAATCTATTCTGTCCCAGCCACTCCCGCACTCCCGCGAGCGCGGCACGGTCAAGTCGCGCGGCATGCTGAGGCGTGGGAGTACGCGCTTTGGTCGCCAAGTTGTACGATACCGTCGCACTCACATTGGGTAGCAGCTCCAAAAACCGCTTCCCTTCCGTATGCGCGATGTCGTCACGCTGAAGGTAGCTCTCCACCGCCATCCGCTCACGTTTCACCGATAAGTCGGCCCGGGCCACGAGACCGGCGCGCAGCAGGGGCTGTGTTCTCAACCACTCCTTGCGCTCGACGAGCAGTGGAAGAAAGTCTCCCGGGACTTCCATCGTCAGGCGGTCGAGCGCCACCCATGCTCCCCCGCGCAGCGCCGCCGGCTGCGATGAGTCGAGCCATCGCTCGAACGATGGCACTGCCTCCCATGCCAAGGTCGCGACGCTCAAGTCGAGCGCCTCGAGAAACCCAACGCTGGGATCACTCGCCCACCCCACATCTGAAATCAGTTCCAGCACCCGCCGCCGAACCGGTTCGATTTGGCCGCTTGGTGCGGCCTCACGCCAGTGGTTCCGCAATGCGACTGCCCACTCATCAGCTGAGTCGTGGCTCGCGTAAATTCGCGCCGAGTAGTCAGCGGCAGAGCCAACATCCAGCCGGCCTAGTTGATCAAGCGCCCACACGCGAAGCGAGGGAGCACTGCGCAACTTGCCACCACTCTCTACTTTAAAAATCAACCCAGTCGAGGCGTTGGAGCCGCGGTCAAGGAAAGCAAGCAATGCTGCCACCGCATCGGAGCGCGGTCCCTCAAGGAGAGCCGTGGCCGTCCGCTCAAGGAGCGCCGTCACTTCATCCTGTGACAATCCCGCTGCGAAGCGCTGCGGAAGAAAGTTCAACAACCCGTCTACTGCTGCGCGGCTCGGTGACGTCGGCCTTCCATCTGGGCTTTGCCGGTTCGTTGCCTCACTCGCGACCCGACTCTCGGCATCGGATTTCGCTCTGGGTTGTTCGCGCCAAAGAACCCAAGCCAGCCCCGCGCCAATCACCGCGGAAAACGCAACCCAACCTAGTTTTTTATTCAAACGGGGCCACATGCTCAATTGAAACAAGACTTAATCTTCAGAGGATCTGACCCGGGAGTGGTTTATTTATGAGGGGGTGACGATGGAAACCGATTCAGGCTCATGCAGTCCCCCATGTCTCACTCCCACCTGACCGCTCTGCGCATCAAAGCGCCGGTTGGAGGGGAACGACTCAACTGGGGCACCGCGAACCATGGGCGAATCATGTTCTCAATCACCGCCACCATCTGCGCATCGTTTGGTCAACGTGCGGCGGAAATTGCCGAATCGCCGGGTAGGTTTTGGAAAGTGATTTCAGCCCTCGCCACCACTGATTCCGCTCCGGAGCGTTTGTCGTTCTTCCGATCTCAAGCGGCCGCTAAGTTCCGTCTCACCTTCTAGTGGGCCGACCGCAAAGTAGCGTGACAAGTAGCGGCGAGCGCCAGCGAGTGGAGCGCGCCGGTGGTCCACTCGCTGGCGCTCGCAGCTACACGTCACGAAAGTTATTGGTCGCGCTACTAGTCGGGCGTTCAAACCTCCGGCATCTGCGCACCGCCGTGCGCGGGGTTCACGGTTCAGACCAAGCCAACGGCAGGACTCGGGGATCTCGATGCCCGCGGATTATTTGCTCCGCCGGGTGGCGATGGCCGCCGGGTGGTAGGTCGCCGTGAGTTCATGCGCGGTAACCCCGGCAATTTCGCGGCGGATCGGCGAGTCACCAAAGCCGATCGCTTCGCTCGCCGCCTCCGCGAGTACCGTGAACCTGAGCACCACGAGCTGCCTCCCGCCCGCGCGGAAGCTGGAGCCGGCCGCCACCGCGATGGCTAAACCCAACCGACCCTCGGCTGCTCGGGCCGCGTTGAGATTGATCGTCGCCCCGGCCGTATCCGCACCCGCCTTGAAATCCTCGTAGCGCAGGACCGCAGGGTTAAAGGTGACACTGAAGCCGAGCGCGTTCTCGTCCCCCTGACTGGCCAGCATGATCGACGCGGTGCCCGTACCCGTGATCTGGTTACCGTCGATCTCGACGGTTACCGTGCGTTGTGCCCAGACGGTGCCCGCGAGCGACAGGGCCAGTGCGAGGACGCGGCGAAGAATGCGCGGTGATTTCATGGTAATATTGGGGTGCTGGATAAAGACCTCGGGCCAAAATTGGCTTCCGCGATTTTACCTCGGCCAACGGAACTTTCAACCGGAATCATGGTTTGGCCAGGGCGTTTTCCCTGTTTTCCTGTTTCAGCCCAAAAACCCCGTTGGACACAGAGGCCACTGAGGGAAACTGCGAGGACGCCGAGGGATGGGATGACAATCTTGGAGTACCGGTCTTCACGCGCCAGGTGCATACGTTTCAGCGGGCAGCCGAATCTCCAAATGCTGCTCGGTGAACTCCTTTTCCTCCTCCGTGCCCTTTGTGACTCAAAATAATCGCGGAAAATAGGTTCAGCCGTATTATTTGGGTAATCCGTGGCGGGCTGCGACGGCCGAATCCGGGATGATGGGAGTTCGCCGTCGCAGCGCCGTTGGAACAGCTGCGTTCACGGATTCGGCGCCGTGGGCCCACCGGCCGGCGTGAGCGGATCGAGGCCCGCGGCGTAGCGGCCGGCCTGCACCCAGTCGGAGATCGAGAGCACGCCGTTGCCCAGCGAGGAGCGGCCCGCGCAGTCGGCCTTCTGGAAGTCGATGCCGTTCGCGGCGACATCCAGGCCGGCCACAATTCGCCCGACCTTCACCCAGTCGGTGATCGAGACGGCACCATTGCCATTCATGTCGGCCTCGAAACCGGTGGGCACCGTGATCGTGCCGCCCTGATAACCGCCCGGCAACGCATTCGCCGTGGCGTCGGAGATCTCCCGCAGGATCGGGGTGTCGCCGAACGTCAGCGTCGTCATCGTGCCGCCCGCCAGGCTCGCGTTGACGGTGAAGGTGACCTTGATGACCTCCTGCGTCCCCGCCGTCCACATCGTATTGGTGGGTTTGGCGAGGGCGATGCCGAGTTTGCCCGCTCCGAGCTGGCTGGAATTGGTGTTGAGCGACGCATCGGTCGCTTGCGCTCCCACGACGGCACTCACGTAGGCGAGTTTCGCCGGGTCAAAGAGTATCGTGAAGCCGACGGCATTCTCGCTGCCGGTCGCCAGGAGTTGCACGGGCACGACCGCATTCGCCCCGGCCGAGGTGCTCTGGCTGACGATCCGCACGACGCGCGGTGCGATGGTCAACGGCGCCGCGTTGCTGGTCGTGTCACCCGCGGGGTTGGTGACGATGCATACGTAGTCGCCCTCATTGGCCGGCTGCACATTGTTGACCGTGTAGGTCGACGATGTCGCCCCCGCGACGCTCTGCGGCGTGGTACTGGTCTTCGGCGTGAAATACCATTGGTAAGTGAGCGTGCCGGTACCGGTCGCCGCCACCGTGAAGGGCGCGTTGCTTCCCGCGAGCACGACCTGACCGGCCGGGTGCTGCGTAATGGTCGGTGCGCCCGTGGCGGCGCTGACGGTGATCGTCAGTGTCGCCGCCGCGCTGGTGCCGCCGCCATTCGCGGCCGTAAGTGAAACCGGATACGTGCCCGCCGTCGTGGGCGTGCCGCTGATCGCACCTGTCGCCGTCGTGAGGGTCAGGCCCGTGGGCAGTCCCGTCGCCGCGAACGACGTCGGCGAGTTGCTGGCGGTCACCTGGAAGGTATACGCCGTGCCGACCGTCGCCGTGGCCGTGGCGGCGCTGGTGATCACCGGAGCTTGCACCGGTGCCGTCACGGTGATCGCAACCGGCGCCGAGGTGGTCTCGAGCCCGGTGTTGTCCACCGCCTTGGCCGTCAGCGCGTAGCTGCCGGCGGTCGCAGGCGTCCAGGAGAGTTCATAGGGCGCCGACGTGTCGGTGCCGATGCTGGTGCCATTGGCGAAGAACTGCACCGAGGCCACGGTGCCGTCGGCATCGGTGGCGCTCGCCATCACACTCACGGCCGTGCCGGCCACGAACGAGGCAGAGGAGGCCGGGCTGGTCAGGGCCACCGTCGGCGGTGTGCCGGTCGCGCCGTTGACGGTCAAGGTGGCAACCTCCGAGGTGACATGGCCGCCGCCATTGGAAACATAGCACGTGTAGCTGCCGGCGTCGCCGGCCTGCACGCCGGTCAGGGTGAGCGTCGTGCTGGTGGCGCCGGCGACAGTGGCCCGGCCCGCCGCGGTGCCGTTGGCGAGGGCCACGGAGTTCTTCCACCACTGGAAGGTGAGCGGCGGGGTGCCGGTGACCCAGAGGTCGAGCACGGCGTTGCCGCCGGCCGATACCGCGAGCGATTGCGGTTGATAGAAGATCGCCAGCGGGCCGATCTCGCCCGCAATCGTGAGGACGGCGGCATTGGAGGTGGCACTCGAAACGCCGTTGGTGACCGATAGTGTATAGCTGCCCGCGGCACTGGCGGTCACATTCCGCAACCTGAGCGGATTCGTCGTGCCGCCGGGCACGTCGACGTTGTCCTTCTTCCATAAATACGTGAAGGGTGCGGTGCCGGCCACCGTCGCCCTCAGGCCCACGGTACCCCCGGCGGGGGCCGTGATGCCGGCCGGCTGGGTGACAAACGTCGGCGCGGTGGCGGTCGTGGGGGCCAGACTCAATTGGATCGTGCCGGTCGCGCCGTCGAGCCCGTCGACCGCGAGGTAGTACGTCGTGCCGGAGGTCGCCGCGAAGGCCATCGCGCTCGTGGCGTTGGCGCCGCCGTTGTCGTTGGCGCCCACCAGCGTGAGACCGGAGACGCTCGTGCCCGTATAGACCGCCAGCAGCGTCTGGAAACTGCTGCCGAGCGTATTGACCGCGACCGCACCTGTGGCGGGCGCCACCCACTTCCACCAGACCGACGCGCCCCCGTGACCGGGGCCTGGTCCGGCGTGACCGATGTGGTCCGGTTCGCGCAGTTCCAGACTGGCGCCGACGTTGAAGCCAGGAGCCGAGGTGGTGGCGCCGGTCAGCGTGGTCGCGTTGGCGAACAGATCGTTGGCCGGAGCGGCATTCGCCACCGTCAGCGCCATGATCGGCGACGTGATCGCGCTGGTGCCGGTAATCTGCACCGCGTAGCTGCCGCCATCGGCCATCTGTACATTGGTCAAAGTCAGGGTGGCGTTGGTGGCGCTGCCGAGGTTGACACTGTCCTTTTTCCACTGATACGTGAACGGCGGCGTGCCGCCCACCGTCACGGCAAAGGTCACCGTGCCGCCCACGACCGTCGACTGGTGGCGCACCGGCGAGGTCAGGTACGGGGCGAGGCCACCGGAGGTGATCGTCAACTGCGCGCCGTTCGACGTCGTGCTGCCGGAGCCCGAGCCACCGGTGACGACACACGTGTAGATCCCGGCGTCGGCCGGCTGCACCCCTGTGATTACAAGGGTCTGCGTCGTGGCGCCGGAGATGGTGCCACCGTCGATGACATTCGACGGGCCGAGTTTCCATTGATACGTGAGGGGAGCCGTGCCCGTCGCGGTGACGGAGAACGTGGCGGTGCCGCCGATCGCCTTGGTTTGCGGCTGCGGGTGGGTGGTGACAGGTGCGCCCGAACCCGCGTTCACCGCCAGGTTGACCACAACGGACGTCGTTTGGTTGCCGTTGTTGTCCGTCGCGATCGCGTACGCGATGATCGGGCCGGTGGCCGTTGGGGTCCACGCCTGCGCGTAGGGGGCGGTGTTCACCGTGCCCAGCAGCACATCGTTGGCGTAGAACCGCACGTTGGCGATGGTCCCATCTGCATCGGTGGCGACGGCGGTCAGGTTGATGGCCACGCTGGGTGCAAACGTGGCGCCGTTCGCCGGGCTGGTGATCGCCACGACCGGCGCAGAGCCCGTAATGGCCGCCGCGGCAATCAACAGCGGGCTGGTCTTCGGCGCGGAGGCGGGCAGGCCAAGCTGGCCGTAGCCGTTGCCGCCGACGCCCCAGAGCGAACCATCGGTCTTGACCCACAGCGTGTGGCGGTTGCCGACGGTGGCAAAGGCGACACTGTTGGTGAACGAGGCCGGCGTCGGGCGGTTGACGAGCGTGCCGTCACCGAGCTGGCTGTGATTGTTGGAGCCCATCGTCCACAGCGTGCCGTCGGTCTTCACGAAGGCACTGTGGTTGAATTGGGCATACGCCTTGGCCACCCCGGTCGCGATCGGCACCGGGGCGAGGCGGTTCACGGTCGTGCCGTCGCCGAGCTGGCCGAGTTCGTTGTTGCCCGCGGCCATCAACGCGCCGTCGGTTTTGACGAAGAGCGTGTGGAACCATCCGGCGGAGACCCCGGCGACGCCAGTCGCCACCTGCACGGGAGTCAGCCGGTTGGTCGTGCTGCCGTCGCACAACTGGCCGGTGTCGTTGCCGCCCATCGCCCAGAGCGTGCCGTTGGACTTGAGGAAAAGGCTGTGCCAGTTGCCGCCAGTCACGGCGACGACGTCGGCCACACCCGAAACCTGCACCGGGGTCAGCCGGTTGGTGGTGGTGCCGTCGCCGAGTTGTCCGCTGGTGTTGTCGCCCATTCCCCAGAGCGTACCGTCGGTCTTCACAAACAGGCTGTGGAAGTAACCGCCCGCCATCGTCGCCACCGAAGAGGCGACTTGGAGCGGCACGTAGCGCACGTTGGTCGTACCGTCGCCCAACTGGCCGGAGACGTTGTGCCCCATGGTCCACAGCGTGCCGTCGGTCTTGAGGAACAGGGTGTGATTCAATCCCGCGGCGACGGTTTGAACGCCAAAGGCAACCGGCACCGGCGTGGGCTGCGAGGGCGTCGCGCCACTGCCGACCTGGCCCGCGTTGTTGCTCCCCATCGCCCAGAGCGTGCCGTCGTTGGTCACAAACAGGCTGTGGTCGGTGCCCGCGGCAATCGCGCGGACTCCACTGGGAGACCCCACATACAGGTACGCCGGCGCCGAAGTGACAGAACTCACCGCGTTGGCCACCACCACCGAGTAACTCCCGGCGGCGCCCGCCTGGACGTTGCTGAGCACGAGGGTGGCGGCGGTTCCGGTGCTGATGACGGTGTTGCCCTTCCTCCACTCGTAGGTGCGCGGCTCGGTGCCCGTGGCTGTCACGGTGAAGCTCACGCTCGCGCCAACCAAGGCCGCCGTTGACACCGGTGGCACGATTACCATCGGGGCGGTCGGTGCGTTCACGACGAGCGTCAGGGTAAACTGCGCACTCGTACCGCTGCTGTTGGTGGCCGTCAGAGTGACGGACGAGGTGCCCGTGGCGGTGGGTGTGCCGCTGATCACGCCGGTGGTCGTGTTGACGGTCAGCCCGGCGGGCAGACCGGTGGCGGCAAACGACGTGGGGGAGTTCGTCGCGATGATGGTGTAGGTGAACGCACCGCCCGCGGTCGTCGTCGTCATGTTGGCGCTCGTGATGACGGGAATCGTCGCGCCGCCGCCACCCGTGATGTGCAGGTTGATACTGCCGAAACTGCCGCTGAAGCCACCGACCGCAATCTGATACGCCGTACCACCAATGGCGGAGAACGTGACAAGGCTGGCCAGGCCGTCGCCAGCGTCGTCGTCGGAGGCAATGTCGCTCAATCCGCCCAGAGTCGTTCCCATGTAGACGCCGAGCATCGTGTCGTAGGAGCTCCCGTTGGTATCGATGGTGACGCTGCCGCTGCTCAGAGCGGTCCACGTCCACCAGACGGAGCCGCTGCTGCCATGCGCGGTCGGCTCGTTGCTTTCCCGGCTCGCGCCGACATTGGAGCCCGTGGTCGTGATCGGCAGGCCGGTGAGCGCAATGCGATTGGCGAAGAGGTCATTGGCGGGACCGGTTCCGGCGGCGTTGACCGTGATCGTCAACGTGGTCGGGGAGCCGGTGCCGACCGCGTTGGCGGCGGTAAGGGCAACCGTCGAAGCGCCCGCCGTCGTCGGCGTGCCGCTGATCGCGCCGCTCGTGGTGTTGAGCGACAGGCCTGCCGGCAGTCCGGTGGCGGCGAACGAGGTTGGCGAATTGCTGGCGGTGACTTGGAAGTTGAAGGCCGAACCGACGGTGGCCGTGGCCGTCGATGCGCTGGTGATCACCGAAACTCCCAACGGGGCCGCCGCTGAGAAACGCACATTGTCGATCCCGCTGGTCTCGCTGCCATTGAAATATTCACCGCGGATAAGCAGATCCGTCAGGTTGCCGAGGACCGCCTGGAAATCCGTCGCGGTCGGGGTGGCGCCGGTCGTGATATCGACGTGCCACTGCGGCGTCGGGCTGAGCGGGACGCTCACCGGCAGCCAGGTCGTGGAAGGCGTCAGCGTGGGACTCGCCTGCCACACGAGGCGCTGGCCATTACCGACCAGAATCACATCGGCGGCCTGGAGATCGACACCTCCGGTCGGGTGGATCAGGTCGTACGAGAGCGTGCCGCCCGCCGCGGCCGCGCGATTGCCGAGGAAGGCCGCCGGAGCTGCAAAGGTGAAGTCACCGCCGTCCGGATCCGCGGAGTAGATATATCCGCCGGGGTTGCCACCCGTCGTCGAGTGCGTCGCGGTGTAGTTGCCCGACAGCGAGTAGGTGTTCGTGGCGAGATTGGTGAAACTCACGATCGTCCAGCCGTCGACGCCGGTGTCGAACGTTGCTACTCCGGTGGACGGTGGCACGGCGGGCGAGGCGGAGATGGCGTCGATCTTGCCGCCGTTGACCACCCAGATGATAGCGGTGGGGAAGCTGTAGGCACCGTTGGTCGCCGTGAGCTTGAGGTCGATGTGCTGCAGCAGCGGATCGGCGGTGAACGCGGTTTGCCCGGCGGTGAGGTTGCGGTAGAACAGGCTGCCGGTCGGTGAGGGGGCGGTGAAGTTCACCAGCAGTTTCACTTCATACCAATCGTTGGGCGTGATGGCCGAGCCCACGTGTGATCCGCCCAGTGCGTCGCTGACCGAGAGCAGATTCGCACCGACGGTGTATCCGGCAGGAATCGCGCTGCCAGCGGCGAATCCGTTGGGGCCAAATCTCACCATCTCGCTGCTGTTGCTAAGACCCAGATTCGAGGCGGTGTTACCGTGGCTCGCCGTGGGTGCGGGCACCGACAATTGACAGCGCCATTCCGCCAGGCCGCTACCGGCCGCGTAGACGAGGGGCGTAGGGAGGGAAATATGCGCCGCACTGGAGCGCCAGCCCTCCGGCCCCTTTACGTAATTGGTCGCATGTCCGGCATCGCCGGGCACGACGAGCGGGTCGACGTACGTCGAAGATTGGTACGCCACCCACGCCGGCGTGCCCTGGCCGTTGAGCGTGGCGTTGGCGGTGTAGCTGTCGAAGTTGACGGCGATGGGCGTCGCCGCGGCGTTGACCGTCAGGGTCGCCGGGTTGCTGGTCGCGGGCGTGCCCACGCCGTTGCTGACCACCACCGTATAGCTGCCGGCGTCAGCCGCCGACACGTTGTTCAACACCAGCGTCGCGTTCGTCGCGGAGGTGATATCGCTGCCGCCTTTTTTCCATTGGAACATCGGCCCCACGGTGTCGCCGGCGGCAACCGCGAACGTCACATTCGTTCCGACCGTCGCGGTTTGAGAAAACGGCTGCGTCGAAATCGTGGGCGGAGCGGCCGCCTGACTGAACGTGATGTCATCGAATGCGATCGCGCCCGTGGCCGGGTTCGTTCCCATGTCCATCCGGATTGTCAGGGTGGATCCGCTATGGCCGGCCCCGAAATCGAGGGCGAAAGGCGCGGGCCATCCGACATCGACGTTGGCCGCGCTGTAGAGCACCTGGTTGTTCTCGTTGACGATCGAGATGCCCGGGAGAATGCCGTTCCCACTCCAAGCGAAGCGGCTGAGGTGCAGACCGTGGAGCGTAACCTTGTAGCCCGGATCGGCGGTGAAGGTGACACTCCAGTTTTCATTGCCGTCAGCGTTATAAATCAGCCCCGATCCGCTCCAATCGCCGTGGAGGTGATAAAAAAGTTCATGGGCGCCGTAGTTGCCGCCGGCCTGAGCAGCATAAGAGACGACGACATTGGGTGTGAAGCCACGGTCGGCCAAATACGACCCAACGGCATCAGAAGTCGCCGTGACCCGACGGCCATAATTCAGATTGAGGACTGAGTTGGAAAGCTGCTCGAGACCGAAGGTCAGCACGGTGGCCGCGACTGGCGCCGCACCCAGCAAAGTGATCGCCACGGCAAGCGACCAAGCGGGACGGAGGCGGGAAATCGAGCGAAACGGAAAACGATCCGTCGCCATCGACGAGCAAAGGAAAACTGCCGGGATGTTTTTCATGGAACAGGCGTGGTTGAATGTTTGCGCGAGCCGCGGAAAAACCTGGCGGCGTCGGCGTGCGGATGCTGGCGGCTCAATTTCCGAAGGAGCCGTTGCGCTTTCCCGGGCGATCACGTCCGAGCCCTTGCCGAACCGGTCTGCGCAGATGCACATGATGTTGCTGAACCACGCGGATTGTACCGCGAAGCCGTGGGACCAACTCCGCACTTCGTGGCGAAGCCTCCCTGTTTATTGGCCATTTACTGGCGTTACGTAATCGCGCTGATCCCGTCGATCCCCGGCACGCGGGAGGAGCCAGAAGCTCCGATCGAAGCCGCAGTAAACAGTCCCGGGGCAAGCCCCGAGACATTTGCAAGGCTCCCTCAACTCCATGCGCCAATCATTGCGTCTGGTTGCCGGACCCCGCGATCGATTCACAATTTGCGGCACAAAGCCGTCGCCTACCGCGATCCGAGCCGGCGCAAGCTCCGAGGTATCGGACTGGCTTCAATTCGATCAGCCCTCACCGATTGCGGCAGCGCGTCGCGATATTCTCGGAAGACTGTTCCCTGATAAACGGGAGGAGCGCGCGGCATGACAGAGGAACAAACCCCAATCCTCCGGCCTGGTTGTGGCTTGGGCCCAAACCACCAATCCTTTTGGCAAGAAAAGGCCGATCATCGGGCCTGCCAGACAGGGCGGCGCAGGCTGGCCCTCTTTCCCAAGGGGGGAGGATGCTCAAAAAATTTCGTTTGCACGTGTTCCGCATCGTTTTTTGCCAACTTTTTTGCCGTCTCCCATGCCTGCCCTGAGTATTCTCAGCGTGCTGGTCCGGTCTCTGCGGTGTCAAGAGATTGGGCCGACTGAACTGAAGGTTGCACGGCAGAGACGGGACACCATTGCGAATAAATGCCCCCCGCAACTACTCAGGCTTTTGGTTCAAGGGTTCACGGTTTAGCAGTTGCTCGTTCAGTTCCCGACCCGGCCCAGCTCGCGCCGCAAGGCACCTGCCAGCGTCGGAGCGCGAAAAGCATAGCCCGTTTGCTCCAGTTGCCTCGGCACCGCCTTGGTGCTCGCGAGCAGCGTCCCGTCGGCCATTTCGCCCAACACCACGCGCAGGGCCGCCGCCGGCACCGGCAGCACCGTCGGCCGGCCGAGGACGCGTCCGAGCGTCGTCGTGAAATCCGCGTTCGTCACCACGCCCGGAGCAACCGTATTCATGGCGCCACGACAACGCGGTTCGACGATGGCATGATAGATCGCCCCCACGGCGTCCTCGCCGCCCACCCAGCTCATCCACTGGCGTCCGTCGCCCACCCGCCCGCCCAGCCCGAGGTGAAACGCCGGCAGCAGCTTCGCGAGCGCTCCTCCCGCCGGCGTGAGCACCACGCCGAGCCGGAGCATCACCGCGCGCACCCCGGCCCGCGCCGCACCTTCGGCGTGGGTCTCCCACGCAAGACAGACTTCCGCAAGAAAACCATGCCCGATGGCCGACGCCTCGGTGAGAACTTCGTCGCCCCGCTCACCATAATAGCCGACCGCGGACGCGCTCACCATGACCTCCGGTTTGCGCCGCATCTTTTGCAGGGCGACGACGAGCGTGCGGGTCGCGTCCACGCGGCTCCGCAGGATCGCCGTGCGCCGCTTCTCCGTCCAGCGACCGGCGCCGACATTCTCACCGGCGAGATTCACGATGGCATCGACGCCCTCGATCGCCGCTGGATCGAGTTCACCGGCGGCCGGATTCCAGGAGATCTCGTGCGCACCCGCGGCCGGCCGCCGCACGAGCCGCACGACCTCGTGCCCTTGCGTTTCGAGCAGCGCTGCCAGCGACCGGCCGAGCAAACCCGAGGCGCCGGCGATCAGCACCCGGCGTGATCCCACGACGCCATACCGCGTCGCGAGTTCGACATCCGCCTGCGTGATGGCATGCCGCCACGCGAATAGCCGCGTCAGTTGCCGGCGCACGTAACCACCACCAATCGCCCGCCCGAGCGCACCGCCGGGCAAACGATACGAAATCTCATCCGTCAACCGGCAGGCGGCCGCGCCGTCGGGCTCGACGCGGTGCAGATGCTCCCACTGCGCAAACGGCCCGCTCAATTGCACGTCGCGAAACTGGCGCCCGGCGACGTAGTCCCGGTGCTCCACCCGCCACTCCATCCAGAAAGGTCCCACCTTGTTGCGCACCGTCACGCGCGCACCGTCGCGCACGCCGCCCGTGGCTGCCACCACTTCGACGCGCTCCCACGGCGGGCACAGTCGCGCCAGCGCGCCGCGCCGTTCGTGCCACGCAAACACCTCGGAGGCCGGGCGCGCAATCCGGGTCGTGAGGGAGAAAATTTCGTCTTTCATGGTGTGAGGTCCCCTACTCCCGCGCCCCGGCAGCTGCACTTCTGAATTGTTTGAAGGCCGCCAGCGCGGCGTGGCGCGCCGTCGCGTGATCGACGATCGGCCCGGGATAATTGCCTCCCCGGCCCAGGTTCACGCCCGCCGCGGCCAGCACCTCGGCCGGTGCCTCCCACGGTGCCTGGATGTGCTCCGCCGGCAGGCGCGCGAGTTCCGGCACCCAATGGCGCACGTACTTGCCTTCGGGATCGAATTTCAGGCCCTGCAGCACCGGGGCAAACACGCGAAAATATGGCGCCGCATCGGCTCCGCAGCCCGCGCTCCATTGCCAGCCGAGCGTATTGCTCGCGATGTCGGCATCGA
>SXSC01000124.1 GCA_005792355.1 Opitutaceae bacterium
ATTGAATTTGCGGCATTCGTCTCCCTTGCCACGGCTGGTTCCCGCCTTCAATCCCGGACCGGCCCAACTCAGGTTCAGGTCTCTTTTTCGTTCCTCTCTCCACCTCTTCGCTTCAGGTGCAGGTCAGGATGTCTGAGCCTGTCGTCGAGATTGAACAACCTCAAGTAGTCCTCCACGAGCACCCAGTCGAACGCCCGCCTCTCCCGGGCGGCCGCCGCCACCAGCAGGACGATATCGTTCCAATCGCCGACCGCGCGCGACAGGTCGTTCTTCAGCGCCTGGAGTTTCAGGCCAATGATATCCTCGGTCTGCGCCACCGGGAGCGAGAGGTCCGCATCGATGCGGATGCGTTCCGCACGACCCAGCATCCCGAGGCTCGGTCCGCGAAACGCATGCAGGATGTCCACCCGCCCCCAGTCGGGCCCGCTCCCGGCGTAGTGCGATACGTTGGCCGAGTGAAACTCGCGGCGGTAGCCCAGCTCCCCGAATATCGCGTGCGCCTTTTCGAGATCGTCGAGCATCAGGAGGAAATCGAGGGCCAGCGTGGCCCGCGGCGCCCCGCGCAACGCCATCGCGAAGCCACCGATGAGCGCGTAGCGAATCCCGGCCGCATCGAAACGCCCGCCGAGCTCCGCCAGCACTTTCGAAAAATTCATCGGATGAATTGGCCCATTGCCGCATCGCAGCTTGGTCGCGCACTCCCGGGATTCAACCCGCAATCACCGCGCTGCCTGAAAGTAGGGCGGGGTCTCTGACCCGCCCTGGCGGCGGGCAGGACGGAGACCTCGCCCTACTTCAAACCGCCGGCGTCACTTCCGAACCGCCAGCCGGAAGACATACCCCGACTCTGTGCCGCACGGTTGCTCCCGAACGGCCGCCAACCGAAGCTTCAACTTGAGCGTTGAACGTTCAACCCGCCGGAGGCGGGTTAACGCTTGCTCGCCTTTGGCGAGTTGAGCGTTGAACGTTCCTCCCGCGTCCCGCTCCCCATGTCCACCCCCGCTCCCGCCGCGGTCTTTCTCAGCTACGCCTCGCAAGATGCCGAGGCGGCGCGGCGCGTGTGCGAATCGCTCCGCGCCGCCGGCATCGAGGTGTGGTTTGACCAGAGCGAGCTGCGCGGTGGCGACGCCTGGGACAAAAAGATCCGCACGCAAATCCGCGACTGCGCGCTCTTCCTGCCGATCATCTCCGCCAATACCCAGGCGCGGCTGGAAGGTTATTTCCGCCTCGAATGGAAACTCGCCGAGGACCGCTCGCACCTCATGGCGAAGGGCAGGCCGTTCATCGTGCCCGTCGTCATCGACGCCACGGTCGAGCGCGACGCCCAAGTGCCCGATGCCTTCCTCGCCGTGCAATGGACACGCCTCTCGGGCGGCGAAGCAAACGCGGCCTTCTGCGCTCAAGTGCAGCGCTTGCTATCTGCCGATGGTCGGGACGCCTCTCCGAGACGTCCGCCCGAATCGGATCGTAATCCCGGACGTCTCGGAGAGACGTCCCTACCGGAAAAAACCACGCACCGTCGCGTCCCGGTGGCAGTATGGTCCCTCGCGGCGGGCGTCGCAGTTATCGTTGGGTTGGTCGCAATCCTCGCGATGCGAAAATCGGCACCGTCGCTTGCGTCCGTTCCGCCCGCGGCGCAGCCGCCTTCGGATTTGTCCGCCGCAGGCTCGGCGAAGGCGGACAAATCCGTCGTCGTCCTCCCGTTCGAGAATCTCAGTCCCGATCCGGACAACGCGTTTTTCACCGAGGGCATGCACACGGAAATCATTTCCAACCTGCAACTGCTCTCGGACCTGACGGTCGTCTCGCGCGGGCGGGCGCTGGCGTTCAAGGGCGCGACGGCCAGGACCGCCGAGATCGCGCGGCAAATGGGCGTGGCCCACGTCATCACCGGCAGCGTGCGGCGGGAAAAGAACGTCGTGCGCATCACGCTCGAGCTGCGCCGCGCGGGCGACGATGCGCTGCTGTGGTCGTTGCCGAGGCGCGACTACGAACTGAAGGATGCGCTCGCGCTGCAAAGCGACATCGCCGAGCAGGTCGCGCGCGTGCTGCAGGCGCGGGCCCAGCCGGGCGGCCCCGCGGCCGTGGCGCGGTTCATGACGAAAGATCCGCGCGCCTACGATTTGTTCGTGAAGATGCGTAAATCCTGGGATGATGGAACTTCGAATCCGGTCGAATCCGCCGCCCAGTGCGAGGCCATCCTCGCGCTCGATCCGGATTTCATACTGGCCGCAACTCATCTCTCCATCTCGCGGTCGCTTCTGGCTATCCGTGCGGTCACGGCGCCGACGGAGCGCCTGCGTCAAGCCACGGAGGCAAAGCGTTGGGCGGAAGCGGCGGCGCGCATGGTTCCGGGTGGAGCCGGGGACGGCGCGCTCGCCATCTACTACGTGAGCGTTGAGCGTGATGGTCTGCGGGCGCTCGTTTTCGCGGAAAACGTGGTCCGCGCCCTGCCGAATGCGGCCCAAGCTCACATCCAAGTCGCGAGCGCGTTGCAGAGTCTAGGGCGAGGAACCGAGGCGGTGGCCGCGTATCAGCGCGCCGTCGAGTTGGATCCGAGCTCGGCCGGCTACGAAAGAAACGTCGCTTCGGCGTTGGCGGTATTGCGACGCGTCGAAGAATCGCGCCAGACGGAGGCGAGGGCCGTGAGCAAGGGCCTTCCGGGCTCCTCGGGCATCATCGCCACCGCCCGATTTGTCGCCACCGGTGAACTGCCCGCGTCCCCCGAAGGCCTATCGGGCCGAGCCTTGGTCTCGTGGCTTTGGCGTGGGCGCCGCTTTGCCGAGGCGCAGGCGGCGATCGAGGCGGGATTGCGCAATGAGCAAAGCAACGACGTGCAGCGCTGGTCGCTCCTCTGTGCGCGAGCCGATGTCTGCGCCCGCCTTGGGCAATCGGCCGAAGCCGCCACCACCGCACGCGACGCCCTCGCGACCGCCGAGCGGCTGCAAAGCGTGGAGGAAGTTGGGCCGACGCAAAAACCCGGCTGGCTCGCGGCCGCCCTCGTGCGCGCGGGCCGGGGCGACGAGGCCATCGCCGCCGCGAAGCGCGCGGTGGCGGCCGCGCCCGCCGAGTCGCACGTAGCGCTGCGCTGGGAGCGGGAAATCGAACTTGCGCGAATCTACGCCTACGCGAAACGCCCGCGCGAGTGCATCGAGCTGCTCGCGAAATTGCTCCGGGTTCCCAGCGGCCTCACCGTGCCGATGCTCAAGGTCGAACCCGACTGGGACAACGTCCGCGACGACCCCGCGTTCAAGGCCCTGCTCGCCGACCCGAAGAACAGCGAGCCGCTGTAGTCGTGGACGAGCCGTCCCGGCTCGTTTCGTTCCGCCTCCGGGCTTGCGCGCGGTCCTGGGCGCGGCCACCTTCTCCGCATGGCCTTCGCCGAATTGATGCCGCAGATCGAGCAGCTCCCGCGCGAGGAAATGCTCAAGGCCCTGGCCTATCTCAAGCACCGGGTTCGCACCGACGACACCGAATACCAGCATGAACTCGCCCGACGCCACGCCGACATTGAGGCGGGCCGCGGGGTCACGCTGACCGAGGCCAAGCGTCGTCTGGCCGAATCCTGATTCCGGCACGTGCGCACCTACGAGGTGATTTTGCACGAGCAGGCGTGGACTGCGTTGCACGCCACAAAGGGTGCGGATCGCCAACGACTGCTCGATGTGCTCGACCAAGTCAAAACCACGCCCTTTCGCCCCGGCGACTACCGGCAGCGCGACGCAACCGGGCGCGTGAACGAAGTTGTCCTGATCGGCCAGTGGCTGGTCACGTTTTGGAGCGACCATGCCGTTGGCGAAATTCGTGTCGTGGAATTGGAGCGAGCAGATGAATAGCCCACCGCGACCTCGCAAGCCGCCGTCGCTGGATTGATTTCGCCGCCCTCTCCCTTATTTCGAGCGCATGGCAAGGACACGCATCACCGGCAACGGACGGGACACCGTTCCCGCCGAAACTCGCCGCCACGGGAAGAGGGCGGAAATCATCTGGGAATCGTGCCCCGATGGCACAGCGCGGATGCGGCCGGCGCCGAGTGTCATCGCGTTGTTCGGCGCCGCGCGCTCGGCCACGCCGCGGGACAAAAGTGAAAAAGCCCACGCCCGCGTGCTCATCGGCCGGCGCGACCGGGGCAAATAAAACGGCTGGCTTCACCGCATTTTGCACCTGACGCGGAGCGCGGAGGTGTCGAAGCTCGCCCCTCGTTCCTCGCCCTTCGCCCCTCGCAACCATCAGCCGTCAGCCCCGTTTCACCGTGCACCTTCGCCCTCTCGCCTCCGCCCTCGCGCTGTCGGCCGCCCTCGCCGCCCCCGCCACCGCACAATCCTCGCTCGTCTTCAACCCGCCCGCTGGCGTGAAAGCCCAGGGCAAGCACGTCGTCTTCCTTTCCGGCGACGAGGAATACCGCAGCGAGGAGGCCATGCCCATGCTGGCGAAAATCCTCAGCCAACGCCACGGCTTCAAGTGCACCGTCCTCTTCGCGCTCGACGCCGACGGCACGATCAATCCCGACAACCAGAAATCGCTGCCCGATTCCCAGGCGCTCGACTCGGCCGACGCGATCGTGATGGGCCTGCGTTTCCGCAACTGGCTCGACGCGGACATGCAGCGCTTCGTCTCCGCCTTCGAGCGCGGCGTGCCGCTCATCGCACTCCGTACGTCAACTCATCCGTTTAATTTTCCCGCCGAAAGCAAGTGGGCGAAGTACTCCTACAACGCCAGGGCCCCCTGGCCCGGCGGCTTCGGCAAGCACGTGATCGGCGAGACGTGGGTTTCGCACTGGGGCCGGCACAAGTTCGAGGCCACGCGGGGCGTCGCCGAGCCGGCCGCAAAAGACGATCCGCTCCTCCGCGGCGTGACCGAGGTCTTCGGCGACAGCGACGTCTACGAGGCCTACCCACCCGCCGACGCGAAGATCCTGATGCGTGGCCTCGTCCTCAAGGGCATGAATCCGGCCGATGCGCCCGCCGAGTCGATGAAGAAGCGCGCGAACGACAAGCAGGAGCAGGGCCTCAACTCCCCGGCGATGCCGATCGCGTGGACGCGCACGTTCACCCACGAAAGCGGCAAGACCAACAAGATCTTCACCACCACGATGGGCGCCGCCACTGATCTCGAAAACGAGTCGCTGCGCCGCTTCGTCGTAAATTCCGTTTTCTGGGCGACCGGCCTGACCATCCCCGCCAAGGCCGACGTCGCACCCGTCGATCCCTACACGCCGCGCAAATACGGTTTCAAAGGCTACCGCTACCAACTCAAGCCCTCCGACTATGCGCTCGGCAAGACGGTCCCCGTCGGCGGCACGCCGCCGCCGGCACCGCCCGCGAAAAAGCAAAACGCACCCGCGCCGAAGAAACAGGCGTCGGCATCCGAGGGTAGGGCTGGACCGCCGGGCCAGCCGATCGTCCCGGGCCGGCCCGGAGGTCCGGCCCTGCCACAAGCCGCTGCCACCCCGTCTCTCAGCTCTCAGCCCTCAACTCTGAGCTCCGCCCTTCAACTCAACCCCGGCGATCGCGTCGCCATCGTCGGCAACGCCCTCGCCGATCGCATGCAGCACCATGGCTGGCTCGAGACGATGATTCACGCCGCGCATCCCGCACACCAGATCGTCGTGCGCAACCTCGCCGCCGCCGGCGACGAGGTCGTGGCCCGCGCGCGTTCGAAGGATTTTGGCACGCCGGATGACTGGCTCAACAAGGTGCAGGCCGGCGTCGTGTTCGCGTTCTTCGGATTCAACGAGTCGTTCGCCGGCCGCGAAGGTCTCCCGAAATTCAAGGAGGATCTCGCCGCGTATCTGCGTGACACGCGCGCCAAGCAATACAACGGCCTCGCCACCCCGCGCATCGTGTTGTTCTCGCCCATCGCCGTCGAGAAACACCCCGATCCCAACTACGAATACAAACCCGAGATCAACGCCAACCTCGCGCTGTACACCCAGGCGATTGAGGAGGTCGCGCGCGATCAGGCCGGCGTCTCGTTCGTGAATCTCTTTGCCCCCTCGCAAGAACTCTACGCCGAGGCCGCGAAGACCAACCAGCCGCCACTCACCATCAACGGCGTGCATCTCAGCGAGGCCGGCGAAGCCAAGCTTGCGCACCGCGCCTACCCCGCCCTGTTCGGCGCCGCCGCCCCGGCGCTGGACACGCCGGAGGCGCAAAAACTCCGCGCCGTCGTCAACGAGAAAAGCGCGATGTGGCACTCCAGCTACCGCTCCGTCGACGGCTACAACATCTACGGTGACCGCTCCAAGATCGCCTATGTCTCGCACCCCGACGCGCCCAAGATCACCAACACCCAAGTCATGATGGAGGAAATGGCGCAGCGCGATGTCATGACCGCCAATCTCGAGCGCCGCGCCTGGGCGCTCGCCGCCGGCAAAACCGGCCCGGTCGAGATGCTGCCGCTGCCTGTTGTCACCGCGTTTGGCACCAACAAGCCCGGCCCCAACATCGACGGCACCTATCCCTTCGAGGATGGCGACGAGGCGATCAAACTCATGACCCCCGGGCCCGGCCTGAAGGTGAACCTGTTCGCCAGCGAAAAAGAATTTCCCGAACTCGCGAAACCGCTGCAGATGGCGTGGGACACCAAGGGCCGCCTCTGGGTCTCCGTCTGGCCGAGCTACCCGGAACTCACGCCCACCGCCCGGGTGAAGGACAAACTCATCATCCTCGAGGACACCGATCGGGACGGCCGCGCCGACAAGTGCACGACCTTTCTCGACGGCCTCAACTGCCCCACTGGTTTTCAGTTTTTCAAGGACGGCGTGCTCGTGATGCAGGCGCCCGACGTCTGGTTCGTGCGCGACACCGACGGCGACGGCAAGGCCGACTGGAAGGAGCGCGTGCTCATGGGCCTCGACTCCGCCGATTCGCACCACACGGCGAACTCGTTGATCTACGAGCCAGGCGGCGCGATTCTGTTTAGTGACGGCGTGTTCCACCGCACGCAGGTCGAATCCGTCGGCGGTGCCGTGCGCAACATCGACGGCGCGCTGTACCGCTACGAGCCGCTCACCGGAAAATTCAGCACCTACGTGGCCTACGGGTTCGCCAATCCCCACGGCCGCGCCTTCGATTACTGGGGCAACGACATCATCACCGACGCCACGGGCAACAACACCTACTTCGGCGCGGCCTTCAGCGGCCGCCTCGACTATCCCGCGAAGCACCCGAAATTGAAGACCATCTGGGACCGCCCGTCGCGCCCCTCCGCGGGCAGCACGATTCTCACCAGCCGGCACTTTCCCGATGAATTCTGGGGCGACTATCTCAACCCGAACTGCATCGGCTTCCAGGGCATCTTCCGCGTCAACCTCGAGGACGACGGCGCCGGCATCAAGGGTACGCGCGAAAAGGACATCGTCCAATCCTCCGACCGAAACTTCCGCCCCATCGACACCTCCACCGGCCCCGACGGCGCGCTCTACATCGTCGACTGGCACAACCCGCTCATCGGTCATTTGCAGAGCCATCTCCGCGACGCCAATCGCGACCACGAGCACGGCCGCATCTACCGCATCACCGCCGAGGGCCGCCCGCTCGCGTGGCAGCCGAAGATCGACGGCGAACCAATTCCCGCGCTCCTCGAGCTCCTGAAACGCGGCGAAAACCAAATCCGCAATCTCGCCAAGATCGAGCTGGGTAAACACGAATCCGCCAAGGTGATCGCCGCCGTGAAAACCTGGACCGCCGGCCTCGATAAATCCGCCGCCGACTACGAACACCACCGCACCGAGGCGCTCTGGGTCCACCAGTGGCACAACGTCGTCAACGTCGACCTGCTGGCGCAACTCCTCCGCTCGCCGAGCGCCGATGCCCGCGCCGCCGCCACGCGTGTCCTCTGCTACTGGCGCGACCGAGTGCCCAACGCCCTCGCGCTCATTCAACGCCAGGCCACCGACGACAGCCAGCGCGTGCGCCTCCATGCCGTGCGCGCTGCGAGTTTCTTCGACGTACCGGAGGCCACCGAGGTCGCGCTCGCCGCAACCAAGCTCCCCGTTGACTACTACCTCGACTACACGATTGGCGAAACGCTCCGCCAACTCCGCCCGCTCTGGCGCAAGCGCATGGGCGAAGGCGGAAAATTCGCCGACGGCGATTCCGCGAGCGCGCGTTACCTCCTCCGCACGCTCAGCGTCGCCGAAGTGCTCAAGATGCCGCGCACGGAGGACGTCGTGGAAAATCTCCTCGGCCGCACCGGCGTCAACGACGCCGCCCGGGCCGAGGCCCTCGCCGCGCTCGCGAAGATTCGCTCCACCACCCCCGTTGCCCTGCTCCTCAAGACCATCGACTCCCCCGCCGAAATCGACGTGCGCGCCGTCGGCCGCCTGCTGCTCGCGCAAACCCCCGCCGACCTGCGGCCGCACCGCGCCGCCCTGCTCAAACTCGCGCTGGCCGACAACTCCGAGGGCCGCACGTGGGCCTTCGCCGCCGTCGCGCTCGCCGACGGTTCGCTCGATCAGGCCTGGCCGACTGCGTCCGCCTCGCCCCTCTCGTTCGCCAGCCTGCTCGGCGGCATCCACCTCATCCCGAGCGCCGAACTGCGCGCGACCGCGTTTGACCGCGTGATGCCAATCCTCGCCCTCCCGATTACCGACATTCAGGGACCCGACAACATTGTCGCCGCCATCCAGCGTGACGCGATTCGCTCCGCCGTGAGCACGCGCAAGGAACCCGCCAAGGTTTTCGCGGCCCTCGTCGCGATGATCGAGCGCGGTTACCAGGCGACGACCGCCGCGCAGGGCATCCGCGCCTTGCCGCGCGCCAGTTGGACGCCCGAAGCCGCCGTCTCCGCCGCCCGCGCCCTCGTGGCTTGGGCTGGCAAGACTCACACCAGCGAGCGCACGAGTCGCGACTACGTCGAGGCGATCCAGGTCGCCGACGATCTCGCGGGCACGGTGCCGCCCGAAGAGGCGGACGCGTTGCGCAAATCCCTTTCCGGTCTGCGGGTCGCGACCTTTATCGTGCGCGCCGTAGTCGAGGAGATGCGCTACGACACACCGCGCATCGTCGTCACGGCCGGGCGACCCTTCGAAATCATCTTCGAAAACCCCGACGTGATGCCGCACAATCTCGTCGTCGTGAAACCCGGCACGCGCGCCAAGGTCTCCACCGAAGCGATGACACTCGCCCCCGAATTCACCGATCGCCAGGGCCGCGCCTGGGTGACGGAATCCACCGACATCATCGCCGCCACCAAGCTCCTCGAGCCCGGCCGGAGCGAGACCCTGCGCATCGCCGGCAACATCGTCCGCACCGAGGGGGTTTACGAATACGTCTGCACCTTCCCCGGCCACTGGATCGTGATGTTCGGCCAGCTCGTCGTGACGAAGGACGTTGATGCCTACCTCAAGGCCAACCCCGCCGCCACACCCGCCACGCCCGCCGCCGCGCACAATCACTGAATATTTTGGAACGCTAATCCTCGCTAATCTCCGCTAAAAAAGACCAGCCTCCGCACCTCGCCGATTAGGCGGGGCCATTCAACTCAACATCGCCACTCAAGCTTTCCGAAAGATTAGCGTTTCCCCTTCTTTTCCCTATGAAACTCCATCGCTCCCGATTCCTCGCGCTCTCACTCGGCATCGCCGCTTTCGCGTCGTCCGCCTTCGCCGCCGAAAGCGGCTTCAAATCCATCTTCAACGGCAAGGACCTCTCCGGCTGGGCCGGCCAGAAGGACTTCTGGTCCGTGCGCGACGGTGCGCTCACCGGCCAGACCACGGCTGAAAACGTGCTCAAGTCGAATACGTTTCTCGTCTACCAGGACGCCAAGCCGGCGAACTTCGAACTGCGCGCGCAGTTCAAACTCACCGCGCAAAACGACAAGAATCAGGCCAACTCCGGCGTGCAATATCGCAGCAAAATGGTCGATGCGGCGACCTTCGTTGTCGGCGGCTACCAGGCCGACATCGACTCCACCGGCCGGTACGCCGGCATGCTTTACGAGGAAAAAGGCCGCGGAATCGTGATGGGCCCGGGCGAGAAAATTAAAATCGGCGGCACCGCGGCCGATCCCGCCAACGCCAAGAAAAAGAAAACCACCGTTGAAAAACTCCCCGGCGCCACGCCTCCCGCCGAAATCCTCGCCGCCTACAAGCTCGGCGAGTGGAATGAAATCGTGATCATCGCCAACGGCAACCATCTCCAACACTTCCTTAACGGCAAACTCACGGCGGACGTCACCGACAACGACAGTGAAAACAGCTCCAAGTCGGGCGTGATTGCACTGCAGCTCCATCAGGGCCCGCCGATGACGATTCAGTTCAAGAATGTTCGGTTGAAGAACCTGCCGTAAGGTGGGCGGCAGGGTGGAGCCCGATGTCCCCATCGGGCTTCGCCCCAGCGCCAACGCCACGGCCCGATGGGAGCATCGCCCTCTACCTCCACGTCGGCCGCCCTTGACGACTCAGTTCAAGAACGCCTGCCTGACGACCCTACCCCAAGCCCTCACCACCGGCATCAATGGCCGATTCTAACCCAAGATTTCCGAAGATCTTCGATTGCGGTTGCCGCGTTTGGGAATCTTCAGGTTAAACCCCGACCCCGGAATTTCCCAACTATGAAAACCACAACACCCCGCCACCGTCTCTCCCTCTCCCTGGCCCTCCTTCTCTCCCTCTCCGTCAACGCCGCCGCCGCCGCCGCCACCATCTCCGGCACCGTCAGCAATATCGTCACCGGCAACCTGCTCGAGGGCGCCCGCGTCGAGATTCCCGCGCTCAGTCGCGCCGCGCTCACCGACAACACCGGCCGCTACGTGCTCGTCGATTTGCCCGCGGGCACGCACGAACTCGTCGTCACCTACCTCGGCCTCGACCCGCAGCGCGCCGCCGTCAACGTCGCCACCGACCAGGCCACCGCCCGCAATTTCGATCTCACCACCGGCATCTACCAACTCGACGCCTTCAAGGTCACCGGTGAGCGCGAGGGCGACGCCGCCGCGATCACCGCGTATCGGAATTCCGACAACCTGAAGAACATCGCCGCCACCGACTCTTTCGGCAATCTGCCCAACATGAACGCCGGCGAGGTCGCCATCCGCCTACCCGGCATCTACGGCGAACTCGACGCCGGCGGCAACCTCAGCGGCTTCACCGTCCGCGGCATGGCCTCCGGCCTCAACCAAGTCACCATGGACGGCGCCCTCATGACCGGCCAGGGCGGCCTGGGACGCTCGATTTTCGTCAACAACATCACCGGCGCGATGTTCGACCAGGTGGAGCTGATCAAGGGCCACACGCCCGACAAGGGCGCCGATTCCCTCGGCGGCACGATCAATTTCAAGAGCCGCTCGCCGCTCTCGATGCGCGAAAAACGCCGCATCACCTACACGCTCTCGGGCCGCATCGCCCCGTCGTTCACCGAGCAGATTCCCATCCGCGAGCAGCGTCGCCTTCACGGTCTCGCCAATCTCGGCTACCAGGAGGTCTTCAACGCCTTCGGCGGCAGCCGCAACCTCGGCGTCTCCGTCACGCTCTTCAACAGCGAGACCGCCATCGGTTCGTTTTTCACCACCCGTGATTTCCAGAACACCGCCGCCTCGCCGGCCTTCCTCTATAGCCACCTCACGAGTGATCTCTACAACCACCGCCGGCAGAAAAACATCACCGCCAAGGCCGACTACCGCCTCACGCCGTCGACCAAGCTCTCGTTGCTCGCGACCTACATCGACCACTCCGAAGTCTATCGCCGCCAATACAACGTCAGCGCTTCCACCAACCAGGTCGTCTTCGATCCCACGCTCAACACCGCCGCCAACACCGGCGCGGGCATCGCGCCCGGCTACACGTCGCGGGTGACGACGGTCCGCCCCGTCGCCGCCTCGATCATCGATGTCCAGATGACCGGACCGAACAATTTCTTCAACCGCCTGCGCCGCGTCGATGTCGGCATCGAACACCAGAAAGGCCCGCTCCTCCTTGAGGCCAACCTCCGCCGCACCCAAACCCACATCAACATCGGCAACGGCGAGGGCGGCATCCTCACCAACCGCCTCACTGGTGCCGGCTGGATCCTCGACCGCACCCAGTCCGACCTCTTCCCCAAGTTCCTCCCGAACGGCGGCCCCGACTTCACCAACCCCGCCAACTACCGCCCCACCGCCAACGGCCTCACCAACGGCAACAATCAGGATCTCCACGAAGTCAACGAGGGCCGCCTCGATGTGCGCTACAACCTGCCAATCTCCGCGCCGATCTTCGCCAAGGTCGGCGTGCACTGGCGCGAGCAAACCGTCGGCGCCCGCAGCGCCTCGCGCCGCTGGAGCTACACCGGCACCGGTCCGCTCCCGCATGATCCCAACCTCGTCACGATGGAGCAGCGCGAGACGCGCCGCGGCATCCCGCAGTGGGAGGCCTCCTGGTTCATTCGCGCCCGCGAGGTCATCGACCCTACGATCTGGCGCGAAGATTTCTATTTCCGCGAGACCACAGGATACACCTCCTACCGCCAGGCCGTCGAGACGGTCACCGCGCCCTACGCGATGGCGCAGGGCAAGCTCGGCCGCGAGGGCTGGCTCGCCCGCACCGGCTTCCTCGGCGGCGTGCGCTGGGAGAAAACCGAGAACGAGGCCGACGGCTTCGTGCGCGCCCGCCGCCTCAGCGGCACGCCCGCCACCGCCACCGAGGCCGCGGCCATCGCCGCCGCCAAGACCGATTACATCGACAATCGCCGCACCGTCGACGGCGAATACACCAAGGCCTTCCCCAGCATTCACGCCTGGCACGACATCACGCAGAACCTCAAGGCCCGCCTGAGCTGGTCCACGAGCTTCGGCCGCCCCGGCTTCGGCCAACTCGTGCCCGGCGAGACGCCCAACGAAAACAACGCCGCCCTCGGCGGCCGCCCAACGCTCACCATCAACAACCCGTCGCTCCTGCCGCAGACCGCGAAAAACTGGGACGCCACGCTCGAGTATTACTTCGAGCCCGTCGGCAATTTCACCGTCGGCTGGTTCCACAAGGAGATCCGCGACTACATTGTGAGCGGCATTGAGTCCGGCGTCGTCGGCACCGGCACCGACAACGACTACAACGGCGAATACGCCAACTTCACGCTCCTCTCCACCGCCAACGCCGGCACCGCGGTCGTGCAAGGCTGGGAGTTCAGCTACCAGCAGCAATTCACGTTCCTCCCCGGCGTGCTCAAGGGTCTCAGCGGTAGCATCAATTACACGTTGCTCGATACACGCGGCAATTTCGGCGGCACCGGCCGCCGCGAGAAGGGCCAGGTTCCGAACTTCGTCCCGGTCACCGCCAACGCCAGCCTCTCCTGGCGCTACCGCGGGTTCAGCACGCGCCTGCTCGTGAACTACGCGGACACGTTTCTCACCGCCTACAACGCCGCCTCGCCCGCGCGCAACCTCTACCGCGTCGAACGCAAGCTCATCAACCTCGGCTTCGGCTACCAGCTCCGCCCGACGCTCAACCTCACCCTCGATATCGATAACCTCACCAACGTCCCGCAGAAGCGCTACCGCGGCGTCCCCGAAAACGTGGAGCACTTCAACTACCCCGGCACGACGATCACCGTGGGCATCAACGGGCGGTTCTGAGCCGCCGCCGCGGCGTCCCCGCCCGCGGGCGGGCTTCGGCCCGTCGTGGGAACGGCGCAAGAAACCAAATTCACCGTCCCATTGCGCGAGTATTGACCGGCTCTCGCGACAGGCAGATCCCGCGGGCGTTGTCGGCGGACCTTCGCCAGCGATGACGATCCCGCTTTCCGCTCACTTGGACAAGCGTCCGCCGGAACAATCGGCGTGACGCTTTTGGCCAGGCAGGAGAAGGCAGCCTATTTGAGAGGTAATCGCATCACCTGCACATCGCAGGGCGGCAGCTGAACGGTTCCACTCAGGAGGCGGCCGGTGATCAGATCGTGGCCGCGAGTCAGACCCAGCGCAATTTTCGCAGGTTCATTGGTGTGATTGAGGAGAAACAGGAACTGCGCATCGGCAGCCTCGCGCACCGTCACTTCGACACCCGCCGGCACCCGCAACGGCGGCGCCAGCCTCACCTCCTTGATCACTTGTGAGAGGAGCACATCCAAGCCGGCTGCATCGGGGCGCGTCGCGAGATAGTAAGCGGCGCCTTTACCGTAGTGATGACGGGTGGCGGCGGGACGTCCGGCAAAATAGTCCCCGGTGAACACGGCCAGAGCTTGGGCGCCGTCAAGGTGCACCAAGTCGCACCAGTGATCGCACCGGTGGTCCGCCCGCGCCCGGCCGAAGCGGAACCGATTGCTCCGCCCTTCCGGGTAAGGCACCCATTCTTCCACCCAAAGCCCCAATGCCTGGCGCAGATACGCCGGATAACCGCCACAGACCGCGTGCTCCATTTCATCCACCACGCCGCTAAAATAGGTGGCGAGCAACGTGCCCCCGCGCTCGACAAACGACTGAAGATTGCCGCCGTCTTTTTCGTTCAGCAAATAGAGCGCCGGCGCCACCACGAGTTCATAGCGGCTCAAGTCGGCGCTCGGATGAACAAAATCGACCCCGAGGTTTTGCGCGTAGAACCAAGCATGCAGCTGTTGCGCCCACGCCGCGTAGTCGATCCGCCCGGGCTTGGATTCGAGTTCGACTGCCCACCACGCGTGCCAGTCAAACGCGATGGCCACACGATTGCGCACCAGCGAACCGGTCACCACTCCGAGTTTCTTCAATTCGCTCCCCAGTGCTTTCACCTCGGCAAAGACGCGACTGTCCTCCGCTGCAACGTGCTGGAGCATTCCGCTGTGGTATTTCTCCGCTCCCGCCCTCGAGGCCCGCCACTGAAAGAACATCACGCCATCACCGCCGCGGGCGACCGCTTGCAGGCTTTGCAGGCGCATCACGCCGGGCCGCTTCGGCATGTTGACCGGACGCCAATTGACCGCCGAAGCAGCCTGCTCCATCAGCACAAACGGGCGATCTGGTTTGAGTGATCGCATGAGATCGTGGCCGGCCGCGGCGGCCCGCCGCGCGGCTGACTCGTCCGATGGATCGGGATAGCTGTCCCACGACACATAATCGAGTCGCGACGACCAACTGCGGTAGTCGAGCGCCTTAAAGAAGCCCATGAAGTTGGTGGTGACGGGAATGTCCGGCGTCGCGCGACGCAGGATTGCCAGCTCCAGATCATAGAGTTCGAGAAAGGCGTCGTTCGTGAACCGCTTGAAGTCGAGACACTGGGTCGGGTTGCTGTGATACGGCGCGCGGCTCGGCGTGAAAATTTCCTCCCATTGGCCATAGCCCTGGCTCCAAAACGCCGTGCCCCACGCGTTGTTCAAGGCGGCGAGCGATCCGTATTTCTTTTTCAGCCACGCGCGAAATGCCCGGGTGCTGTCGGGGCCATGGCACTCCGGCACGTGGCACGCATACTCGTTGTTGATGTGCCAGGTGACCAACGCCGGGTGCCGAGCGTAGCGCCGCGCCATCTTCGTCACAAGCGCCGACGCGAATTTCCGGTAGACACGGCTACTGGGCGAATAATTCTGGCGCGCTCCGACCTGCAGCCGAACACCGTCGGCCGTGACGGGGAGCACCTCCGGATAACGAGCGGTGAGCCACGGCGGTGGTGACGCCGTCGCGGTCGCGAGGCAGACCCCGATCTGGTTCGCCGCGAGCAGATCCAGCACCCGATCGAGCCAGCCGAACTCGAAGCGCTTCTCGCTCGGCTGCAATCTGGCCCAGCTAAAGACGCCGACCGTGACGAGGTTTACGCCGGCCTCGCGCATCAGGCGGACATCTTCCTGCCAGACGGACTCAGGCCACTGTTCAGGGTTGTAGTCGCCGCCGAAGGCGATCGCATTGCGAAGTCGTGGGAAGATCATGAAAGTCTTGGGAAAGTGGGAATTGGGAGGACGATGGTCGAAGCGGGGAGCGCTATTTCGTTCGTGGGCGGCGGCGTCACTTCACCCGGTAGACCTCGACGAGCGCCACGCCCTCGGAGTCGTCCGCGCTGGCGAGGACGGCGGTATAGCTGCCCGCGGCAAGCTGGAGGAACAGCGCGGCATCCCGGCTCCCAACCGTCAAAGGGAAGGCGCCCACCACCTCCGCGGCGTTCTGGGCAAGCGACGCCTTCGAATCGGTGCCCCAGTTGTCGTTGCTGGCGACCAATGCCGTCGATCCGCCGCCCAATTGGCGATAGATCATCAGGGTGGGATTGCCGAGCGCCGAGCGGACGCCGAACGCGGTCAGCGTAGGACCAACCCCGCGCACGAGCACCGGCAATGGATCGGCACTATCGATGACAAAGCCGGCCACCAGCACGTTATCGCCGCGGCCGACACTGCCGCGGGTAGAAAGATTGAGCAACTGCTGTCCATAGATCTCCGCCAACGCGATCCCGCGCTTGGCGGGGGCGGCGGACCGGAGCACCATCGAATAGCCTCCGTCGGGCAGATCGGAAATTTCCGCGGCATCCTTGCTGCCAGGTACCAGGGCAAATGCCCCGACTCCGGCCGCCCGGGCTACGATCGCCGCCGCACGCGGACTGGCTGACCAGTTGTCATTCACGAGCAAGATGGCGTCGTCGCTCGAGCGATGGAGTTCCAGGCTCGGGTCGGGTTCGCAGCGCTCCGCCGGAAATCCGAAGTTGGCGAGGGCGGGGCCAATGGACCGCACTAGGGTCGTCTGCGACATAGCGCCATCGATCACAAAGCCCGCGATCAGTGTGTCGTCACCTGTGCCCGTGCGACCGCGGCTGGAGAGATTAATCAGGCCGCGACCCGTCGTCGTGCCCCCGTGCCGCAGGGTCTGCGCCTTCAGAAACGCGGCCAGCCCGACACGCGCGCCCAGCCTTCGACCGACGACATCATCAATCGACGGATGGATGCCGCCGAACAGGCGGGACAGGCCGGCTTGATCCGCCGCGTCGTAGTAGGTGGCCCATTGGAGCGACAGGTCCGAACTCGGACCGCGCTCGAACTCGAGAAACGAATTCGCGGCGAAACGGTGTTCGCCCAACCCGCCGGGGAAAAATGGCGAACCCGTGAGCAACGTTAGCACCTCCGCCGCGGCGCGACTGAAGGTGCTGTGGCCGGAGACGTAGCCGGGAAAGGCCGGAGTCACGAATGTGGACATCTGATACGGCACCCACCTGACGCCGAGAATCCAACCCACCGCGCCCAACTGCGTTTTCGCATCGGATGGGTTGCCCTGCCACGCGCGAATGGCGATCTGGCCAACACTATCGGCCAAGTGCGCATGCCGCTGGCCGGCCGCCGAGCTGACCGCCGTGATGGCTTCGATGAGGCCTGGCATGAGCGGAAGCCCGCGCGCATGGTAGGACGGACCCGCGGGCTCGCTCGATTGACCGAGCCCCGCCAAATAACGGATGACCGAAATCGGCCGCGCCGAATCATATTGGTGCTTCAACAACCACGCCGTGCACGCGGCGTCATGGACCGCACCATTCAACGCGAGATACGCGCGGACGTCCCACTCCAGTACCGGCAGCACCGAGCCGACGCCCCCATAACGACGCACAAAGAGCGGATGATCGGTGGCGTGGTTGAGAATCACATTCCGCTTGGTCAGCAGAATTCATGGGCGCATTCCGGTTCGGGCAAATGGCCAAGGTTATGATATAGGGCCACCTCCATTGCCCTATAGGTTCGGAAACCATATGAGCGTCTGGTCACCACTCGGACTTTATTGTTCAAG
>SXSC01000125.1 GCA_005792355.1 Opitutaceae bacterium
GATCCAAGCGATCAAGTCGGACGCCCGCGGCTTCCGGCGGTTCGAAAACTACCGCGCCAGAATCCTCTTCTTCTGCGGCAAACTCGACCTGATGCCTCACGTTTCATCCCTCACGACCCACACCGGAGCGTGAAGAAGCCAAAAATTCCAGCGCGACCTGATGGACAACCTCGACAAGAAGGCGCTGATCATCGACCAGCGATTCAACGGCGGCGGCGGCATCGATCAGGAGCTGCTGGAAATCCTGAATCAGCGAACCCGATACCAGACGTGGCGCGGCCGCGATTCGGTCGAGCTGCCCCGCCCGGTCCGGGCGTTTTATGGCCCGATGGTCGTGATGCAGAACGAGCGTTCCGCCAGCAACGCCGAGATGTTTCCCGAGGGATTTCGCACGCTTGGGCTCGGCAAGGTCGTCGGCGTGCCGACGATGGGCGCGGTGATTGGCACCGGCTCGCATCGGTTGATGGACGGATCGGCGTTGCGCACGCCGGGCGTCGGCGTCTTCGCCGCCAAGGGCCAGAATTTGGAAAACTACGGCGTGCCGCCGGACGTGTGGGTCGATAACACGCCTGAAGATTTTCTCGCCGGCCGCGACCGCCAGATCGAAAAGGCCGTGGAGGTCCTGCGCGCGGAGATGAAGTAGCGGCAGTGCATTCGTCAGGTTTTCGCACTGATCCGACCAACCGCAAAAAATCGCGCGCGGCGCGCAGCCCGTGACCCGGCCTCGAAGCATTGAAACGCGGAGGGGATGCGTTACTCCGCCCGGGGTTTGGAAATCTTCCCACCCCTAATTTTCCGACCCTAATCCGTGAGCCATGGGTCAGGAGGATTGGATCGGAGGAATATTTTCGGACCCAAGCCCCGCGGTTTGGCCTCTGATGGCTGGCAATAATTTCCGGTTCGGGGAGCTTGCACAGAAGGCAACAAAGGGAACGAAGCGTCGTTTGCCTTCGCTGTCTTAGTGGGTGTGTCCCTTTTGGGGTGAAGCGCGCCCCAAAAAAGAATTGATCTGGAGAATTTACCCTATGAAAATGTGATTGCCGCCCGGAGTGGTTCGCGTCCGGATGGCGCTTACCTTAAGCGGTTAAGGTGCTTTTCCGAGGATGGCTTCATGCCATGCTCGTCCTTCAAGGTCGCGGTACAGTGATTAGGCAAAACACTGTGCCGCGACCGTTCCGAACGCCAATCACGCCGGCTCAAGATGAGAGAATTTAAAATATGAAGTCCGGCGATAACGATGCCCAATTTGACCCAGCCGAAGCGAAGCTATCGCGACACGGCGGGCATCATCGCAGCCGGCACGGCAGCGGGCACCGGTCGTCACGACATTTCGTTCACTCGCAAAAGCGCAAACGGAGAAAACAGGCCTATCTCGTCGCTGTTTTTCTGCTGATGATTGTCGCGGTGAGTTTCATCCTCATGGTCAAGAGCTGCCGCAGCGACGAGATCCACACCAGTGCGCCGCAGCCGCTGACGTGATGGTTTCGCCGGTTTTTTCGCGGAAGCCGGGTTTGACAGAGAGGTTTCGAGTGCGTGGGTACGACTGAACCTGCCGCAACCCTCGCGCCTTCGGTCCGCTTCAGCGTGGCGTGATCGCTGGCGCGAATTGCGGGAGGCGTGCGAAGCGTTGCTCAAACTCCGTCGCTTGCGCGGCGTCGAGCCCGGGGGGGAATTTCGAGCCGCTGCGCCGCCAGCGGGCGAGCCATTCCGCACCCAGCAGGCGGGGCGAATCGGGAGCGTCGTGGCGGCTGTCGAGGCGCGTGTAGGCCACGGTCGTCGTCGCCTTCGGCCCCGTGCCGATGCCCTCCGCGACGAAGAAACCCGCGACGAGCAGCGCAACCCGCACCGCCGTGCCGGCCGAGTAGGTATAGAGTTCCGCCGGCTCCGGCTGGCAGTGCCGGTGAATGCGCGCGAAGACTTCGGACTGCCACAGCGCAGTGTCGGTTTTCGACGAAAACGGATCGTAGTAGATCAGGTCTGGGGCGGGCGCGGTTTCGAGGAGGTCGAGGAAATCGCCGCGGAGCAACCGCCACGTGATGAGCCCCGTCGGGTGGGTCCAGTGTCCGTGCTTGAGCAGCGCCTGTGGCGCGCCGTGGCGGAGATGCGGAAACCGGGGGGCGTTGCGCGCGGCGAGCGTGAGCGGATCAAGATCGCGCTCGAAGCTGATGAGATGCAGCGGACGCTGCGCCGCCGGGCCGTCGGCGGCGAGTAGACGTTCGGCGCAGTGGAGCGCGGCCATCGCGTTGGAGGCGGCGCCGAGGCCGACATCCCAGACCACGAGCGGATGTTCGTCGTCCCCGTGGCGCCGTCGCAGGCGGGCGGCGAGGCGGGATTGATCGATGTAGAGCCGGTTGGCTTCGTCCTCCGGGGCCGAAACCGAATGCATGACCTCGCCGGAGCTGAGCTGGCGGATGCTGGAAAACCCGGCCGGCGACGATTGGACCTCGTAGTCGCCCAGCCGGGGCAGGCGGCGGACGCGGGCCGGAGCCGGGTGGACCGGAGGGTTGGCCGCGTCGTCGCGACCGAGTTCGCAACGCTGGCGTTCATAGTAGGCGATCCATTCGCCGCGCAAAATGTGCGCGCGCATTTCGGCCATGAGCCGTTGATAGAATGCCACGTTGTGGGTGGCGAGGAGCTGCCAGCCAAGTGTCTCGTCGGCCTTGATGAGATGGTGGAGGTAGGCGCGGGGATGATGACGGCAGGTGTGGCAGTCGCAGCGGGTGTCGAGGGGCTCGTCGGAAAGTTTGTAGACGGAGCGGCGGCAGTGGATCCGGCCGTGCGAGGTGAAGGCGGTGCCACGCTGGGCGAGTTGGGTGGGGATGATGCAGTCAAACATGTCCACGCCGCGGTGCACGGATTCCAAAATGTCGATGGGTGTGCCCACCCCCATGAGGTAGCGCGGAAGATTTTTTGGCAGATGATCCGTGGTGAGATCGGTGAATTCGTAGCGTTGGGCGTGGGTTTCACCGACGGCGAGGCCGCCGATGGCGAGGCCGTCGAACGGCAGCGCGCGCAGAAATTCGGCACTGCGCACGCGAAGATCGCGATGACAGGCGCCCTGCACAATGCCGAACAGGGCTGACGGTGAATCGCCGCGCGCGCGCAGTGACCGCTCCGCCCAGCGGTGGGTCAGGTTCATGGCGGCTTCCGTTTCAACATGCGATGCGGTGGCCGCGATGCACTGGTCCAGCACCATCATGATGTCACTGCCGATGGTGCGCTGCATCTCGATGCTGGACTCGGGCGAGAGAAAATGAACCTCGCCATCCACGTAGCTGCGAAACTCGGCGCCGGCTTCTGTCATGACGCGATCGTCCGACAGGGAAAAAATCTGGTAGCCGCCGGAATCGGTGAGCACGGGGCGGTCCCAGTTCATGAAGCGGTGGATGCCGCCGAATTTTCTAAATACCTCCGGTCCGGGACGGAGCAGCAAGTGGTAGGTGTTGGCGAGGAGCACCTGGGCATCGAGAGCCTTGAGGCCCTCGACGGTCATGTTCTTGACCGTGGCCTGCGTGCCCACGGGCATGAAGACGGGGGTGCGCACCTCGCCGTGCCCGGTTTGGAAACGCGCGGCGCGGGCCTTGGAGCCGGGAGATTCGTTTTCGAGCGAGAAGGAGAGGCGGGACATGCGGGTGCGGGGCACCGAAGCAATCGGAGTGAACCGTGATGACAACAGTTTCGTCACCAACTCCCGCGCAGGCCGCCCAGCACGAGACGCGGTGTGCCCACGTTCACGACGCCGTCGGCGCTGCGGCCGGTCTCGACGCGGGCATTGCCCAGGTTCTCCGTGGTCAGAAACAACTCGATGTTTTTCGACAGCGGGCGGCTGAGGCTGAGATCGACAATCGCCACGGCGCCGAGCGTGAGCAGGTTTTCGTCATCCTCGAACTGGCGGCTGAGCGCACGGACGCGCGGCGTGGCCGTGATGCCTCCGGGTGCGCGCCACGTGGCGCCGAGCGCGGCGCTGCGGCGCGGGACCTGCGCGACCTGTTTGCCGGCCAGTCCCGGCGCGACTGACGCGCGGCGCACGGTGGCGTCATTGAAGAGAGCGTCGCCGTTGAGCGTGAAGGCGGGCGCGGGGGTCCACCGGGCGGAGAGTTCGAGCCCGCGCACGCGCGTGCGGTCGAGGTTGAGTTTCTGGCGGCCGACGCCGCCCGCCGCGATGGTGCCGACGATCGGAAACGTGCCGGGGCCGCGCGCAAGCGTGACGTTGCCGACGGCATCGCGGAGATCGTTCCAAAAAACGGTGGCGCCGAGAGTGAGCAACGGGCCGGGCTGGGGCGGAGTGTCGGCCGCACCGCGGCGGAGATTCGCGGGGCGTGGGGCGGGTGGGGCAAATTGCGTCCATTCCGCGCCGGCCTCGGCGCTGGTGACGCCCTCGGTGCCGAGGGCGGCATTGGCCTCGGTCACATTCGAACCGATGCGGAACGGGCGGTAGAGTTCGTTGAGGGTGGGGTGACGGAAAGCGCGTTGGGCGTTGGCGCGCAGGCGCCAGGCGCGGCGCGGCGTCCAGAGGAGGCCGGCACTGGGGCTGAAGCTCGTGCCGTCGCGTCCGGCGTAGTGATCGTCGCGGGAGCGGACGCCCGTCGCGCGATCGGATTCGCGACGATGGCCGTCGCGCTCGTTCCACTGATCGAGGCGGGCCCCGAGGGTGAGGCGAAGATCCTCCGCGAGCGGCCGTTCGTGCAGGGCGAAGAGACCGCCGAGAGCTTGTTTGCCGCCGGCGACGCGGAGCCGCGTGAAATTGCCGGCGGCAAACGTGAAATGCTCGCGCGTCTCGCCCCGCACGAGGCGCGTGTCGGCGCCGAAGCTCGTCCGCGCGAAGTCGCGGTGTTTCAGGATGCCGGTCCAGGCGGCCCCGCCGGCGATCGCCGGCACGGCGAACTGATCGCTCGCGGGGGTTTCGGCCGTGCGGGTGGCGTTGACGGCGCTGAACGTGGACGCGAAGGACTGATCCTGCACGTAGGCCACGCCGGTCCAGGCGAAGGCGTCGGCGGGCTGACCCGCGAGGGCGAGCGAGAGGAATTGTTCCCGGGATCCGTTTTTCTGATACGGCGTGCCATTGCCGCGTTTTTCCGCGAACCCGCGCGCGGTGGCGAGGAGCTCCATTTTCTGGCCGAGTGGTTGTTGCCAGCGGAGCGTGAGCCAGCGGTGGCGGCTCCAGGCGGCGAGATCGATCGTCCCGTGGCGCTCGGGGGCGACGAGCGTGAAGCCGTCGGTGGCGAAAGCGCGGCCGAGCACCTGGAGCACACCGGAGCGGGTCGGGATGGTCACGGCGAACTCGGCGCTGCGCGTGCCGTAGTCGCCGAGCGTCGCGGCAAAACGCAGCGAGCCGGTCGAGCTCCACGCGACCGGGGCGGGTGGCCGGTCGACGATTGCGAGGTTGGTGCGCAGAGCGGTGAACAACTGGACGACGCCGCCGAGCGCGGCGTTGCCCCACGCGGTGGCGCCGCCGCCGGGGAGAACTTCGACGCGACCCAGGCCTTCGCGCGGGAGCTTGGCCCACGCGACCCAGCCGCCGAAGGGATCGTTGAGCGGCACGCCGTCGAGCAGGAGGAGGGAACGGCTGGCGCCGCTGGGGCCGAGGCCGCGGAGCGAAACGCCCTGGGAGGAGGGGTTGGCCGTGAACGAATCGCTGCGGCGAAAAAGACTGAAGCCGGGAATGCTGCGGAGCGCGCCGTCGATCGTCGCGGTGGGCGCCTGACGGAGGACGTCGCCGGGAAAAACTTTCAGCGTGGCGGCGACCTCGGTCGCCGCCTGCGGGGTGCGGGTCGCGGTGACGACCATCGCGCCCATCGTGTTAAAACCAAAAGGGGAGAACGAGAGGCGCAGGGACCCAAGCTGCGGCCCGATAAGAAACCAGAGGTAGTTCGGCATCGCGGGTTCGACGGGTTGGTAGCGGTGGGCTTCGACGACGACGGGATCGAGTTGTCGCGTCGGCGGGGTTGTGGGTTGCGCGCGGATGGTCCCGGCGCTGACGACCGCAGTGACGATGACGATGAGAAGAATGCGGCGAAGGGACACGATGGCGAAGAATGGTCGGGTGCCGAAGATTGTTTTGCGCGACGGAAATCGCAAGCGTTGACGGGTGGCGCCGCCGGGCCGTAAATGCAGTGGAAGAATTAAAACCGCCGCCGCGTCTCTCCGGAAAACAAATCGCCCATGGTCCGCATTCGTCTCGGAGCTCCGCTCACCCTGCTCGCCGCCGCCGGCTGTGTCGGCGGCACGTATTTTCCCGGCACTTCGCAGCTTGGGATCGGCGGTTCCCTGGGCTCGTTGCTGCTGCCTTGGACGTGGCTGCAATTGCTGACGTGGCCCTTCGTCCATGCCAACACCGCCCATCTGTTGGGAAACATGATGCTGTTTCTGCTGCTTTCGCCCAACCTGGAGCGAAAGCAAGGCGGGTTGGCTTATCTATTCAGCCTTGTGTTGACCTCCCTGGTCATCGGGGTTGGTCACCTCGCGTTTGGCGCCAGCAACACCCAGCTGGTCGGCGCGAGCGGCTGGGTGTTCATGATGATCATCCTTAGGAAGCGTCAATAAATAAGCTTTACAACTAAGGAGACCCGGCAGGGTGGATGATGTAGTTCCATTCACCATGAAAACGCATGGGAGTGATGTTTATTGCAGCCATCTCTTCTTCGGTGACTTTTCTTCCAGTGGCA
>SXSC01000126.1 GCA_005792355.1 Opitutaceae bacterium
ATGCCCTTCAAGGCTTCGAGGCCGACTTTGGCTTTGAACTCGGGATTATGCTGACGTCGTTTTTTGGACATGTGGATCGTTCTTTCTTGGGTTTGGACTTAACGATCCCTCCTGTCCAATTTTTGGGGTCCACCTCATGTCCAGCCGTATCCCGCCGGAAAACCAGAGCGAGTCTCTTTCGACGGCGGTGAAGAACCGCTCTGGTCGCCAAAAGGCGATGAACTCTTTTACCGCAATCGCGATTCATGGATGGCCGCGTCGATTTCTCTCCAGCCGACTTTGAAGCCCGGCACGCCGCGCGAAATGTTTCGCGGTCCGTACATCAACGTCACCGGTTACTCCTGGGACATTGGGCCCGACGGTCGCTTCCTCATGCTGATGCCCGAGCACCCGGACACACCCGTGACCCAACTGCACGTGATCGTGAACTGGTCCGAGGAACTCAAACGCCGCGTGCCGCGCGGGCCGTTGACCAAAACGAAGTAACAATCCTCGGGGCATTGGTGCAAAGCTCAGCATGTAGCCGGGGTCGTTGACCCCGGACTTTCCGCCAAAGCCTTGGCGACGTCGGACCCGGCCTCAGCCGTAACGATTCAATGAGCGGTGGAGCCCGTTGTCCCCAACGGGCTGACTTGATAGCGTATTGCTCAAAACCCGATGTGGACATCGGGTTCCACCTTTCAGTGGTTTCGTTTTCAGGGGTAAAACGCACATCGACTGAATGGACCCGGCCTCAGCGAGGCCGGCTACAACCCAAGCCGAAGTACACCCCGCCCGATCGGACCCACCGCGATCGAGAATAAGGATTTCGCGGCATGGGAATTTCGCCCCGCGAAATCCCCGTGCCGCGAAATCCTTCAGATGTGAATCGCCTCGCCGCTCGTCGCTGCCGCGGCCTCCATCAACGCCTCGCTCAACGTCGGGTGCGCGTGGATCGACTGGTGCACCTCGTCGACGCTCGCTTCCGTGTTCATCGCCAGCACGTATTCCGCGATGAGTTCCGGCGCCTCGTTGCCGAGGATGTGCACGCCATAGATCTCCCCCGTTTTCGCGTCGCTGATCACCTTCACGAAGCCCTCGGTGTCGCCCGCCGCCACCGCCTTGCCTGAGGCCGAGAAGGGAAACTTGCCGACTTTGTAGTTCAGTCCCTTTTCCTTCGCGACCTTCTCGGTGATGCCCGTGCTCGCGATCTGCGGCTGGCAATAGGTGGCGCCGGGAAAAATCTTCACGCGCCCCGCGTGCGCGTGCCCAAACATCGCCGCCACGGCGTTGACCGCCTCAAACGTCGCCACGTGCGCCAGCCACGGCGGCCCGATGATGTCGCCCGCCGCATAAATGCCCGCCACGCTGCTTTCGTAGTGGTCGTTCACCTTCACGTAGCCGCGTTCGAGTTCGAGTTTCACTTTCGTCGACAGCGCGCCCTCGAGATTCGGGGCCACGCCGATGGCGATCAACAGCGCCTCCGCCTCCACCTCGGTGGAGTTGGCCTCGCCGGCCTTTACCAACGTGAGCTCCACCTTGTCCTTACCGACGCGCACATTCTCCACCTTGGTTCCGACGTGCACGGTCATGCCCTGCTTTTCAAACGAACGCTGTAGCGCCCTCGCCACCTCCTCGTCCTCCACCGGCACCACCTGCGGCAACATCTCCACGAGCGTCACTTTCGAACCGAACGCGTTGTAAAAGTACGCAAACTCCACGCCGATCGCCCCGGCCCCGATGATCACGATCGACTTGGGCGGGGTCGGGCGCGGCTCCAGGGCCTCGCGCGACGTGAGCACCCGCCGGCCATCGACCGCCACGTCGGGCAGACGGCGTGGCTTGCAACCGGTCGCCAGCAGCACGTTTTTCGTTTTGAAAAATTTCCCCTGATGTTCGCCCGCGGTGATTTCGACCATGCCGGGCACGGTCACCTGCGCCCGACCGACGAAATAATCGACCTTGTTCTTGCGGAAGAGAAACTCGACCCCCTTGGCCATCTGGCCCGCCACCGTACGCGAGCGATCCATGACTTTGCCAAAATCGAACCCCACCTCCTTGACGCAGATGCCGAAGGTATCCGCCTTGCGCAGCGAGCGATAGTACTCCGCGCTCTTGAGCAGCGCCTTTTTCGGAATGCAGCCCCAGTTCAGGCACGTGCCGCCCGCCCGCTCGAGTTCGATGCAGGCGACCTTCTTCCCGAGTTGCCCGGCGCGAATCGCACCGGCATAGCCCGCCGGGCCACCGCCGATGACAACGAGATCGTATTCCATGGTTTCAGCCATGCGGCCACCGTCGCCATGCGATTCAGGGCGTCAAATCCAAACCGCCGCGCCCGGCACAATCCCACCCGGGCAGGACAAAGACCGTCCAAACGGACACCGGGAAGGCTCGAGCCAACCGTCACTCTCCCTTTCACTTTCCCTCAGACGTCAATCACGTCTGTTCGCTTCTTCTTCCGCCTCCTGACCGCACGTGGTCTGGACTCCGCCTGCCCGACAGGCAGAAACACGCTCAACAGGAAATTGGTCGCGCTTACCACCAGTGACCCGCCCAGCGCCGGCCAAAAGCCCGCCACGGTAAATCCATCAACCAGTTTTCCGACGAGCATGAACAACAAGGCATTGATCAACACTACTCCGAGGCCCAACGTGACCAAGATGAAAGGCAACGTGAAGAAAACCAGCAGCGGTCTGACGATGGCGTTGCAGAAGCTGAGCAGCACCACCACCGCGAGGAGGGTCGTGCCGTCGTCGCAGGTAATCCCGCGCACAATTTTGGTCGCCAGCATCACCCCCAGCGCGAGCACCAGCCAGCGGAGCAGCAATTGCAGGACCGGAGATTTCATCGCGTGAGTCGGCACCCTTCGCCCCCTCGGCCACCCGGGCAATGAAAATCCTGATCATTCAAGACTTCCTGCGCAGCGGTGGGACGGAGCGCCAGTCCATTTTGCTGGCCAACGCGTTCGCCATCGCCGGGCATCCGACCACCCTTCTGACCTTTCGCCCGGGCGGCGCACTTGTCGACACCGTGTCGACCGAGGTCGATCACCCCACCCTGCAGCGTCTCGATTTGGGACTCGACTGGTTCGCGCCGGGTCTCGTCACCCGCGCCCACCAAATCGGCCCCGACATCATCTTGTGCATGGGTCGCATGGCCAATTGCCACGCGTGGCGCCTCGGCGAGATCGCGCCCGTGATTGCCACCATGCGCACGGGCAAGTCGCTGCCGTGGCTTTTCCGACGCTCGCTGCGCGCGGCGAAACACGTCGTCGCCAACAGCCGCGACGCCCGTGACAACCTCGTCAGGCACCACGCGATTCCGGCCGCCAAGATCGCCGTTATCTACAATTCGCTCGTCTTCGCCGCCGCGGGGTCCCCGGCCTCGCCGGCGCGCGGCGCGGTGCGCGCGGACTACGGCGCCAAGCCCGGGACCAAGGTGCTGCTGTGCGTGGCGATGTTTCGCCCCGAGAAGAACCAGCGCGAACTCATCGAGATCGCCGCCGGCCTGCCCGAGAGCCTCGACTGGCAGCTCTGGCTCGCCGGCGATGGACCCGCGCGCGCGGAGTGCGAGCGGCTGGTCACCGGGAAAAGCCTCGGTGCCCGCGTCAAGTTCCCCGGCTTCCAGCACGACCCCGCCCCACTCTACCGCGCGGCCGATCTCGCCGTGCACGCTTCGTCGAGTGAGGCGTTGTCCAATTTTCTCATCGAGGGCCAGGCCCACGGGCTGCTCGCGGTTGCCTATGAGGCGCAGGGCATCCGCGAATGCTTCGTGCCGGGCCGCACCGGCTGGGCCATCCCCCGCGGCGATCGCACCGCTTTTCGCGCCACGCTCTCGCGGCGCATCAGCGAGCCGCAGATCGCCCATGACGAGCGCGCCGCCGATGCCCGCGCTTTTGCGCGCACCGCCTTCGATCCCGCGCGCCAGGTTGCAGCCTACCTTGAGCTGTTTCACCAGCTGACGACCCGCGCCGCGCCATGACCAATCAGCAGCGCACTGCGCTCATCGAACTTCACTTGCGCGAGCACAAATACGCCGATCTGCACTCGCTCGCCGCCCAGTTTGGCGGGTCACTCTCGACGGTTCGCCGCGCCCTCGACTCGCTGGAAACCCGCGGGATCGTCCGCCGCCATCACGGCGGCGCCTCGTTGATCGCGACCGACGCCCTGGCACAGGAAAATGATTTTCCCCTTCGTCTCCAACGCCAGGCCGACCGGAAGTTCGCGATTGCCAGTCTCGTCGCCGAGCAGGTGCAGCCCGGCGCCACCGTCATCCTCGACGGCGGCACCACCACGTTTGCCGTCGCCCGGTTGCTCGTGAAAAAGAACGTCCAGGTGATCACCAACTCCCTCCCCGTCGCGAGCCTGTTTGGCGAGGTTGGCTGCGGAGAAACAATCGTCGTCGGGGGCAGTGTTCTCGGCCGGCTCGGCATCCTCGTGGGTCCGCACTGCGAAGCTGCTTTCCAGCAAGTCCACGCCGATCTTGCGATTCTCGGGGGCACCGGCATCACCGAAAGCGGCGTGTGGAACCACCACGCCCTCATCATCGCCGCGCAGCGCAGGATGATCGCGGCCGCCGACCGCACGATCTTTGCCCTCGACGCCTCGAAATTCGGCCGCAAGGCGCTCAGTCTCACCGCCCCCTTTGGTCCGCGCATGAACGTCGTCACCGATACGCCCCCCGCCCCGGGCGTCGCCCACGCGATCGCCGCCGCCGGCGCCCGGCTGACGCTGGCTCCACGCGATCCACCGCGTCGAAAGTGAAGGGCGTTTTCTTGGAGGCGGGGTGCCCCCACCCCGCTGTTTTCGGTTGCGCAGTGCATGCCTCACGGGGTGAGGGCACCCCGCCTCCAGCGGCGCAGATTCTGAGCGTTATCTCCAATTCCCCGGTCTCTCGTCTGGAACGTCATTTTCGCCCGACTCACCTCGTTACGCGCCACGTTTGCGCTCGGTGAGTTGCGTTTCCCATCGCAGTCCACTTCGTACGAACGTGATTTTGCCCGCCCCCCCCGCCGCCCGGCCCCAGCCCGAATGCATCCGCCTCCGCGGTGTGAGGCAAAACAACCTCAAGGGCTTCGACCTCGATCTGCCGCTCGGCCGTTTCATCGTCGTCACCGGCCTGAGCGGCGCCGGCAAATCTTCGCTGGTCTTCGACACCCTGCACGCCGAGGGCCAGCGCCGGTACGTCGAGACGTTCAGCGCGTACACTCGCCAGTTCCTTGACCTGCTCGACAAACCCAAAGTCGACGCGATCGAAAACATCCGCCCGTCGATCGCCATCGAGCAAACCAACACGGTCAAGACGTCACGCTCCACCGTGGGCACCATGACGGAGCTCACCGACTTCTGCAAAGTCTGGTTCAGCCACGTCGCCCGGTGCTTCGACCCCGCCACCGGCGAACCCGTCGAAGACGACAACCCGCAAAGCATCTGGCAGAAAGTACGCCACGCGCTTTCCGATCGCATCACCCTCATCGTCTTTGCCGTCCGGCGCCCCCCCAATATGTCGTGGGTGGAGATTCTGACCAACCTGAAGAACCAAGGCTACACCCGGGTGCTGGTGCCTGAAACGACCGGCCCGTGCCGCGCCGATAAAATCGACGAGTTGCTCGGTCAAAAACAAAGCTTGGATCTCCTTTCCTCCGACCGACTTTTTGTCGTCCAGGATCGCCTGGCCGTCACCGACGCGAATCAGGCCCGCTTCCTCGAAGCCGTGGAAACCGCCCTCCACTTCGGCCACGGCGAAGTCTACAGTTTCCGGGCGGCGGCTGGAGACCGTTTCACGGAAACTGGGCACTACTCGCGCGGCCTGCATTCGCCCAAAACCGGCCGCACGTTTCGCGCCGCCAGTCCCGCGTTGTTCTCCTTCAACTCCCCCCTCGGTGCCTGCCCGAAATGCCGCGGCTTCGGCCGGGTCATCGAAATCGACTACCGCCTCGCCATGCCCGACCACTCGCTCTCGATCGACGCCGGCGCGATCAAGTGCTGGGAGAGCGAGGTCTACGGCGATTCGAAGAGGGATCTGCTCGTCTTCGCGAAGAAAAGAAAAATCCCGACGAACGTTTCCTTCGCCTCCCTGACGCCGGAGCAGCAGCGCTTCGTCGTCGACGGCGAACCCGGTTACGGCGAGGAGAACGGCAAGTCCTGGCCCAAATTCTGGTACGGCCTGAAGGGGTTTTTTCGCTGGCTCGAGAAGACCACGTACAAGATGCATGTGCGCGTCTTCCTCTCGCGCTACCGGGCCTACAACCCCTGCCCGGATTGCGGCGGACAGCGCCTGCAGCCGGAAGCCCTCTGTTGGAAATGGCGCGGCCTCACCCTGCCCGAGCTCTACCAACTCCCCGTCGGCGATCTACTGCGACTCCTGGAATCTTGTCACCTATTGGGTGACAGCACCTCGGCGGCAGCGCACCGCGCCACCCTTGCCTTCGAGTCCATCGCGACCCGCCTCCGCTACCTTGCCGCCGTGGGCCTCGGTTACCTCACCCTCGATCGCCCGTCGAAAACCCTCTCCGGCGGCGAGGTGCAGCGCGTCAACCTCACGAGCTGCCTCGGCACTTCGCTCATCGACACGCTCTTCGTCCTCGACGAACCGAGCGTCGGCCTCCACCCGCGCGACATTGACCGGCTCATCGCGATCGTCCGCTCGCTCACCGACGCCGGCAACACCGTCGTCGTGGTCGAACACGACGAGGCGATGATTCGCGCCGCCGATCACCTGATCGAGGTCGGCCCCGAGCCAGGCAGCCGCGGCGGCCAAATCGTGTTTCAAGGCACCCTGCCGGAAATGCTCGCATCGGGGCCGAGCCTCACCGGCGCCTACTTGTCCGGCCGCGCCACGATCGAAACGCCATCTGCGCGCCGTCCCGTCCTGGTGGACGGAGCGCCCCCACTCCGCTGGCTGCATTTCACCAGCGCCACCAAGCACAATCTGGTCAACGTGTCCTTCCGCCTCCCGCTGCAGCGACTGGTCTGCCTCAGCGGTGTCTCCGGATCGGGCAAATCCACCCTGTTGGACAGCGTGATCTACCAGGGCCTGCTCAGCCAACGCCTCCAACTTACGGAAGATCCCGCCACCATCGACTCCATCCAGTGCGATCTCGATCTCGGCGAGGTGGTGCTGGTGGATCAGTCGCCCATCTCGCGCACGCCGCGCTCCAACCCGGCGCTCTACACCGAGGCGTGGGAATTCATCCGCGAACTTTATGCGCAAACTCCCGCCGCGCAGTCCGCCGGCTTCGGGCCGTCCGCGTTCTCCTTCAACAGTGGCGAGGGCCGCTGCGACCACTGTCTGGGCCTCGGTTACGAACGCGTGGAAATGCAGTTCCTCTCCGATGTGTTTGTGCCGTGCCCGGTCTGCGAGTCCCGGCGATTCAAGCCCGAGGTGCTGGCCATCCAGTGGCAGGGCCGCTCCATCGCCGATCTCCTTGCCACCAGCGTCACCGATGCGCTGGCCCTGTTCTCCGGCCACCCGGGCATTCGCGTCCGCCTCTCCAGTCTCGAGGAGGTCGGTCTCGGCTACCTCACCCTCGGGCAGCCGCTCAACACGCTCAGCGGCGGCGAATCCCAACGGCTGAAAATGGTGCGCTACTTGGACGCCTTCACCGCGGCCGAGCCCGCGGAATCTGAAATCTCAGATCTCAAATCTCCGACCTCAGATCTCCGATCTCGGATTGCCGATCCGATATCTCAGATCTCAAATTTCAAATCTCAAATTCCAAAAGCGGCGTTGCTGCTTTTGGACGAGCCCACCACCGGCCTCCATCGCCACGATGTCAAACGGCTCCTGCGCATCCTTCATTCCCTGGTCGACCGCGGCCACAGTGTCGTGGTCATCGAACACAATCTCGACGTCCTCAAGTCCGCCGACTGGTTGATCGAGATCGGCCCGGGCGCCGGTTCCGAGGGCGGCCGGATCGTCGCCGAAGGCCCGCCGGAACTCGTCGCCACCACCTCCACCGAAACCGCTCCCTTCCTCCGGGCCGCCCTCTCATCTTGTCACCCAATAGGTGACAAGATGCCGGAGTTGCTGGCGGCGGAAGACGCGGCGCCGTACCAGGTCGCGCTCCCGCTCGGCGCGGGTGATCTCGCGATCATCGGGGCCCGCGAGAACAACCTCAAAAATCTCTCGCTTACGATCCCGCACCGTCAATTCAACGTCGTCACCGGCGTCTCGGGCTCGGGGAAATCCACGCTCGCGTTCGACATCGTCTTTGCCGAAGGCCAGCGGCGCTTCATGGAATCGATGTCGCCGTACGCGCGGCAATTCGTCGAACAACTTCCGCGCCCGGCCATCGACCGGCTCACGGGCATTCCTCCAACCGTCGCGATCGAACAGCGCGTCACCCGCGGCACCCGCAAGTCCACCGTCGCCACCATCACCGAGGTCGCGCAATACCTCCGTCTGCTCTACGCCCGGCTCGGCATCCAACATCATCCCGACACCGACCGGCCGGTGACTCCGCTCTCGCCCGGCGCCCTGAAAGCCCGGCTCGCGCACGTGCTGACCGCCACTCCCGCGGCCCGGAAGGCGAAACACCTGTATCTCTGCGCCCCGCTGATTCGCGGACGCAAAGGTCACCACCAGCCCATCGCGACCTGGATCGCCGGCCAGGGCTACGAGCTGCTGCGGGCCGATGGCCGGCTGACGCGCGTCGATGCGTTTCAGAAACTCGATCGCTACAAGGAACACGACATTGAAGTCGTGATTGCCGACCTCAAAAATCCCCCATTTCAAATCTCAGATTCAAAATCCCGGGGCGAAGCCCTGGCCCGCGCGCTGCGCGTCGGCCAGGGCGCGTGTTTTCTCCTCACCCCGCAGGGGGAGATTCTGTCCTGGTTTTCCACCACGCGCACCGACATCGCGACCGGCGAATCTTTCCCGGAGCTCGATCCGAAGAATTTCTCTTTCAACTCGCCCCGCGGCTGGTGCCCGACCTGTCGTGGCCACGGCCGGATCTTTCCGTGGATGTTGGTCCCCTCCGAGGACGAGGAAGACGATCCCGCCGCGCGACTGCGGGAATTTGGCGTCGACTCGGCCGATGATCTTTCTGATGCCGGCCAGCCGTGCCCGGTTTGCCGCGGTGCCCGCCTCAATCGCGCCGCCCGCGCCGTGAAGCTGCATTTCCGCCGGCGGCAGGCTCCCCTTTCCCTGCCCGCCCTGCTCCGCAGCACTCCCTCGGAACTCCTGGCCCATCTCTGCAATCTCGATCTCGATGCGCGCGGGCGGATCATCGTGCAGGACATCGTCCCGCAAATCGAGGAACGCCTGAAATTTCTCGATCACGTGGGGCTCGGATATCTCTCCCTTGACCGGCCGACCGGAACGTTGTCCGGGGGCGAGGCGCAGCGCATCCGGCTCGCGGCCCAACTCGGTTCCAATCTCTCCGGCGTGCTCTACGTGCTCGACGAGCCCAGCCTCGGCCTGCACGCCCGCGACAACGACCGCCTCATCGAGACCTTGCAAGCGCTGCGGGCCAAGGGAAACACCCTTCTGGTCGTCGAGCACGATGACGGCATCATGGCGTGCGCGGATCACATCATCGACCTCGGACCCGCCGCCGGCATCCACGGGGGCGAACTCCTCGCGAGCGGTTCTCCGGCCGAGATCATGGCCAGTGACAAATCGCTCACCGGACTCTTCCTCGCCAAGGGCATCACCCATCCGTTGCGGGGCGCCTATCGCCCGATCGAGCGTGGGGGGTTGTCGCCGGGCCCGGCGAAACCGGGCCCGAAGCCTGGCGCCGCAACGGATCTGGTTCGCCGTGCACCCCCGCCAGCCCAACCGGTCGGTGACACCGGGCCGAAACACCGTTGGCTCGAACTCCAGGGTGTCACTTTCCGCAATCTCAAGGGTTTCGATCTGCGCCTCCCGCTCGGCCGGCTCATCCTGGTCGCCGGGCCGAGCGGCGCCGGCAAGTCCACGCTCTTCCGCGACGTGCTCCAGCCCGCGGCCGCCGACGCCATCAAACGCGGAAAGCCAAGGCTCACCGGCCGCGATTTCGTCAAGGCCACCGGGTTCAGCTCCGAGGACTCCACCGCGGCGTCCACGCCTCCGCCCTTCACCGAATTGCGGGGCGCCCATGGCTTCAAGTCCGTCATCGAGGTGGACCAGGCTCCCATCGGCAAGACTCCGCGGTCCACGCCCGCGACCTATCTGGGGATTTTCGATCTCATCCGGCAGTTCTTCGCCTCGCTCCCGGAGTCAAAGATTCGTGGATACACGGCTTCGCGTTTTTCGTTCAATACCACCGGCGGACGCTGCCCGGCCTGCGAGGGCGCCGGCCGCATCAAGCTGGCGATGGCCTTCATGCCCGACACCTTCCTGCCCTGCGACGACTGCCGCGGTTCGCGGTACGGCGCCGAACTGGCCGACATCGCGTGGAAGGGCCGGACCATTGGCCAGGTCTTGCAGCTCACCTTCGAGGAGGCCGCGCTCTTCTTCGATTTTCACTCGCAGCTGTCGCAGGTCTGCCGGCTGATGGTCGACTGTGGGCTCGGGTACCTGACCCTCGGCCAGAGTTCACCCACACTCTCCGGCGGCGAAGCGCAGCGGCTTAAACTCGTCACGGAGCTCTCCACCGGCCTGGCGACTTATCGCGAGCGCAGCCGCGGCCTGCTCCCGCGCAACCTGTACCTGCTTGAAGAACCCACCATCGGGTTGCACCTGAGCGACTGCGAAAAGCTCATCGGTGTCCTCCACTCGCTTGTCGACCAGGGGCACACCGTCGTGGTGATCGAGCACCACCTCGACCTGTTGGCCGAGGCGGACTACATCATCGAACTCGGTCCCGTCGGTGGGCCCGGCGGCGGCGAATTGCTCTATCAGGGCGGGTTGCCCGGTCTGTTGCAGACCCGACGCAGCCCCACCGCACCGTACCTCCGGGCGAAATTTCCGGGCCCGCCCTCCCCCCGGTCGCGCGCTACTCGGCCATCGCGACGCTGAGGTCGTGGGCCTTGGCGGCGTCCCGGACGACCTTGGTGAGTTCCGCCATGGACACGGGCTTGAGCAGGTAGCGAAAGAGAGCCGCCTCGTTCACGCTGCGCAGCAGCATTTCCGGTTTCATGTAACCGGTGACGAGCACTCGCTGCATGTGGGGAAACTCTTCGCGCGCACGCACGAGGAAATTCATGCCATTGCCGCCCGGCATCAGGTGATCGGCCACCACGACCTTGAAGGTCTTCTTTTGCAGGATAAAGTCCGCCTCGCGCGCATTCGCGGCCGTGGTGATCTCGAAGATTGGAGACAGGGCCGCGGTGAAAACATCCAGCAACGGCTTTTCGTCGTCCACCAGCAGTACGCTGGCCTTGGGGGCTGGCTGGGGCGCGGCGCTCGCCGGGTCATTCGGTTTCATTGCGCTGAAGCTGTTTTTTGCCACGGACCAACGCAAACTGAAAGCACGCACCACCGTGATCGTCCCCAATGCTTTTGGTTGCCAGGCGTGCACCAACGCCGTTTGCTTCCCATTCCGCCTGTGATGGAAAAGCCCGAACTACTTGCCGCCATTCGCGATGGCACACTCTCCCAGCTCCCCCCGGATGCCTTGGGCGCCGAAGTCCTGCTGGCGCGCAACGCCTCGGGCAATACTCCGCTGCACCTGGCCGCCAGGCACGGTCGCCTCGCCGAATTGCCCGTCAGCGTCGTGTCCGCCGCCAATCTCACCCTCAAGAACGATGCCGGCTACACGCCCTTGCATCATGCCGCGCGCGACGGGCACCTCGCCACGGTTCCCGCCGATTTGCTCAATGCCGACCTGCTCGGGACCCGCAGCAACGCGGGCGTGACCGTGTTTCACGTCGCGGCGGCCAGCGGCCATCTCGGCCAGATTCCGGCGGAGCTCGTCACCGAGGAAGTTCTCCTGCGCCGAACCGACGTCGGCAACACCCTGCTGCACGAGGCGGCCGAAAACGGCACGCTCGATCGGATTCCCCCGCGGTTTCTGGCGCCGGAGAATCTCGCCACCAAAAACCTCGGCGGCGAAACCGTGCTCCACGTGGCGGCGTTCAACGGGCATCTTTCTCAGATTCCGGAACCCTTGCTGACCGCCGGCGCGCTCTGCGAAAAGACCACCTCGGGCGACACCGTTTTCCACGCCGCCGCCATCGCCGGGCACCTCGAACAGGTGCCGGCCGCGCTGCTCACCCACGACAACCTGGTGATCGCCAGCAAGACCGGTTTCACCGCGATCCATGCCGCGGCGGAAACCGGCCAGCTCGCGAAGATTCCCGCCGCGCAAATCACGCCCGATCTCCTGCTCACCCGCAACGACAACGGCGATACGCCGCTGCACGCGGCCGCCTTTGAGGGTCACCTCGACCAGCTACCCGCAGCTCTGTTGACGCGCGAGCGCATCGCGACGCGCAATTACGACGGCATCTCCGTGGCGCAACTCGCCCTCGAACGGGGTTTTCACGAGCAGATTCCCGCGGACGCCCGTCCCCGCATTGCCAGTCCGTTTCGTCGTTTTCTCACGAAGCTCGGTAAGTTGAAACCGATGGGGTTGAGCCTCGGCCGGGCCGGCAAATAGCGAAGGTGGCGGCGGCAACTGACCAGCCGGCCGGGATCACGCACGCTGCGCGGGCGCGGGCTGACTCCGCGCACTTTTCACTTCCACTCGCCCGCACCCTGCCCTTTCCTCGACGTTCGGAGTCTCAAGCATCGGGCTCCGGCACTTTTCCACCATGAATACTACCATCTCTGCCATCACCGCCCGCGAGATTATCGACTCTCGTGGCAATCCGACCGTCGAGGTCGACGTTCGCCTCGCTTCCGGCACCCTCGGTCGCGCCGCCGTCCCGTCCGGGGCCTCGACCGGCGAGCACGAGGCGATCGAACTCCGGGACGGAGACCAGGCCCGCTACGGCGGCAAAGGCACGCTCAAGGCCGTCGCCAACGTCAAGGCCCGGATCGCCCCGATGCTGATCGGCCACGATGCTTGCGACCAAATCGGCGTCGACCGCGCCATGCTGAAGCTCGATGGCACCGCGACCAAATCAAAGCTCGGCGCCAACGCCATCCGCGGTGTCGCGCGCGCCACTGCGCCCCCCGCCGCCGCCGCCCGCGGCCAGCCCCGCTCCAAGGCCCTCGGCGGGCCCCACGCCAAGGTTCTCCCGGTCC
>SXSC01000001.1 GCA_005792355.1 Opitutaceae bacterium
CAAACCGCTGGTCACAGAGGTCACTGAGGCCCGGCAGGAGGTCACAGAGAATACCACCGGAAAAGAACGCCCGCTCCTCCGCTCTGTGGCCTCTCTTTTCCCTCCGTGATCTCGGTGGCAAAAAATCGTCTCAACCAGGATAGAAATGGATCAATAGTAGCCCAACGCGGCAACCGCAACCGAAGGAGGGGCGGTTTCCCAACCGCCCAAATACGGTCGGTCGACGATTCTTCGGCGGTTGGAAAACCGCCGCTCCCGGACAGACAAAATCGTCGCGAACGTAACGAAGTGGATCACCGTGCGCCTCCAGTGGAACCACCGTGGGCGTTATCTCCAGACGTACAACGCCGTGGACTCGCAGCTCGTTTACCGCATCCGGCGCGATACGCTCGACGTGAAGACGCAGTATCAATTCACGCGCCGGTTCAGCGTCTACCTCGATGTGAACAACGTGCTGCGCGAATACGAGACCGGCCAGGACCGCGGCCCGCGTCCGAGCCAGCGCCGCGTGCTCACGCCCGGCTTCTTCGGCGGCGTCAACGCGCGGCTCTAACCGGGCACTCGGGTCCGGTTGCCGCTGCACGCCTGCGGCCGGATCGTCCGCACAACGGTGCAGTCGGCGCCGACCTCTCGACCGACAATCCCCTCGGCCGTCTCTGGTAACTGAGCGCCGGGCTGAAATTCCAAAGCGGCCATTGCGGTGAGGCCCGCTGGCCGCCAATCTTGCCACCATGAAGCACTCAGCGCGTTCGTTGCTCGCGGCGTTCGCCGCTCTTGTCGTGGCGTCGGCGAATTTCGCGGCCGAGGCGCGACCCAACATCCTGCTCGTGGTGGTGGACGATCTTCGTTTCGACGACTTCGGCGCGGCCGGGCATCCGTTCGCGCGCACGCCCCAGCTCGACCGCGTCGCGCGCGAGGGCGCGCAGTTCAGGAATTTCTTCGCGGTCACGCCGCTGTGTTCACCGAGCCGCGCCAACATTCTCACCGGCCTCGAAACGCGCCACCACGGCATCCTCGACAACACCGATCGCAGCCCGCGCAGCCATGCGCTGCCGACGTTTGCGCGGACGCTCCACGCCGCCGGTTACAACACCGCCTTCATCGGGAAATGGCACATGGGCAACGATCCCACCCCGCGGCCGGGCTTCGACACCTGGGTTTCCATGAAGGGCCAGGGCGAAGTGATGGACCCGGAACTTTTTGAAAACGGCCGGCTGGCCCGCGCGCCGGGTTATGTGACGGATATTTTCACCCAACGCGCCGTGAGCTTCATTCGACAGCGCCGCACCGCGCCCTTCCTGCTGATGTTGTCCCACAAGGCGCTTCATCCAAACAAGGTTCAGCGGGCGGATGGCACCACCGAGGCGATTGGCGAAGGCGGGTTCATTCCCGCCGAGCGACACAAGACTCTCTACGCCGACGCGCGCCTGCCCCGCCGGGGAAACTACGCGGTGCCGCCCAAGGGCAAGCCCGCCCTCGAGCGCCCCATCCCGGGCTTGAAGCCGCTGGGTCCGGACACCGTCACGCCGGATGAAACGATCCGCGACCGCCTGCGCATGCTCGCCGCCGTGGACGAAGGCCTCGGTCAGATTCTGGCTGAGTTGGAAAAACAGGGCACCCTGAACCAGACGGTCGTGATGGTGATCGGCGACAACGGCTACTTCTATGGCGAGCACGGCCTCGGCGAAGAGCGACGTCTCGCCTACGAGGAATCAATCCGTCTGCCCCTGCTGGTGCGTTATCCCCCGCGGGTGAAAGCCGGCGCGGTGCCCACCGGGATGGCCCTGACGACCGACTTGGCGCCCACGATCGTGGAACTCGCCGGCGCGCCGGCCCTGCCCGGGATCGACGGACGCTCGCTGCTGCCGCTTTTCACGCGCACTCCGGCGGATTGGCGCAAGTCTTTCCTCATCGAGTATACGACCGACATCGTGTTTCCCCGCACGCTGAAGATGGGCTATGACGCCGTGCGGACCGAGCGCCACAAATTCATCCGCTACCGTGAACTCGCCGGGATGAACGAGCTCTACGATCTCCAGCAGGACCCGTTCGAGCTCACCAACCTGATGGGCTCACCCGCGACAGCGGGCGTGCGCCAGCAGATGGAAAGCGAGTTGGCGCGCTTGCTCGGACCGTCACCCCAAGCCGGCCTCCCGGGCAGCCGCTGACTCGGGGACGGGTTCGTCCTCCGAAAAATCTTCCGACCAAAAAAATTTCCCACCTCAATTTCTGAGGCTGAATTGACCGTCCCGTTCTTCGCCCTCGCCCTCCGCCTCGGTGCCCCGCCCCACTGCGATCAGTTCCTCGCTCGCTCTTTGTCCGGCATCGCGCCAAATCCCAAGCCCGCCAAATCATGCACACTGACCGTCGCAGATTTCTTTCCGCTGTCGCGCTGGGTGGACTCTCCGCGCCGGCGCTGGCTGTTTCCCGTGCCGGCGAGGCGGCCGGCGACCGCCGTTCCGCCGACGTGGAGGCCCGGAAGGCGAAAATCGACGCCGCGCTCGCACGGCCCGTCCTGAAGCGGGAATTGTTTTCCAGCCCGATCATCATCGAGCGCCTCGAATTGCTGCGGCTCGGCAACAACTTCCTGTGCCGCGTGCGCTCGCAGGATGGCGCCGAAGGTCTCTCGGTCGCGCACAGCACGATGAGCCGGTTATTTCCCATCTTCCTGCAAAACCTGCAGCCGTTTTTCCTCGGCAAGGATGCGCGGGAACTCGATCTCATCCTGGAGAAGGTTTTCATCTACGGCTTCAACTTCCGCTACAACGGCATCTCGCTCGGCATCCCGCTGGCGACGATCGAATTCGCGATTCTCGACCTGCTGGGACGCATCGCCGGGCGGCCGGTGCCGCAGCTCGTCGGCGAAATTCACCACCCGCAGGTGGCGGTCTACATCGCGACCGAGTGGCGGGAACGGCCGCTCGACGAGAGTTTTCGCCTCATCCAGGGCGCCGTGGCCGAGCACGACGTGACGGCCCTGAAAATCAAGATCGGCTACCTGATGTTCATGACGACCGACCTGCGCAACCGCGGGCCCCTGGGAAAAACCGAGCGGTTGATCCCGCTGGTGCGCGAGGCGTTTCCCGGCCTGACGCTTTATGCCGACGCCAACGGTTACTACGACGTGGCGGGCGCGATCCGCGTCGGCCGGATCCTGCAGGAGCACAAGTTCGCCTACTTCGAGGAGCCGGTGATGTATGACCACTTCGAGGACATCAAGGCGGTGGCCGATGCGCTCGAGCTGCCGGTGGCGAACGGCGAGCAGGACCAGAGCTTCGTGAACTTTCGGTGGCTGCTGGCCAACGGGGGCCTCGAGGTCGTGCAGCCCGACAATTATTATTTCGGCGGCTTGATCCGATCGATGAAGGTGGCGCGGATGGCGGCCGCCTGTGGCCAGGAAGTGATTCCGCACATGTCGGGCGGCGGGCTCGGCTACATCTACAACATCGCCTTCGCCGCCGCGATGCCCAACGCGGGTGCGCACCACGAGTTCAAGGGCTTTCGCACGCACGTGCCTTTCGAGTGCAAGACGTCGCCGCTGAAAATCGTAAAGGGCCGCATCCAGGTCCCGACCGGCCCCGGTTGGGGGGTCGACCTCGATCCCGACTTTATCCGGAAACACGAAGTGGTGAAGGCGTGAGCGGAACGGCCCGCAACGGCCTTGCCAGCAGGGCGAGGGTGACGTTCAGGCGGATTTTCATGAGGGTGGGTGGCGTAAACCTGCGGGCAAGGAACTCAGTGCAAGTGGGGACGGCGGATGGCAAGGCGGACGTGTGAGGCAGAGGCGACTTGATTCTGCGGGGGTGAGACCGGGAGTGGGGAACAGATCGAAGGGGGCAGCGTTGGAAAAAATGATGAGGAACAGGTGGGAGCGAAATTCCCTGTGCAACAGCCCTCGGGAAAAAAGGCCCAGTTTCCGGCTCCGGAAATTTTTTCCAGAATCCTCTTCCTGGCTATGAAATTGCCCGCAGCATCTTGGGCGAAGCTGGCGTCGTCATCGGCCCACGTCGGTGATGTCTGAATCTACCCAGCGGTTCGATTCCTTTGGTTGCGGTTGCCGCGGTGGAAAATGGCCGGGCTTTTCTCTTAGGTTGATGCTTATGGGTCTGTGACCCGTCCTACCGCGCAGGTGTGGCAGCCCAACGCGCGGGTTCCAGTAGCTTCACCCCAGCACGTGCAGCCCCGCGATCGCCTCCTCGACGCGCGCGAAGACTGGCAGCCCGGACTCCGCCAGCGCCGTGCGGAAACTTTCGAAATCGCTGCCTGAATCCACCACGAAGCCCGCCGGTTTCCCCGCTGCGCGCGCGATCGCCGCCAGCATCTTCGCGAACCCTGCGGCCGCCACCGGCTCCGTCGCCACGTTGCGCGTGAACGGCACCAGCCCCACCACCAGCACCGCCGCATCGCTTTGTAACAGCAACTCCGCCGCGCGCAAAAACACCGGCGTCCGCGCCATCGGCGTGAGATCGAGCGGGAGCCGCGGGGACACGAGCCCCGTGAGTTTCTCCGCGGCGAGAAGTTGCTCCAGTGTCCGCATCGCGTCGCCCGTCAGCGTCGCGACCGGCTGGAGGGGCGTGGCGAGGTCGCTCGCGTTGACGGCCTCCAGCCCGGCATTCGTCATGAACGCCACCGGGCCCGCCTTCAGGTCGGGAAACACGCTCAGCCACGCAATCGCCGCATCGAACGCCGCAATCGAATCCGCGAACTTCACGCCCGCACGCCCGAGCAGCTCGCGCTCGAGCACGAGGTCGCCGGCCATTGCACCCGTGTGGCTCGCCGCCGCCGCCTGGCCCGCCGCAGTGCGACCCGCGCGCAGCAGCACGAACGGCACTCCGCGCGCCCGCAGCTTCACCGCCGCCCGCACCGTCGCCGCGAGATGTCCAGGCGCGAAGCCTTCCAGGTAGGCCGCGACCGCGCGACAGCTCGCGTCCTCCGCGAGCGCGTCGAGGAAATCGGGCAACGCCGCGTCGAGCTGGTTGCCGAGCGAGATGCCAAGCCCGAGCTGCAGCCGCGGATTGCGCGAGCGGCGGCAAAGAATGAACGCCCCGCTCTGCGCCAGCAGCGCCAGCGGCCCGCTGTGCGTGTGCAGGGGAAGTTTTTCCGCGGAAATGAACGAGGTGTCGAGCCCCTGCGCCGGCACCCAGTGCCCGAGGAAATTCGGGCCGAGCACCGTCGGTGTCCAGCGACCCGCCGCACGGGCGGTGCGCAGTTCCGCGGCCACCCGCTCACCGAGTCCCGTCTTGTCCGCACCGTCGCCGAGCCCCCCGGCCACGAGTCCGACCGCGCGCGCGCCGCCGCCTTGCGCGGTCAGATCCGAGAGCACCTTTGCCGCCGTCGCGGCTGGCAGTGAAAGCAGCAGCAAATCCACCGGCGCCTCGCGCAACGCCGCCACGTCCGGCACGCATGGCACGCCGAGCATTTCGGATTCTCCCGGTTTGATGATGACGATGTGGCCCGCCAACGCGGGGCAGTGCCGGAGCTTTTCGAGAATCGTGCGGCCGACGCCATCGGGATTCGCCGACACGCCTGCCAGCGCGACGCGGCTCGGCCTCGTCAGCGCCGACAAGAATCCCCGCTGCGGCGCGAGCCGTGGCGGCGCGGGCGCCGCGCGGCGGCCGACCGCGTCAAGCGGGCGTGGCTGGCCGAACGCATCGAGCACCACCGGGTTCAGCTCGAGTAACCCAATCCGCTCCTGCTCGGCCAGCCCGGCAAGCGACCAGATCGACTGCACGAATGCCGCAAGCCGCCCGCGGCTTGTCAGTGGTTGCGTGCCGCGCAACGCACCGAGCCACACGCGACCGAGGAGGTGTTGTGCGAGTTCCGCAAGTGCGTCCGCCGGCGTCACCAAGGCGAGCGGCCAGCGCAGCGGCGGCGCGTGGGCCGCGAGCGCGTCGGCTTGCAGCCCGCCCACGCCGACCAGCGCGATCCAGCCGGCCTCGTGGCGCGACAGCGACACGAAGCCTTCGGTGGGCAGACCCTCGGCCCGCGCGATGGCGACGCGTTCGCAGACGAGCGCGCCGAGCCAGCGGTGGCCCGCGGCCCCGACGCGCGTGCGCATTCCATCCGCTTCACGCGCAAGCGCGGCGGCGTCGAATGGCGCAAAGCTCACTGCGCCGAGTTCGGACTTGTGCCAGAGTTCATCCCCGAGGCCCTTCAACACGACGGGATCGCCGGCGGTGAACGGCGGCGCGGCGTCGAGCCAGCCGTGGCGCGGCACAGCCCAGCCTGCGCGGACGAGCAGCGCGTAGGCCTCGGCTTCATGCACAAACGCGGATGGATCGGCAGGTGCGCCCGGCGGATTCGACACGGCCATTGCGACTTCCGCGTTCACGCGTGCGCCGCTGCGATCGTCACCGCTTGCTGCCCCGCCGCAAATGCCGCCTCGTTCAGCGGGAGCAACGACGGTTTGTCTTTCAGCAACCGCCGCAAGGTGGCAACGAAATGCTCGGGCGGCAGCAGTCCGGTCGCCGCCTGCAAAGCACCAATCGCCACCATGTTCTTCGCGACGGGGCGGCCGAGGTCGCCCGCGATTTCGGTGAACGGCACTGCGAGCACGCGGCACCCCGCCGGCAGCGGGGGCGGCTGCGTGATCACGCTGGAGTCGTAGATAATCGCGCCGGCCCGCGCAACGGTCGGCGCAAATTTCGCGAGGCTCAGCGCATTGAAGGCGACGAGGATGTCGGGTTCGGGCGCGGCGGGATTCAGCACTTCGCCGGCGGCGATCTGCACGTCGGCATACGAGGTGCCGCCGCGGCTTTCCGGGCCGTAGCTCGGAATGTGCGTGGCATCGAACCCCGCGGCGACCGCCGCGCGCGTGACAAGCAGCGCTGCGGTCTGCGCACCGTCGCCGCCCGCGCCGGCAAACTTGATGCTGAGGTCACCGATCGCCGCGTCGGCCGGGACCGCCGGTTCCACCCCGGACGCAACCGGCTCGGCGCCGGCGAGCGCCAGGATCCTTTCCACGTCGTAACTGGGAGCCTCACGCTGGAACCACGGCTCGACGGCGACATCTTTTTTCACGCCGAGCGGAAAGACCGGCAACATCTGGTCGCGCACCCACGCCTCGGCGAGTTCGGGCGTGAGCTTCAGGTGCGTCGGACACTCCGCGAGCACCTCGATGAACGCGTAGCCCCGGCCCTCGGCCTGCAGGCGCAGCGCCTTCTGGATCGCGCGGCGCGCCTTCACGCGCTGCTTCGGATCGAAGAGCGCCACGCGCTCGACGTAAACGGGACCGTCGAGTTGCGCGATGAGTTCGGCGACCCGCAGCGGCTTGCCCATCGTGGCGGCCCCGCGGCCGTCGGGGCTCGTCGTGGTCCTCTGGCCGAGCAGCGACGTGGGCGCGCACTGTCCGCCGGTCATGCCGTAGATCGCGTTGTTGATGAAGATGACCGTGATGGGCAGCCCGAGTTGCGCGACGGAGATCGTCTCGGCGAGCCCGATCGACGCGAGGTCGCCGTCGCCCTGGTAGCTGATGACGATGGCGTCGGGATTCGCGAGCTTGTGGCCGACGGCAACGGCGGGCGCGCGGCCGTGCGCCGCCTGCGAGTTGCCGACATCGAAGTAATAGTGCGCGAACACCGAGCAGCCCACCGGGCTGATCAGCACCGTGCGGTCCTGCAGGCCGAGTTCGCCGATGGCGTCGGCCAGATCGCGGTGCACGATGCCGTGACCGCAGCCGGGGCAGTAGTGCGTGCTGTGACCCTTGAGGCCCTCGCCGTGGGCGTGGCGCTCGAAGTGGTCGTAGAAAACGGGTGTGTTCATGGGAACGCCTCCTGGGTTTCCTCGATCGTCGCGAGAATTTCGTCCTGTTGCGGCAACACGCCGCCGCCCCGCCGCACGTGTGCGATGGGCGGCGGCACGCGGTTGGCATGGCTGAGCGCGAGGCGCAACTCGTCCTCGAGCTGGCCCGGGCTCGCCTCAACGACGACGATTTGTCCCACGTGCAGCAGCAGTGGATTCAACGCGTCGATCGGGAACGGCCAGAGCGTGATCGGCCGGAAGAGCCCGGCCTTGATCCCGCGGGCGCGCGCGGCCTGGACGGCGCCCTTGGCCATGCGCGCGGGGGTGTTGCACGCGACGACGAGCACCTCGGCATCTTCGCAGCGGAAGAGGTCGGCGCGCTGCTCGCGTTTCGCGATCGCGGCGTATTTGCGGCCGAGGTGCGCGTTGTGCGCCTCGAGGTCCGGCTCCGCCAGGCGAATCGAGCTGATGAGGTTGTGGCGGTGCGCCCGATCGCCCCACACGGCCCACTCGGGCCGGCCGGGCCTGAGCATCGTCGGCGGCAGTTTCACGACCCCCGTCATCTGGCCGAGAAATCCGTCGCCCAGCACGACCACCGGGTTGCGGTAGCGGCAGCTCAGCGCGAACGCCTCCATCGTCAGGTCGAGCATTTCCTGCGGCGTGCTCGGCGCGAGGACGAGCGCGTGGGTGTGGCCGTGGCCGAGGCCGCGGCAGGCGAGCTTGATGTCGCTCTGCTCGGGCGCGATGTTGCCGAGCCCGGGGCCGCCGCGCATGATGTTGACGAAGACGCCCGGCACCTCCGCGCCGATCAGATAGCTGATGCCCTCGAGCATCAGGCTGAAGCCCGGGCTGCTGGTAAACGTCAGCGCGGGCACGCCGGCGCCGCCGGCGCCATACATCATGTTGACGGCCGCGACCTCGCTGACGGCCTGCACAAACGCGCCGCCGAGCGCCGGCAGCATCTTCGCCATCAGTTCCGCGCCTTCGGTGCTCGGCGTGATTGGGTAGCCGAACACATGCCGGCAGCCCGCGAGCACCGCGCCGATCGCCGACGCGTAGTTGCCCTTGAGCACGAGCGGTCCGCACGCGGGCAACGGAATCCGCTCGTCGGGCTCGATCGGCCCCGCGAAGATGTTGACGCGCTTCTGGCCGAAGAGCTTTGCGGGGTCCTCGAGCCGGAATGCGCCTTCGAGGTGCGACACGCCCTCGTCGAGTCGCAAGCCAAACGGCTCCGGGCACGCCTGCACGCAGAGCGCGCAGCCGTTGCAGTGTTCGAGCTGGAGTTCGACGGGGGCAACGCCCGTCGTGGAGTTCAGGGTGGAGCCCGGCGTGATGCAGTGCTTCGGGCAGGCCTCGACGCAGCGCAGGCAAGCCTTGCAATACGCCGGCTCGAGAAATGGCCTCGGCCGGGCGTGAAGGAGGTTGGACATTGTTGCACCATGGTTGGTGGTTCGTGGCGCGGCTTGGGTGCCCGGGGAGCGGGACGGAGCCGCGCTTTGTTTTGGTTGCACCAAGTATATGCCCGTCCGGCCCGCCCGGCCTCGCATGAATTGGCTGATGCTGCGCGCGGTTTGCCGGTCACCGCCCGCGACGTGGCACGGGGCTCCCGACCCGTGAGGGGCTTGTTTCGGAATTCACGGGATCAGGAGACCCGGGCCCCGGCAATCAACGCGCCGCTCGCGCGCGGAAAGTTTCCTGCCCAGGATTTTCCAGCCGGACCCTGGAATTGAGACCGAAAAATTTCCAAAACCCGCCGCCTGCCCGCTTGCTTGCCCGATCCAGTGTGTCCTTCCGGCGGTTAGAATTCCATCCCCTCCAATGGGGAGGCCAGCTCTGGGGTCAACCCGCTGATTGGTGGTCGAAGGACAAAGCGCACGTGGGCGCGCAGCAAACAGCGGGTTGACCCCGTGGGCTTGTTTCCTCCCGTCTCTGCGGTGTCAAAGGATTGGGGAAGCTGAGCTGAGGTTGCACCGCAGAGACGGCGGAGGACGCAGAGATCGGAGCAAGCATGAATCCGTTTTGCACCACGCTTGGCCCGGAGACGATTGGATCGCGGCCGCCATCATGGCGAAAAAAGCGGCATTCGTTTTAATGGACCCTGACCGAACTCGCCTTACCCAGGTGGAGCGCGCTTGTGATCCAGGCATAGCCGGCCCCCGCCTCCCGCAGCCGCCGGGCCATCTTGATTTTCCACGGAGCTCCCGCCTTCGCAGCCGCCACCGCGCTCGCGGTCTTACCGGCCGTCTTCAGTTGTTTTCTTTCAAGCACCTGACTCCAATGGGACTCCTTCAAATCCTTCAATTCCCCCGCCTCCAGCCCCGGGCGCAATCAACCCCGGTCATCCGTTCTACCATGAAATATCTTCCCCTTGAGGGCCCGTTGAAAGGCACTCGGGTCGGCGGCAGCGCGCGGTGGCGTGACGCCTGGAGCAACCAGCGGGTGGACCCCTTCGGGCTCCCCTGTCCTGAGGCTGCTTCGCACGTGACAAGTCCGCCAATTTGCCGCGGAGGTCTCGACCGTTCAGCCGCGCGGGGTTCGCGGGGGAAAAATCTTCCTCGAATCTTCGGCCGCATCAGGTGATTGAACCTGCTTGGCGACGAAAGGGTTTGAGCATGGCCGAAGCCTTCATCTCTCCCGCCACGAATTTGGTAAAGTCCGCGACCTCTCCTTTGATCGACGCTTTTTCCAGAGCCGCCAGGTATTCGCTTCGCCGCTCCGCCCGAATCTGCGAGGTCGCGTTGGGGATTGGTCGGCATTGCTCCAAGGTGGAATACTTTGGTATCATTCCCAAAAGTACTTTGGTATTACGGTCAATTTTACTTTGGTATTCTGCCATTTCGCATCGGAGGCACCGGCAAGGAGGAACGCCGCAGGCGTAGAGTCCTTGCCGGCGACGGAGAGTCTACAATCGAGGCTTGGCCGCGGCGCACTCGACCCCGGCCCGGATGCGGGGGAGGGCAGGGTGGGTTGCACCGCCGGCAGGAGGCCCAGCACGCCCAGGAAGTCGCGCCGGAGCGCCTCGACGGCCCGTTGCACCGCGGGTGCTTCCCCGGCGGCTACGACGATCGTGAATCCACCCCTGCCCAATTCGATGTTCGGCGTGGCCGGGCCCGCACTCGCCTCCCCGAGACCACCCGGCAGTGCCAAGAATACCAGCACGCGCCAAGCCGTCATCTGGACCCACCATGCTCTCGTCGCGAAGAACCGCTTGCCGCCAAAAGTCATCATCGCAGTATCCCTCCAAGCCCAGCTTTGCGCCATCCCCTTTAACGGGGATGCTCAATTATTGGCGGGTAGTGGAGGCGCGTCCTCCTCGCAGTCGTGTCATCGTCGCCCGGACCGTGCCCGAAAACATGTTCGGCAACTGGAATCTTCCTCCGCACACCGCCTTGCCGGTTGCTCCTCCCATCCCACCCATTCCCGTGAAAAAATCCGTTTCCGCCCGCTTCCTGCTCGCCGCCCTCGCCGGCTGGCTCGCCGCCTCGACCGCGACCGTCGCACAGACCGCCTCCCCCGCACCGAAATGAAGCGCCGTCGTCCTCAGTCCTTTTCAGGTCAACACCTCCCGCGACGCCGGCTACGTCGCGTCCAGCACGCTCGCCGGCACGCGCTTGAATTCAGAAATCTGGGACACGCCCGCGGCGATTTCGGTTTTCACCTCCGAATTCCTGTCCGACCTCGGGATTCTCGACGTCAAGTCTTCGCTCAATTTTGCGCTCAACGCCTCCGAGGACACCAGCAACTTCACCGGCAATTTCCTCGTCGCGAACGACGTGAACATCCAGATCCGCGGCTTCGTCGAGGCGGCCGTCGGCCGCAATTACTTCACGTGGCGGCTGTCGTCCGATGTGTTCAACGTCGAGCGCATCGATTTCTCCCGCGGCCCCAACTCCGTGCTGTTCGGCGTCGGCGCGCCCGGCGGCATCGTCAACACCTCCAGCAAGCGCGCCCTCCTCGGTCGCGACTCCTCTCAGCTCCGCACCCGCATCGGCAGTTGGGACGACTACCGCGTCGAATACGATTTCAGCAAAACCCTCTTCAAGGACAAACTCGCCGTCCGCGCCAATCTGCTCTGGCAGGACAAAAACGACTGGCGCAAATTCAAGTCTTCCGAACGTCGCGCCGGCGCACTCGCGGCCACCTATCGGCCTTTCAAGGGCACTGAAATCCGCCTCGATAGCGAATACGGCGACGTCGATCAGTTGCACGCCCAGCCCTATCCCGCCCGGGAGGGCTTCGTCGGCTGGGAGGCCGCTGGCCGGCTCATTGCCAGCACCTACGGTCAGGCGGTAAGCGGCACGACGGCCAACACGGTTCCCACGGTTGTTTGGGATCCGTTTTCCGGCGGTCCTCCGGTGAGTTGGAACGGCAGTCGGATCGCCAGCGTTGGCCCCCGCGCCAGCGGGCTCGCCAACATCGGAGCCTCGGTGCTCAATGAATCCAAGCATCCCCGTTGGGCGGCGATCACCAGCCCCGGTTGGACCAACAATTTTTATTACTAGAACTACGCCGGTTTCCTCGAACAACGCCTCGGCGACAACTTTTCCATCGAGGCCGCGTTCAACCGCCAGCGCGAGTCGCGCTCCCAGAACCGGCCGACCGGCTTCGCCGAGGTTGTCATGCGCGTCGATCCCAACGCTGTGCGCCCGGTCGCCAGCAATGCCCTCGGCGTCGTCACCGCCACCGAACCCAATCCGAATGTCGGCCGCACCTACATCGAGGGCCGCAATTTCGGCCTCCTGATTGCCGACCGGACAATCGACGACTACCGCCTGACGACCTCCTACCGGCTCGATCTCACCTCCCGTAATCGCTGGCTTGGTCGCCACGACCTCGCCGCCCTCGTCGGCCGCACCGACACGCTCAACCGCGACGACATCTTCGACAACCGCAACACCACTCCCCTCGGCAACGTCACTTTCCCGCTGGATTTCACCAACGGCAACAACGGGGTTTTCCGCCGCACCTACCTCGATTTCTCGAACCCTGATCCCCGCTGGCACGGCCTCGCCGATCCGAACCGCTACCGCCTCGCGGGCCAGCACGGCATCACCGAGGCCATGGTCCGCACCGGCGACGCCGGCCGCGATTTTCTCACCCGCGCCGACACCTCGATGCTTGCCACGCAGAGCCGCTGGTTCGACGGCCGCGTGGTCGTCACCGGGGGTTTTCGCCGGGACCGGCTGCGCGTTTGGACGGACACCATCGACACCGACGGCGACGGCGACCTCAACGAACACCGCGCCGCCGTGACGCGCCTTTATCCGCGCCGGCAGCAGAACGGCCTGAAGGCGTTCGACCAGGGCGACACCAAGACCTTCGGCACTGTCGTGCATCCGCTCCCCTGGCTCGCGGCCTTCTACAACCAGTCGAACAGCTTTCGGCCCCAGTCGAACCAGGACATCAACGGCGCCCTGATCGGCAACCGCAAGGGCGAGGGCCGGGACTACGGCCTGCGCTTCCGCCTGTGGGACAGCAAGGTCAACGTCTCAATCGCCCGCTACACCACCGACGACGCCAACGCCGCCGTCGGCTACGACAACAACTTCAACAATTTCATGAACTCGATCTGGCGCACCATCGGCCAGTCCGACCTGCAGCGTGCACCCGCGTCCGACAGCCAGGATCTGAGCGGCAAGGGCACCGAGCTCGAAATTACCGCCAATCCCACACCGAATTGGCGCCTCGCGATCAATGCCGCGCAGACTCACCAGGTCGCCTCGTCCCTTTTCCCGCGCAACGGCCTTTACCTCGAGAGCAACCGCCCCTTGTGGATGCAAAACGCCACCCGGTTACTCGGCAGCGAAATTGTCGCCGGCATCCCAAACCCCGATCCGGTCACGGGCGGCCCGGCCACGGTGCTCACCGCGCTGCGCGAAGCAGAGGCAATCTATCGCAGCAACACCGCTGGTGCCGGGTCCACGCGACGGCAGCTGCGCGAATACACCGGAAATTTTTTTACCGCCTATTCGTTCCGCAGCCACGAGGGATTTCTCCGCGGCCTCACCGTCGGCGGAGGAGCCAACCACCGCGGCAAGGTCGTCGTCGGCTTCGACACCACGAGGAAGAACGCCATCATTTACGGCCCCGCCTACACCCTCGCCAACGCCATGCTCTCCTATGATGTGCGTCTTAAGAAATCCCGCACTCTCAAGTTCCAGCTCAACATCGACAACCTGTTCGACGTTTCCAAACCGATCCTGACCGATGCAAGTGAGACCCAGGAATTCAGCTATGTCTTCCAAACCCCGCGCAGCTTCGCGATCACGACGACAGTGAGCTTCTGAGCCGCACGATGCAGTCAGCCGGAAATCGTCCGGATCCTCACGGTCCGGCATGAGGTGTGGGCAAAGGACTTGGATTTGAAGTGAACGCGGTCTCTTTGGGATTTGAGTGCCCTCAGCTGCGACGGAGCGCAGCCCGCCGAAGCATACGTTTCGTTTCGGAGGGCGACGCTCCGTCGTCGCCGAGTGCGTACGATTGCTCGACTGAGACGCCCGTTTCCGGTCCCCTCCGATGGGGTGCAGTTGAGGAATGAGAGTTTAGGGTTCGATCTTCAGATCGAACGGCGTTTTATCCCGACCGAAAATGTGACTCACCATTTGGTTTTGCTCTCAACCCTCGCCACTCAACTCTCAACTGAATTTCTACCGCCAAGCGCGCACCATAGCTTGCGCGTCTGCCACCCTTTGTTATTCGTCTCGCGACTGCGGAGTCGCTGTCGCCCCGCGACAACCCACAACCCGCCGTAGTCTATGAAAAGCTCACTCCCCACCCCGCTCGCCCTCCTCATCGTCGGGATTGCCGCCACTGTTTCCACCAGTGCCCAAACGCTCCCGTCCGCCCAGCCGACCGCCGGCTCCGCCGTCAAGCGCGCCGATCAAACCGTCACGCTGTCCGCTTTCACCGTATCAGATTCGAAGGACGTCGGCTACACCGCGACCAATACGCTCGCCGGCACCCGGCTCAACACGCCACTGAAGGATGTCGGCACTTCCATCTCCGTCGTCACGAAGGAATTTCTCGTCGATATCGGGTCCAACGACAGCGGCACGCTGCTGCCTTATACGGTCGGCACCGAGGTGGGGGGCACGGATGGCAACTATGCCGGCGGATCCATTTCCGATCGGCGCCCCGAACAGGCGGGGGCACGCGCCGAGCCCGAGCGCAATCAGCGGGTGCGCGGCCTCGCCTCCGCCGAGCTCACGCGCGACTACTTCCTCTCCGACATTCCGTTCGATTCCTACAACACGGAGCGCGTCACCATTAACCGCGGCCCCAACGCCCTTCTCTTCGGCATCGGCAGTCCCGGCGGCGTGATCAACAACTCCACGCTGCCGCCGGTGTTCGGCAGCAATTTCTACGAGGCCAAATTCCAAATCGGCCAGCGCGGCTCCCACCGCGAATCGTTTGATCTCAACCGCGAGATTATCCCGCGCCGGGTGGTGGTGCGGATCGCCGGCCTCAACAAGCGCGCTGAGTATAAGCAGCGCCCGGCCTGGGAGCGCGACCAGCGCGGTTTCGGCGCCATCACCGCCGTGCTCGCGGAGAATCGCGGCAGCCGCGTGCTCGGCGCCACCACGCTCCGCGCCAACACCGAATACGGCGACCTCGCCGCCAATCCACCGAGCGTCACACCGCCCTCCGACGGCATCTCGTCCTGGTGGAGCCTGCCCTCGCGCGACCTGCAGAAGTTCACCGGCACGGTCTTCCCCGCCTACTACGACGACGGCACCTTCGTGCCCCGGGCGACGATCGACGGCCGCACGCAGCAGTCGATCATCGGCCACACCGGCATTCCGAATTTTCTCCAGTTCAATGCCATCTACCCGCAGGCCGGCCGGCCCACGCAGGGCCTCACGGGCGCCAACGCGAACCTCGCCGGCGGCCAGGGCCGCATCCTGTGGACGGGCGTGCCGGGTCGCATCCGTTTCGACATCTACGCCACGACCAACGCCTATGCCACCGCGTTCTTTCCCGGCTTCGACAATCCCTCGCTGCAGGACCGAAATGTCTTCGACTTCTACAACAACCTTTTCTCCGGCGAAACCAACCGGGTGGACCGCGACTTCCAGGCGCACACCGTCACGCTCGAGCAGGCGCTGTGGGGTGGTCGCGCCGGCGTCGAGCTGAGCTACGACTACCAGCGCTACCGCAACGACCGGCGGCAACCCTTCAACGGCGGCACCTCCGAGGTGCGCATCGACATCAACCAATACCTCGGCAACGACCAGCCCAACCCCAATCTCGGCCGGCCCTACTACGTGGTCGACACCGCCAACACGAACGACAGCCGGACCGATCGCGAGGCGGCGCGCGCCACCGCCTTCGTCACGCTCGACGGCAAGGATCTGTTCGGCAAAGGCCGTGGCGCATTCTGGTTTGGGAAGCACACGCTCACCGGCATGTATTTCGATAACACCATCGAGACCCGGAGCCGCACCTTCGGCCTCACCACCGACGCGCAGACCCTCAACCTCACGACCATGCTGGCCGGCAACAGCGACAATTTCCGCCGTCAGATCGGGGCGGCGGTCTATGTCGGGCCGTCGCTGCTTAACACCTCGAGCGGCTCCGCCGTCCGCCTCGGCTCCATCCCCGACGTTGTCCTGCCGCAGGACGGCGATCGCTACGAGATGTTCTACTTCGATCCCACCACCCTCCCCGCCGCCAGCCGGACAGTGCGCACCACGGCCATCGACATCCGCCGCTTCCTGCGCTCCGGCAACATCGGCCGCCGTGAAATCAAATCCTCCGTCGCCAGTCTCCAGAGCTACTGGCTCGACAGCCACGTCGTGACCATCGCCGGCCTCCGCCGCGACGAGCAGAAGACATTTGAGCGCGTCAACTTCGACAACGATACCGATCCGCTCACGAGCGATCGGCTCTTGATCGGCGACTTCGATCCGGCGGCGATCCGCCTCCGCGGCGCGCCCTCCGATGTCGCCAAGGGCGACACGCTCACGTGGAGCGTCGTCGCCAACTATCCGGCGAAGCTCCTCGGCCGCCTCCCGTTCGGCGCCGATCTGCGCGTCTTCGCCAACCGCTCGGAAAACTTCAGCCCCGTGGGCGCCCGGCGCGATGTCTACAACAACCTCCAGACTGCGCCCACCGGCACGACCAAGGAATACGGCTTCATGTTCGAGCTCTTCGGCGGCAAGTTCTCCGCCCGGGTGAATCACTTCGAGACGGCGGGCACGGGCTTCACCAACCCGGCGCTCCAGGGCGCGGTCACCACCATGCTCAGCGGCCACGAGACGTTGTCCCTGCAGCGCCTGCTCGACGCCGAGAACAACGGCTTCACCCTCGATCAGGTCGGCCTGACCCAGGCGGGCGTGCCTTCCTTCGCCCGAGCTTATCAGGAAATCATCAACTTCCTCCCCGAGCCCACGCGCGGCATCCGCAATCTTCGCATCGAAACCCTCAACGGCGTGCGCCGCTTCGTGGGCAATCCGATTCTCGGCGCCGTGGGCACCTCGTCCTTTGTCGCCAAAGGCTGGGAGTTCGACCTTACCGGCAATCCTGCCCGCGGCCTCCGCGTGTCCCTCAACGTCGCCCAACAGAACACCATCAAGTCGGACATCGCGCCCGAGATGCGCAAGTTTGCCGCCGAGATGCGCGCCAACATCGACAAATCTCCCATGCGAAACGTCTTCGACAGCCCCACGCTCGGCGAAACCAATTCGCACTTCGGCCGCTTCGAGAACAACGTGACCCGGCCGATCGCCGCCGAGGTGGCGAAGGAGGGCACGAAGTCCCTCGAGCAACGCGAATGGCGCGTCAACGCCGTCGTGAGCTACGACTTCTCCGGACGCCTCCGCGGCTGGGGCATCGGCGCCGGCGCCCGCTGGCAATCGGAGGTCGCCACCGGTTATCCCAACTATATCGACTCCGCCGGCATCATCCAACCTGACCTGACCAAGCCATTCTTTGGCGACCCCGAGTTCAACGGCGACGGCTGGATCAGCTACAAGCGGCGCATCTTCAAGGATCGGGTCGCCTGGCGCATCCAGCTCAATGTGCGCAACCTGATCGGCTCAGATTCGCTCATTCCAGTCAGCACCAATCCCGACGGCCGCGCCGCCATCGTCCGCATCCCGCCAGACCGGCAGTGGTTCGTGACAAACACTTTCCGCTTCTGACGGCTCATAGAATTCCAACCTCTCAAGCGAATGGGGCCCTCTGCCAACCACCTGCTGCTCATCGCGGCGTGTGCAATTTACGCTGCCGGCCCCGTTCCCTGCGCCCAGGCGCAAAGCGGAGGCGGTTCCTCCTCCCCCGAAATTCGGCGACCGGCTCCGTCTCCGGCCGCGGGCAGAGCGAGGTCACGGGCCGATACCTCGGCAACGTCCGCGGCACCGTCAAAGGCACCGCCCTCACCGCCTTCACCGACAACTCCGGCACGTTTCGTCTCACGCAAGTCCCGAGCGACCAGGTGACGCTGGAGACATTCTACTTCGGACTCGATTCCCAGCAGGTCACTCTCGACGTGGCGCCGGGCCAGGCCCTCGAGCAGAATGTCAGCCTCACCAGCCGCGCCGCCGTCGGCGACAAGCCGGGCGTTGTGAAGCTCGATCCCTTCGTGCTCACTTCCTCAAAACTCACCGAGGGCGAGGCGCTGGCGACCAACGAGCAGCGCTTCGCGCCGAACATCAAGAACGTCGTCTCCACCGACGCCTTCGGCGACGTCGCAGAGGGCAACATTGCCGAGTTTATGCGCTCTCGCCCGGGTGTGACCGTCGGCTACGAGGACGAGATGCCCACGTCGGTCTCGATCCGCGGCTTCGGCGGCAACATGACCAACGTGATGAGCGACGGCGCCACTACGGCCAATTCCGCCCGCATCGGCTAATCCTGCGAATGCGATTTCATTCACTTTGGGTCCGTGCGCAAGTTCGCCGAGTTGGAAGGCCTCGCGGTAAATTGCTCGACGCGAGTCGGAAATCGAGGATTGCCGTTCCGGAGCCGATGCTTTCAGTTGCGGTTGCGATGTCCGATTCCGGCGAATCTCCGCTGTCCCCTTCGAATCCGCCGGCGGGGCCTGGCCTGAGCTTGTCGCAGGGGGCAAATCCGCCCGCGGTGGGCGTGTCGCAATGGTTCGCCGCTGAAGTGCAGCCGCACGAGGCGTGCGCTGCGCGCCTACCTCCACGGTTTCGTTTCGCCAACAGGTGCCTTCGTGGTGAAGCGCGACCGCAACGGGCGGCCGGCCACGGAGACGCCGCTCCAGCAAACAACCGCACCGTCCCAGACCATGAAAAAATCCCTGCCCGCCCGCTTCACCGCCGCGCTTGTCGCCTTCACCACCGCCGCACTGTCAGCGCAGACGGTTCCCGGCTCTGCCGTCATTGCGCCGGAAAAAGAGGAGGCCGTCGTGCTCTCACCGTTTTCGGTCAGCACGAGCCGCGACGTCGGCTTCGTGGCCGCCGCCTCGTTGGCTGGCGGCCGGATGTCCACCGACCTCAAGGACACGCCGCTTGCCTATTCGGTCATCACCAAGGAATTCATCCAGGCCCTCAATCTGATCGATACTGAACAGGCCATGGAGTGGGCGGTGAATTCGTCGGTCGTCCGCGACGACGGCTCGGACCGCATCTTCAACGGCGACGGCGGCTCGCGCACGCGCGTCCGTGGCGTGGTGACCAAGTCGCTGCGCAATTTCTTCGAACTGGGACGCTACACCGACACCTACAGTCAGGAGCGCATTGACTTCGCCCGCGGCACCAATGCCCTGCTCATCGGCAACGCCGGCCTGGGCGGCGCTTCCATCGCTCTGACCAAGCAGGCCATGTTCGGCAAGGGTGTGAGCGAGGTCGGATTGAGTGGGGACAACTACGGCGCGAAACGCGTGACCCTCGATCTCAACCAACCCCTGGGTGAAAAAGTAGCCGTGCGGACGAGCCTGCTCTGGCAGGATTCGGATTCCTGGCGCGACCGCGTTTTCGATCGCCGCAAGGGCATCTATCTGACCGCTTCCTACCGCCCGTGGAAGAAGACGCAGTTGCGGGTGGACTTTGAAAACTACCGGCAGGATGAACTGCTGGCCCTGTCGCATCTCAACGATCAGGTTTCGGGCTGGGATGGCGCGACTGTCTTCTCGGCGGCCACCGCGACGTTTGCGTCCGCGAACGCCGCGGGAGTGACGCGCCTGGGCAACGCCGCCAACGAATTCAACCTGGTTGTACCGGGCGTCAGCGGCCTTTCGACCGTGACGAATTACCTCAACCAGTGGAGAACATTGGGCGGAGCGGCGACCACGACCACACCGGTCAATGGCGTCTTGCCCGTTAATTTCAATCAATTGGGCGCCGGGGGGTCCTACATGATCGACATCCCCAACGAACCGGCCAACCGCTTCACGACCGCGACGAGCAAGTCCAAGTTTTTCGTCCCCAACCGCTCGACGGTCACGATGCCGTCCAACCTCCCGACGTTCATCCAGCTGTTGCAGAACTTCTCCGCCTTTGCGGATCAGCAGGTGGGAGAGCACCTTTTCCTGCAAGCGGCCTACAGTCACACCTATTCAGGGCGCAGCACCAACTCGCTGGCGATTGACCTGGCCAACGTGTATATCGACATCAATCGCAACCTGCCCAACGGGCAGCCGAATCCCTTCTACCTCGAGCCCTATTCCGAGAACACCCGGGTCAATCTGCGGGATGGCTATGACTGGTTTGACGAGGCGCGGGTGGCCGCCGCGTACGTCCGGGACAACACACGCTTCGGCTCCTTCCGCTTCAACGTGCTTGCCGGCCATACGACCCGGGACACCGACGTCCGGATTTACGCTCCCAGCATGGCCCGGAACGCCGACCTGCGCCAACGCCCGACCTTCGATGGCTTTGGCTACCGTTATTATCTCAGGGACTCCGTGCAGATCTATGCGCCCCCCGCGCAGGTCTCCTATTACAACGCGCCGACGAACACCACGACCACCTACCCCGTGGAGAACTACCTCGCGCTCTACGCCTCCGACTCCGACAACCGCACCGCCAAGCGCACCTTTGACAACCTGCAGACCTCGATCTTCGCCAAGCTGTTCAAGGACCGGGTCACCGTGCTGGCCGGCGCCCGGCGGGACCACTTCCAGAACCGGACGTGGAACCAGCGGACCAACGCGGTTAATTCGTATCCGGCTGATTGGGACGGCAAGACCTTCTACACCAATCCCAGCGCGCCTGCGAATTACTTCGATCTGACCGCGGCGCAGAAGTCTTTCTACAACCCGCCCGACATCGACCAGTATGTCAGCACCGTCACCTATGGATCGGTGTTTCACCTGAAGTCCTGGCTCAGCGGTTTCTACAATTACGCCCAGACCTACGACACGTCACGGGCGGTGCAGGAACTCAACGGCAATCTCGTCAGTCCGCTGGCCTCCGATGGCTGGGATGCGGGGATCCGTTTCAGTCTGCTGGGCGGCCGCCTCAACGCCTCCCTTTCGACCTACGGGACGACGCAAAACCACACGATCATCGGCGGCCAGGGCTTCCTCCGCCAACTTACCGAGGCCAACGTCGTCGGCGACCTGTCCACGACGGGCCGCAACAACCGCGGACTGACGGTCGTTCCCCTCGAATGGTATGACTATCAGGACAGCAAGGCCACGGGTTACGAGTTTGAGGTTGTGGCCAACCTCACCAACAACTGGCGCCTCACCTACAATCTGGCGTTCCCGGAGACCAAGGCGTCGAATCGCTACTCCGACACGTGGGCCTACCTCGCCAAGAACGAAGCCACGCTCAGGCAAGTCGCCCAGGATGCCGGGGTCAGCTTTGACGCGAACAACGTGGGCTCCACGACCCTGCTCGCGAGCGAATCGCCGGATGTCGCCACCGCGGTGGCGGCGTGGAATACGATGCAGGTGTGGAAACGCTCGAATGACCCGGCCTTGCAGATCGTGAACAACAACTACAAGTACACGACCAACCTCTATACCGACTACCGCTTTGGTGAAGGTAAGCTGAAGGGGTTGCGGGTGGGTGGCGGCGTGCAGTATCGGAGCAAGATTCAAATCGGCAATCGGGCCAACGACTCGGTCGTCAATCCCGCCAATCCGCTTGCGGCCATTGACGACCCCAGTGTCGACGGCAACACGCCGGTCTACATGAAGGCGTGGTTCATGGGCACCGCCACGTTCGCCTATGAGATGAAGCTGCGCAGCATCGGGAAGCTCTCCCTCAATCTCAATGTGTCCAACCTGTTGGCGCGGGAGGATCCGATTTATTACGGCGCCAGTGTGCGGCCGCGCAATGGCGACGTCCGCAACCCGTCCCGCGTGACGGCCGGCGGGCCCTTCTACTATCCCGAGCCGCGCAAGTTCTCAGTGTCGGCGCGGCTGACGTTCTAAAGACCGCCCGAACTGGCCGCAGGGCGGCCGGCGCATGGCTTATTTCCAGACCAGCATGGGTGGCCGGCAGTACAACTGCAAGTACGCCTCCAGACGTAGCTGGAAACGCGGCAGAGCGTCCCGCCACGGGGTTTTTGGGCGAGGTAATTCCTGGGTAGCCGGATGAACTGACAAGTGAGCTGCGCGCCGTGGCGGACCATTGCCCGCGCCGGGACGCGATGGTTGGCGGCCCGAGCCTTGGTCCGCCCGGTTTGCTTGTGTTCAACTTTACGTTCGGTGAAACCGGCGGCTTCGAGGCTGGTCAGCATGACCGTCAGCAGATTGGGCGCGAGCGCGATACCATGCGCCTGCCTGTGCGCAGCCACCTCGCCGTTGGCCCACGCCAAACAGAGGGGCGGGTGCGACCACTCCGATGAGCTTCACGCGTTCGGAAGTCAGCCGTGTCATGGCTTCTGTCACGCTGACGGCGCAATCGGTTTGCTCGTGGGAAACTGGATTTTCAAGGGAATCGGATCCGGAAGAGGTATCAGGGGAGGGCGCCGGGTGGAAACGCAAACGGACCCGTGCGCCAACCCGATCAACTCCGACAAGTCCGCGACCTCAGCAGCGCTCATCAGTTATGAAAAACAAAAAATCGACGGCGTATTCCACCGTCATCGAACGGAGCAACGAAGACGCGTGCTTCGTCGCGCATTCCCCCGCCATTAAGTATTGCGCGGCGCACGGCGACACTTACTAGAAATCCGCCCGCGAAAGGCAGTCCGCTGTCGCGGAGTGGCTCGAGATCGCCCGCGAGCGCGGAACGCGCATTTAGGCGCCTGGTCCTGCGAAGGTGGAACCGCAAGGCGCGGCCGGGTTGCTCGACCTCAACGCAGTTGCCTGTCGCGTCGGCGTGCCGGCGCAAACGCTCCACGCGAAAGTGCACCGTGGGTCGGAGTTGAAGCCCAAGAAAGCCATGGCCATCGAGCGTGCTCCAACGAGACCGGTTTGCACCTGGTCGCGAACGCGAGCTGAATAAACGGATCGCGCCTCGGTCCTACGTCCGCCGCAACGCGGCCTGGGTTTTCTTCGGCAGCTTGGCAATGACGAGATCGTAGCTGCGGCGGATGAGGCGGTCGAGTTCCGGGGCGGGCAGCGCAGTGAGGTCGCCGACGCGCACCCAGTGGCGCTTGGCGCAATAGGGCGCCTGGGTGACACCGTCGATTTCGGTCAGGGCGTCGAATTCCGCCGGCAGGCACTTTATGGTTAGACCATCGATCAATTCACCGTCGAGTCCGACGATCAGAAACATTTTTCCCGCGACCTTGAACACGAGATGCTCGCCCCATTGCTTGATGACGGTCGTGTGCGGCTGCGAAAGCGCGACGGAGCGGATGGCGTGGAGACGCATGGTTGGCAGCCTGTCGGACTCGAAGAGAAATTGACGTTGTTGATTCGAAACTGCGGTACGGGGATGAACGCTCCATCCCACAGTCTGCTAAATCGGCACCTCGTGCCGGAGAACATCCAATGTCTGCCGTTTTCTCAGCGGGGCGATATCAAAAATGCGGCCAGTCCCGGACCGTTTCGCGATCGGCCGCACTTCTTCGCTCGCCGCGTACGCGCTATCGGCTTTAAGTCCCGGGTCCGGCCGCCTGAATTTGTCCCCCGTCCAACCACCTCCCATGAAAACTCCGCTCATCCCCACCCTTGCCCTCTTTGTTTCCGTCGTCCTCCCCGCCGCCGCCCAAAACGGCAAACCCGACCCCGAAGGTTTTATTCGCGACTGGCTCGTCCTCGCTCCGTTCTCGATCGGCGACAGCTCCGGCGCCGAGGCACTCGACAAGAAGCAATTTGCCGAGGAGGCGCAGCCTTCCGCCCGGGAAGGCGCGGTGCAAAAGGTCGGCGGCAAGGAACTCACGTGGGAAAAGACGGCGGCGAAGGATTTCCACCTCGATTTCAAGGAACTCCATTCGAACCAGAGCGAACACGTCGTCGCGTGGGCCGTCGCCTACGTCGTTTCCTCCGGGGAAAAAACCGGCCTGACGCTGAAGATGAACAGCAACGATCAGGGCAAGGTGTATCTCAACGGCAAGGAACTCGTGAAGTTCACCGACACGCGGACGCTCGAGAAGGAGGCGGAAGACGCGGCGACCAATGTCATTCTCAAGAAAGGCGTCAATGTGCTCGTGCTGAAGGTCGTGAACGAGGAGAACAACTGGCAGGGCAGCGTCCGTTTCCTGGATCAGGCGGGAAAAGCGGTCACCGATCTCAAGGTCGAGACCAAGCCGTAACAACCTGCCGGGATAAGGTGCCGGTCGTCGCGCTGAACTTTCGAATTGAAAACGCCACGTTCAGCGTGGCTCCGATCAGGCTGATCGTGGGCTGAGTTCTGCCGGAGAAAGCATTCACTCCTCGACGCCCTTCCCACCCCATGATTCGCCGCACCTTGTTTCTTGGTCTCTCCGCCGCGTCCCTCGCCGTTCTGTTTTGCGCAGGTGACGCCAGCCGGGAAAAAGGCCGGGACCGCGCCGCCGGCGGCGCAGAAGCGCTCCTTCCACGAACACATCCAGCCGATCCTCGCGGACAATTGTTACGCGTGCCACGGTACCGACCCGGGGTCGCGCAAGGCCGACCTGCGGCTTGATCGTCTCGAGCACGCGACGGCCCGGCGCAAGGACGGCGGCCCGGCGATCGTCCCGGGGAAGCCCGACGACAGCCCGCTCGTGCAGCGCATCGAGTCGAAAACTTCTGATCGCCACTTTGCGGTTAATTCAAAATCGGCGCAGACATGGTCGGTCCGGATCAATCGCGGCCTACCGCAGTCCGAGATCGCAACCCGCCTCCGGCCGGGTAGGCAAAACTTGAACCTCAATCCGACGCACCGAAGGCCCCGCAGCAAACGAAGGGAGCGGCTTTCGGTCCGGAGCGTGATCGGCCTTCAGCCCGGAGGGAGCCGAACGATGCTTCGTTCTCATTGTTACCTGCGGTTCAATTTCCGTGGCTGGAAGCTGCACGCAGGAAGACAACCTGTTCAGACAGTGAAGTACGGAGAGAAAAGAGAGGCCACCGAGCGGAAAAGCGGGCGTTCATTTTCGGTGGTATACTCTTTGACGTCCTGCCGGGCCTCAGTGACCTCTCTACTCTGCCCAGTGGTTCGAGTCCGGCGGTTGCGGCTGCCGCGATGCGCAAAGCCCGGGCTTCCGCTTGCTCTTGGCGGGGCCGGGCCGCAGCGTCTCCGATCCGGTCGCCTCGCGCGCCGGGAATTCATGATGCTCCCACTTCTCCGGCGCCTCGGCGCCCGTCTCTTCGCCGCGGTCCGGCGCCGGCTCGCGCCGACGCAATCGCCGGAGGAGCGCTATCGCGACTTCAACGTCCGCTATTTTTCCGGCTTGCACGAGCAGGAGCGGATGCTGGCCGACCGGCCGCGCATGGAGTTTTACCGCGCGGCGATTCAACGCCATATCCAGCCGGGCGACCGCGTCATCGATCTCGGCACCGGCACCGGGATTCTCGCCGCGCTCGCGTCGCGCCGCGGCGCGGCGCGGGTCTATGCGATCGATCATTCCCCAATCTTGAAGCATGCCCGCACCCTGGCGGCGGCCAACCGGATCGAACGGGTCGAGTTTTTCGACACCCACAGCACGGATTTTTCCGTCGCCGAACGGGTCGATGTGATTCTGCACGAGCAGATGGGTGACGGCCTCTTCGACGAGGCGATGATGGCCAACGTGAGCGATCTGCGCGACCGGCTGTTGAAACCGGGTGGCCTGATCCTGCCGAGCCGTTTCGAGTTTTTTTGCGAACCGATTAAGATCCGGGATGGGCGGCACGTGCCCTTCATCTGGGAACTCGAGGTGCATGGTTACGACTACGCCGCGCTGGAACGGCACCGGCCGCAGGATCCGGATTATTATCACCTCCGCAGCAGTGACCTCGCGCTGGTCGAGCATTTCCTCGGCGAACCGGCGCCGGTGCTCACGATCGATTTGCATACGGTGCAGGAGGCGGAGCTGCCGCACGAGATCACCTTCACGCGCAAGGTGGTGAATGCCGGGCGGCTCGACGGCTACGCGGTCTATTTCCGCGCCCTGGTGGACGACGATCTCAGTCTGGGCTCGGGCCCGCTCGATCCCGGCCGCGCGCCACATTGGGGTTTTCGCGTGCTGCGCACCGATCGCGAGGATTTCGCGGTGGGCGACAAGATCGAGGTCCGCCTCACCGTCGGCCGCTGGGCGGACATGAATTCGTGGCGCTGGTCGCACGTGAAGCGCGCCGGCGGCACGAGCGCCGTGGGTGAAGCCGACGGGATCGTGTCGGCGCGTTGAAGATCTGCGCGGTGGAAGGTTGCAGCGGTGCGGATTTCGCGGTCGTCGGGGCCATTGGGCAGAGGAATGGGTGGCCGCGGAATGAACGGTCAGTAAATTTATGCCCCTGCCACCCATTCCCTTGCCCTGCTGCCGCACCGCGATCGACCGAAATTAGACGCGCCAGTTGCAGGGTCAGACTGTGAGTATCGCCCGCAGCTCCCATGGGTGGATTTGCCAAATATCTTGGACGAAACCGCAACCGGAGCATGTGCCCCCGCCGAACTTGAGCGTTGAGCGTTGAACGTTCCGGCTCCAGCCGGCTGCAGGGGCGTCGCATCCCCGGGAACGAGGCGCCGCGCAAGCGCGGGGCCTACACGGAATAGAAACCGTGCATCACGTGCCAGTGCCGCGTGGCGCCCGGGGCGAGGCGGAGCGTCAGGTAGGGCTCGACCGAGACCGTGTGGGCGTTGGCCCAGACGGGGCACTCGTCGGGGACGAAGCTCGTCGCGAAGGTGACGCGCGCGAGCCTGGGATGATCGACGGAGAGCGACAGCTCGCGGCCGCGCGGGAGCGTGAGGAGGGCGAACTGGCTGTCGTCCTTGGTGACGAAGGGGCGCTTGAACGTGAGCGCACCGTCGGGGGCGATCGCGAAGCCCGGGTTTTCGGGGACCGCGGTGCCGGCGGGGAGGGCGACGCGGGCGCGGCTGCCGGTGAGCGCCCAGAACGGATGCGGGAACCACTCCAGCGCGAGCGGCGTCTCGCCGACATTCGTGAGCTGCGTGTAGGATGTGACCGTGCGATCGCGCAGTTCGATCTTGCGCGTGAGTTCGTAGGAAAACCCGGCGGCGGCCTGACGCGTTTGAAAAATGAGATGATCGGCGAAAGGCGTGACCGTCCAGGCGCAGGGCGCGGTCAGCGCGACGTTGTTCTTCTCGTCGGCGACGAGCATGCCGGCGCCGAGGGCGATTCCCTCGCGGCCCTGCCACGTGAGGGGTTTTCCCTCGCGGGTGCGGTGGCGGAAGGATTCGGGCAGGCCCTGGCCGTTGAAAGCGGTCGGGTCGGGTTTGGGAAACTCCGGACCGGAGACGAGCGGGCCGAACTTGGTGTCGTGCACCTGCCAGATGTAACCGCCCCAGCAATACCGCGAGCCCTGGTGGGCGATGTCAGCCGGGTCGGAGGGATCGAGGAGGTCGAGGCGGAGTTCGCGGTTGGCGAGGTGGAGCATTAGCCCGCATTCTTCACACTCTCCGCGTGTTCTTGTCGACGATCGAAGTCTGTCGCGCCGCGTGCAATCGGCGGTGTGCGCGTTGGGGAAGTTTCGGGCGGGACTTCCCGCAGATTCAGAAAGACCGCAGATAGTCTGCTTTCCGACTCAGCATCTGTGGCCTTTCTGCATCTGAGGGAGGTTCTTCATTTCGATCTCATTGCAACGATTTCGGAATGCACGAATCGTTCTCTTTCCTCGTTCTCTTAATCTTTCTCCTGTCTGGAACATTGGCAAGAGGGACAGAGACGACGGGAGAACGAGAAAGATAAAGAGGAAAGAGAAAGATGAAAATCTACCGCACCCGTTGCACGCGCACGGGGAGGGAATCGCCGTTCAGCTTGAGGGCGAAGGCGCCGAGCGGGCGCGACTCGATCGTCACGGACTGCCCGAGGATTTCGAACGGGATGGCCTCCTGGCCCTCCCAGGTCTGGCCGTTGTCGAGGACGAAGCCGTTGGCGCCGCGCATCCCGGTGACCTTGGCCACCATGGGGGGCTGGGTGCGCCAGTCCGGTCCGTCGGACTTGCCGAAACCGAATTTGTCCCAGAACCGCGACTTCGCGGCGGCGGCTTGCGCGGGCGTCGCGTCGGCGGGGACGGCCGGGGCCGCCGCCGGGGCCGAGGGAGAGGCGGCGGGCGTGTTCGTGACGGTGCGCAGGGTGTGGCGGATCAACGCGGCGTCGATCACGCCGATCTGATCCGGACTGAGCCGGTCGAGGCCGGCGCGTTGCCATTCGGCGGTCGTAAGAATGTTTTGCAGGCCGGGAAAGGCGCTTTGCGCCACGGCGGCCGAGGTTGCGAGCAGGCAGGGGAGGAGGAGACCGAGGAGTTTCATGGGGAAAGGTGTCATTCAATTTCCGGGGTGCTTGAATGGAGGAGCGGCTTTACGCCGCGATCGACTATTCGCGCAATTTCATCGCGGCGTAAAGCCGCTCCTAGAATACAATCATTCGCGGTGAGGCGGCGGGCATGATTTCCACCTGGGTGACAGTGGACTCATTTCCCCGGCCCGCCGCCGTTCACGGCGGTGTAGAACCGATCGCCCGGGCGGATGGAGCCGGCGCGCACGACTTCACCGGTGAAGGCGGATTTGTAAATCGCCGTGAGCAAGTCGAGCGTGCGGCGCGCCTCGGGTCCGGAAGTGAGCGGGCGGGTGCCGGCATCCATGTTTGCCACCAGCGCGCCGAGTTGGGCGGCGTGCGTCGAGCCGACGTCGGGCGGGAAATCTTGCCAGGCCGCCAGCAGTTTTTCGTTTTCGACCCCGGCCGCGGGTGTGAAGCGCCAGTGGTCGCGCGTGTAGCTGTAGAGGTGGGTGAGCTCGACCGTGGCTTTTTGATAGTCGAGGCGGATGGTGGTTTCCTGGCGCGGGCTGAGCGCACTGTTCGTGACGGTGGCGATGGCGCGGTTGGCGAAGGTGATGATCGCCGCCGAGACATCCTCCACCTGGACGGCGCGGTCCAACGTGGCCGCCACGGCACGCACTTCGGACCAGTCGCCGAGCAGGTGCAGCAGATGATCCATCGCGTGGATGCCGAGGCCCATGGTCGGGCCGCCAAATTCCGTGGCCCACGTCCCCCGCCACGGGACGGCGTAGTAGGACGGATCCCGATACCAGAGTGTGTTGCAGACGGCGACGAGCGGGCGGCCGAGCTGACCCGAGGCCGCGAGCGCACGCAGATGGGCGGTCGACGAAGCGAAGCGCATTTGGAAGACCACCGCGGTGTAGCGCCCCGTGCGGCGTTCGGCGGCTTCGATGGTGTCGAGATCGGCGAGTGAACCGCAGAGGGGTTTCTCGCACCAGGCCCAAGCCCCGGCTTCCATCGCGGCGATGCACATCGCGGCGTGGGTGGCCGGCGGCGTGGCCACGATCACGAGGTCGGGTTTTGTCTCCCGCAGCATCGCGGCGTATTCGGTGAACACGCCGGGAATGTTTTGCTTGGTGGCAAAGGCGCGCACGCGGGCGTCGTCGACGTCCATGGCGCCGACCAAAATGACCCGGCCCTGGGACGCGTTCACGGCGGTCACATGGGCATCGGCGATGCCGCCGGTGCCGGCGAGCACGGCGCGATAGATTTTCGAAGGGAGGGGAGTCGGCATAACGGAAGCGGAGGGAAAGGGAGACAAGCTGGTATCTAAAATCGTGAATCTGAAATCTCGGAATTCGGAAAGTTTGGGAAGGAGGCGGCCTTAGCCCGTATGAATCGCACTTTTCGTGAAGATGTATTTGTCACAGAGCGCAAAGAGTTCGGACCCAGAGTTCCTAGCGCGGCGCAGCCGCAACCGAACTTGAACTTCAATCCGTCGCACAGAAGGCAACGAAGCAAACGAAGGGAGCGGCTTCCGGCCCGGAGGAGGATCGGCCTCCAGCCCGGAGGGAGACGAACGACGCTTCGTTCTCTTTGTTGCCTTCTGTTCAAATTCCGTGGCTTGAAGATCCTCGCAGAGAAACGAGAATCACGAACTGAGTAATAAAGAGCGAAACACACGGGCTTGCTCTGTGGCCTCTGTGGCTGGGCTCCGTGTCCTCGGTGGTTCATGCTTTGGCTTGATTCAGGGGTGAATGTTCCAGATTAGGACCGGACCAGGCGGAGGATTTTTTCGCCGGTCAGGCGCGTCGCCGGCGGGAGGCTGTGCGGCGTGCGACCGCCGTGGCGGGCGGCGACCTCCTTGAACTTCGCCTGGGTGGCGCGCACGAATTCATCGACGGGACGGGTCTCGCCGAAGAGCGCCATGATTCGCGGCAGCCAATGGTGGCCGTAGCGCACGTGGTTTTGTTCGTCGTTGCGATCGAAGGCGAGGAGGGTGTCAGCCTCGAAATCGTCGAGCTCGCGCACGCGGTCCATCACGTGGGCCTTGGTCGGGAAACTGCCCGCCTCGAATTCCATCGTCATCATGGCGTAGCGCTCGTGGGGCGCCATCCGTACGAGGATGTTGTAGAGATCGAGCGAGTGCTCGAGCGTCATCAGGTCGACGCCGAGTTTCGGGAGCTGACGGTAGCCGAAGGCGCTGTGCCGCGACTCGTCCCAGAGATGCCGCGCGAGATCGTGATGCAGATCGAACGGGGCGTGCGGCGTGTCGTAGAAAACCGTCGCGAGGTAGTCGACGGCATCCAACTCCATCATCAGCCACACACAGACCATCAGGCGGATGACGCGGGCATCGGTCTGCGGATCCGTCAACCACGAGCGCACGATGGGAGTTTCAGCGGGGTCGTGGCCGAAAACGCTCGAACAGGTCGGATATTTTCCGCGGTTGCACGTGGGAGGATGTGCGTAGGTTCGCTGGGTGTGTTCCCACTCGAAACCGGCGGGCAGGGGAATGGGCGGTGATTCACCGAGCCAGCCGCCGTGCGCGGCGAGGGCGGCGGCGAGGTGGGCGGACCAGGCGGGGATCGTGGGTTCCGACGTCGGCGCTGTCGGAGGGGCTTTGGGTCCCGAAATATCAGGGGATAAACCCCCTCCTCCAGTTGTTAGAAACGGCGCGATTTCCCGCGCGTGGCGTTCCTCATCGAGGATCCACTCTTCGACGAGTTTCTTCGACGGCCAGTCCGCGAGGGGATCGGTGACACGCAGGTAGTGCCGGTAGGCACCGAGGAGCGCCGGCTTGAGCACCGTGTAGAACCCGGCGAGGGCGACCGTGGCGTCGGCGGGCATCACGGCCTCGTGGAAGATCGCGCGGATCGAGTCGCGCACCTCGTCGCCGCCGCCGAAGCCGGTGAGTTCGCGGCCGCGCTCCCGGAGGAAACGCGCGTGGCCGGCCGACTCCCACACGTGCTGACAAAGCAGATACTTCAGCTCCGGCTCGCCGACGCGGTAGATGAGCGTGGGGGCGGTGCGGATGAATTCGCGCTCGACCTCGAAGAGGAGGCGCTGGAGCCGGGCCATTTCCTGCACGGCGGCCATCCGGCCGGCGGGGGAGGTTGTAGGAGGAGCTTTATGCCCCGACTCAACGGCCGCGCACGGAGGGCTGTCGGGGTGTAAAGCCCCTCCCGCAGGGGAGCTGGAGGCGGTGGCGATCATGTTCAAATCGTTCGCGTCCTTCGTTCCTCGTTCTCTTTATCCGATTCAGTCCCTGCTCTGATTGAGAGAACGAAGAACGATTACGAGGAACGAGAACGATCGATTCAGCACACCCGTCCGCGTTTTCCGGCGGTGGTGTGGCCGGGGGGATTCGCCCCGACCCAGCGCTCGTCGATGGGTTCGCTGGCGCGTTGGAAGCGGCTGTCGCTCGAGATGCGGAGGCGGTTTTCGGTGCGGTTGTCGAGCGAGGCGTGGACAAGAAACATCCCGAACGTGAGGAAGTCGCCGGCCTGATATTCAGTGGTGAGCCAGCGACCGCCGAACTTGTTGCGGACCATCGGCGGGTTGTGCGAGAGCGTGCCGCTGAAGCTCCACTTGCCGGCTTTGGCGTTGGCCGCCTGGTTGGGTTTGTTCTCACAGAAGGCGTCGACGTCGCGGTAAACGTATTTCTCGAGCAGGTCCATGCGGCGGTGCGAGCCTTCGAGGACCATCAGGCCCCCGAGTTGGAACGAGATGTCGCCGTAGGGCAGCCAGCAGGTCATGTGACGGTGCGTGCCGCGCCCCATGTAGGGCAGGTCGCAGTGCGGGTTCGTGCCCTTGCCGGGGCCGATCGCGCGCAGCCAGGTGAAATCGTAATGCCGGACTTCCTCGCCGAAAAACTGGCGGTAAAACTCCGCGAGTCGTCCCGCGTAGAGGAGATTCTGGACCGCGGGATTGTTATTGGTGATCCCGGGCTTGAACGTGTAGCCGCCACCCGGCGCCGCAAATCCTTCAAAGTGCGGCCGGCTGGTGTCGAGTACGCCCTCTGCGGCCAGACGCTCCGTGAGACTCGCGCGGGCGGCCAGGACCTCGGCACGATCGAGGTAGCCTTTCATGTAGAGGTGGCCGTCCTCGGCGAAACGCCGGCGCAATTCCCCAAAATCGTCCGCGGCGTCGCTCGAGTCTCGCAGCAGGCCGACCTTGTCGTCGTCCATGTCGAGGGCGTGGCCGTACGAGTGGAGTTGCGGGAGAGCGGTGAGGGCGGGCATTCTGGGAGTGAGAGTGAAGGTGAAAGGGAGAGGGACGGGGAGAAGGGGAGAAGGGGAGAGGGGGAGAGTAATCGGTGGGCAGTAATCGGTGGGCAGTAATCGGTGGGCGGTGGTCAGTGGAATCGGAGCGGTCACTTGGTCTGTGGTTTCATAGTCGGTGGTCCCGTGCTCCGTAGTCCCGTAGTCCTGTAGTCTTGTGGTCCGTAGTCCTGTGGTCCCGTAGTCCGTAGTTCGAGGCGACGCCTCACGGCCAGCCGGCGGGCCAGTGGGTGCCGGGCGCGGCGCGCCACATGATGTCGCGGTCGATGCGGGGCGGGTGGTGGCGGTATTGCTCGGTGAGGCACAGCTTGGTGCGGAGGTGATCGATCAGATTCTCGCCGTAGAAAAACGTGTTTTCGGCGACGGCGGAGACGACCATGAACTCGGTGGTCGAGGTCTCGATGAGATCGATGAGGGAGCGAGTGTTGGCAAGTTCGAGATCGATCGCGGCCTGGAGCCGCGCGACGCAGGCGGCCCTGGTCGCGGCGTCTGCGGCGGGATCGAGATAGCCGTGGACGTGCTCGCACCAGGCGCAAAAATTTCGCAGCGTGGTGGTCCAGTACAGGTAGGCGCGCACGCGATCGTGGAGGTCGGTGAAGACGGCCTGACCGGGCGCGAGCGCGGCGAGTTTCCCGGCGAGGGCGCGCAGGCGCGGGAGGAGTTCGCGGTCCATGTCGGCGGCCATCTTGGCGCCGCTCTCGCGCGAGATGAGATCGAACAGCACATCCTTGCCCAGATCGCCAAGGCTGGGGTTGTTGAACTGGAAGCAGCCGTGCCGCTCGTAGTAGTCGCGGTCCGCGGCGGGCACGGCCTCGAGATCCGGGACGAAGGGGCGGTCCCAAGTGCGCTGCCAGCAAAAACCAAAAACGCAGAAGAGCGGCACGAGAGGCTGCCAGATGAGGGCGTCCTCGAATTCGCGCCAGGCGTCGACGAGTGACTCCGCCTGGGCGGGGCCGGCGATCCGGATGGCGAATTCGCGCAACGCGTCGTCGATCGAACGTTCGGGGAAGAACTGGGCGGACTGGAGGGCGATGGGGTTGGGCCAGTAGGGCGTGCGGGCGGTACTGGCGAGGCCGCCGAGGGCGCTGATTCGCGTGACGCCGGTGGCGCGGGCGGCCAGGAGCTTCGCGTGCAACAGGCGCGGGAAGGGCAGGCCGAGCAACGGTTCGTGGTTCATCACGCCGCTGGGCGAATAGTGCAGCACCGGCTCGATGCCCTGCGCGCGCGACTGCGCGAGCGCGGCGGTCTCGGCGGGATCCATCGTCGCGTGGAAGATGCTCCCGGCCACGCCCATGTTTTCCGGGTACTTGGGATGTGGGTACGGCAGCGAGTAGCCGCGCACGAGCAGCGACGGCGCCTCGTAGCTCACGTGCGGGCCCATGCCGGCCTTGATGTGATCGTGCTCCACCTTGAACGGCTCGAGACGGAGGATGACGTCGAAGTCGGGATTTAAGACCGCGGCGGCGTCGCGCAGATTATGGAGAAAGCGCGCGATGCTTTTGCCGGCGGCCTCGGCCACCTTGTCGTGGTTGCGCCATTCGCGAATCATGTAGGGCCCGCCGTTGCGCCCGACGTAGAGCGAGGCCGTGTGTTCAAAGCCGGCGCCGCTGTCGTTGGTCCAGAGGGACATGTAGGACAAATCCGGCACGGCGCGGATGAGTTTCTGCAGCGCCTCGCGGAAGTGTCGCTGTACGACGGGGTGGTCCTGCGCGAGGGTGAAGCGCGGGAGCCGGGAGCGAAACGGGTGGTCCACGCGCGCGCCGCGGAGCGTGGGGTATTTTTGGAAGAAACGCTCGGGCATGGTGCGCGGCTCGAACATGCACACGCCGGGCTTGAGCCCGTAGCGGCGACCGAGGTCGGCGAGTTTGCGCAGATGGTTCAGGTTGGCGTCGAGGTACAGCGCCGGCCAAATCCCACGCGTGAGTTCGGTGGCGAGGAAGTGGTTGAAGCCCGGAGCGTAGGTATAGAACTGCGAATAGTATTCGTGTGCGACGAGGTCCTCGTGCGGGAAGTGGGCCTGGAGGCCGTTGACCTCGCAATGGGTGAAACCGGCCTCGGCGAGCGCGGCGACATAGTGCTCCGGGTCGAAGCCGCGGGCCGAGCGCCAGTACTGGGTGTAGCACGCATCCCAATGCGGCCGGTGCCAGCCGAACGTCGCGGGCAACAGGATGCCGGCGGCGAGTTTTTCGCGGGTGAAGGCGCCGACGCCGTTGGCGAGGAGCCGGACCGCAGCGAAGAGGAAGGAGCCGTGCGTGGCGACGATCTCGCCCGTGCCGTCGTCGGCGATTCGGAGCCAGGTCCAGGCCGCGCCGGTGTCGGAGGCCTTGGTTGGCAACCGGCTGGAGGGAAGCCAGCCGCGGTGGGCGAGGGCGAGATTGACGCCGGCGGCGGGCGCGGCGGCGGGAGCGAGAGCGGCGCCGGTCAACCGGGCCAGTTCGGTGGCGGCGGTGAGTTCACCCGGAGTCTGGGCAACCGGATGAAAAATGGCGCGGATGGCTGGGAGTGAGGCGACGGTCATGAGATTGGCGGCGGCAATTTGAGATCACTCATCGGCGCCCCGGGCGAGTCAAAATGAACGTTCCTGAAAGTTTCACAGTGAAGGTTCGAAGGGAGGGGCGCTTTCCCAGCCGCCCAAATACGATCGGCCGACGGTTTTTCAGCGGTTTGGAAACCGCCGTTCCCGCCGACCCCACCCTACCTCCCGAGATACTTGTCGCGCCCGCGGACGAGCGCCTCGATTTTGCGATCGGCGATCGAGCGCTTCAGCATCCAAAATCCGCAGTCGGGGTGAACCCAGCGCACGCGGCCGGCTCCGACTTTTTTCTCCACGGCCTCGATGCGCGCGGCGACCTCGTCGGCGGTCTCAATGTGGTTCACCTTGATGTCGATCACGCCGACGCCGAGGGTGATCTTCTGGTCGATGTGTTTGAGCGCATCGAGGTCGGCCTTCGGGCGATGGGCGAGTTCGAGCACGAGATGATCGGTGTGCAGGGCGTTGAGGAAGTTGAGCAGCTTCTTCCAGTTGCCCTTCTGAATCGTCTGGCCGCCGTAGTTGCCAAAGCAGAAATGCACCGCGCGCTCCGTGCCGGCGTCAATCGCGTCGAGCACGAGATTCATCGACGCGGCGGCGAGCGGACCGTCGGCCGGATTGCCGGGAATGTTGGCCTCGTCGACCTGGATGCATTGCGTGGGCAGCCTCCGCACCTGGGCGGCGAGGACTTCGCCCAGCGCCATCGTGAGCTGGTCGAAGTCGCGGTAGTGATGATCGAGCAAGGTGCGCGCGAGCATGTACGGGCTCGTGACCGTGAATTTGAAAGCCCCTCCGGCGACGGCCGCGGCGCGCTGGCAGTCGGCCAGCAGGTTGAGCGAACCCTCGCCGAGCGCACCCATGACCACCCCGGCGGGCTTGCGGCGAAAACCCATCGGGTGGTGACGCGAAAACTCGTCCGTGATGGAGCGGCCGACGACGGATGAGATGCCCGCCATCGGACGGATGAAGTATTCGATCATGCCATTCGTGTCGGGGTGATTGACATCGAAGCGGTAGAGCTCGCCGTCGGTGGGCAGGTCGATGCCGGCCTGACGTTGAAGATCGAATACGACGCGCGTGGCATCGATCACCGCCTGATCGCTGGGCAGGGCGGCGAGCCAGTCGGGCACCGGGTACGAGCCGACGGTGGTGGTGAGAATGCGGGGGGATTTCGGGAGTTTGACGTTGGGCATGGAAAAATGAGGAAGCGAAAGATCGGCGACCGGCGCCAAGCTTTTGTTGGTCCGGTCGCTGGTGGCGAGAGGGAATTCGGGGGTACGGTGAACATGGGCGCACCTTCCGGTTGAAAGTGAAAATAGCGCCGGCGGCCGGCTGGCGAGTAGCTGCGAGCGCCCGCGAGTGGACCGGGCAAACGCGATCAAATTTCCACTCGCTGGCGCTCGCAGCTACCTGAGCTCCGTCAATCGGCAGATGCTTGGTGTGCCAGATGGGGCTCGAGATCCACCGCGGCTGAGTTGGTAACAACGCTCCAACGGGATCGAATCTCGAACCGGGGACGGTGTTATTTGGCGCCACGCGTCCGGACCAGCAATTCGTGGGTCTTGTCCACGATCTTCTCCTCCAACCCGGGCGACCACGGGCCGGGGCGACCGTGCGGAATCATCGAGGTCTCGCCTTCGTAGCGGCCCTCTTTGAGGACACGCTCGCTCGGGATGTAAGCCATGACGTCGGTTGAATAGCCAAAGACCCAGAGGCCGTCGGGCACCTCGCGGCGCAGGCGCAGCGCGTAGTCGACGACGACTTCGCCACCGAGGGCGATCCAGGAGAGATTACCGAGCCGCCACGCCTGAATCGGGTACGCGTAATTGAGGATGTCGCCGCCGCGCGTGCGCATCTGCTCTGTGATGGCGGCGGCCCAGGCTTGGTGCATTTCCTTGTTCGGCTGATTTTTTTCCCGGGCCTCCTGTAATTGCGCCTCGGTTGGTTGGCGGGCGAAGGTTAGCGTGATGTCCTCGAACGCCGTCGCAAACTTGCCGACAACCGGAGTCATTTTTTTCCGCAACGCCCGATCCGCGGCGTCAGCGAGATCGCGGCCGTGTTGTTCGACGTGGGTAAGTTCGCGGCGTGGCGCGGGGTTGATGTCGGCGCCGCAGCCGATGGCGAAGAGCACGGTCGCCGTCGGATGGCGGCGCTCGAGCTCGGCCTGTGCGGAGCCCGCGTAGTCACCGTGCCAGAGGTAAAATGACAGCGTGGTGTTGTGGCAGGCATAGGAGATCAGCAGCGCGCGCAGTTCGCCGGTGGGGGCGCGCACCGCGAGCACCGGCACGCGGGGATCGAAGGGACCGCGCAATTTTCCGGCGGCGCGCAGGGCGGGCGCCTCCTTCTCGGTGTTTTCGCGCCGGTTGAAGCCGAACATCGCCTCGTCTTCGCCCCACGAAATCGTGACAGGCGCGAGCGCCTCAAGCGCGGCAGCGGCGGCGCGGATCATCTTTAGCTCGAGCTCGCGCGTGTAGGCGACCGCCTTGGCGAGGCCGTCGGGCGGAAGAATGCGGATGCCGGAAAGATTGGCGTTCAGCATTGGCGAGCAGTGCGTATGGGAGACGTTCGTCATGATCGCGCTGCGCGGAAGCTGGAAGCGCTGCATGAGTTCCGCGGCGGCGTGATCGGAGACTTCGCGCGAGATGCCGCAGAGATCGAGTGTGAGCAGCACGCCGCGATTGCCCGCCGGATCGGCGAAGGCGAGCGCTTTCACCCAGAGTTCCTGGGAGGTGCCCTCGGCCGGCTTGTCGCGGGCCGCGTAGCCGGTCATCCACACGCCGGCGGGCGGGGTGATGTTTTCCCGGGCGGTGCCGGCCCGCCACGTCGCGGCCGCGGGACTGGCGGCGCCGAGGCGGATCGCGAGGGTGACGAAAAAGACCACGCGCCAGAGTGCGCGGCGGGGAAAAGAAAGCGCGTGCATGGGCGGGCGTGTATCCGCCGCGCGGCGGCAAACGCAAGGGCATTCCCGCCGGATTGCCCCCCGACACCGCGCGATCCACGCCCTTCCGCCGGCCCTTTCCCTCCTGACCGTCTTGTCACGTATTACGTGACAAAATCGAAAACGGGGATCAATCGTTTGTCACGTAATACGTGACAAACGCGAAAACGCGCCGAGGTCTCGGGCCACGTATCACGTGACAAATTTGCGGAGGCCCTGGGCGTCTTGTCATCTATTGGATGACAAGATTGGCCCGGCGGATGCGTCGCGGCCGGGTGCGATCAGGGGGACGGGTGCCCGAAAGTCGGGAGTGCGTTTTGGGGGCACCGCTGGAGGATGCGTCCGGTGATTCGCGGCGCCGGCGAGCGGTGCGCGCCATGCGGTGATGCGTCAGTCCGAATGATGACCAGACCAAGAAGATCCGGATCAGTCGCTGCGAGCGCCAGCGAGTGGACTACGTGTGCGATCCACTCGCTGGCGCTCGCAGCTATCCGTCACGCTACTTTGCAGTCGTCGCACTAGCTTCGCAGCAGTTGCGCGGCCGCGGCGTCGATATACAGCGTGGCGTCGGCGTGCAGTCGGAGGATTGCCGCAGGGCAGGCGGTGGAAATCGGGCCTTCCACGGTGGCCTGCACCGCGGCGGCTTTCCGGGGGCCGGGCACATGAATACTCAGGCGCTTCGCGCGCCGGAAGACCGACACCGTCAGCGTAAAGGCGTGGCGCGGCACGTCGGCCAGCGTCGGGAAACAACCGTCGTTGACCTGCTGCTGACGGCAGGCGTGGTCGAGTTCCACGATTTTGATCATGCGGGGATCGTCGAAGTCGGCGACCGGCGGATCGTTGAAGGCGATGTGCCCGTTCTCGCCGATGCCGAGGCAGATCAGATCGATCGGTTTTTCGCTCAACAGCGCCGTGTAACGCGCGCAGACGGCGGCGGCATCGGGCTCTTCGGCCGGCACGGGATGAAAGCGCCCCACCGGCACGTGTTGCAGGAGGTGCCTCTGCAGGTAGTGACGAAAACTCTGCGGGTGCGTGCCGGGGAGACCGACGTAATCGTCCATGTGAAACGCCGTGACCAGCGACCAGTCGACGGCGGTGTGGCCCGCGCGCGAGGCGGCGATGAGCGAGTCCAGAAATTCGTCCTGCGACGGCGCGCAGGCGAAGATGACGCGCGCGGCGCCCTGGGCGGCGATGACGTCGTGGAGATGGGCGGCGGCGGTGCGGCCGGCGGCGGCCCCGAGGGTGGGGCGGTCGGCGTGGATTTCGACGACGAGCTTGCCGGCGGTGAGATAACGGGGGGTGTGAGCAGCCATGGTGACTGCGCAGTTACGGGGCAGGCGCGCGCCAGACAAGCTGAAAGCAGCCGGAAGCAGCCGGGCGGGATGGCGGGCGACGGGCGCGCCCAATTCTGAGATCCGTCGCGAAAATCGGCTGCTGGTTCCGCCCGGCTGCTTAAGCGGCACTGCGTGCCGGGAGTATTGCGCCGGTCTTGGGGTGGAAAAAATTTGGCGCGACGCCGGGGGCTGAGCTGTTAGAAGGGTTCATGCGATTTACCCCTTTGACCCGCCTCGGTCTGAACGTGCTGGCGCTGTTGAGCGCCACTTTCGTTCGCGGCGAGCGGCTGGATCGGGAGAACCTCCTGCAATATCGTGCGCCGAACGGGGCGGTGGCGACGGTGCGCACCGTGGCCGACTGGCAGCTCCGCCGCGCGGAGATTCTGGCGGGCGCGCAGGCGGTCATGGGAAAACTGCCCGGGGCCGCGCGGCGCGTGCCTCTCGAGGTGAAGATCGAAAACGAGACCGACTGCGGCAGCTACGTGCGCCGCGAGATCACCTACGCCGCGGAGCCGGGTGCGCGCGTGCCGGCCTACCTCCTGCTTCCGAAAACGGTGCGCGACGGCCAGGGGCAGCGGCCCGGCGTGCTGGCGTTGATGCCGACCAACAATCTGGAGGGCAACCGGCCCGTGGTGGGCCTGAACACCGACCCGGCCAGGCCCGGGCGCAACTACGGCGAGGAGCTGGCGCAGCGCGGTTTTGTGGTGCTGGCGCCGCCGTATCCACATCTCGCGGACTACAAACCCGACCTCAAGGGTCTCGGCTACGCCAGCGGCACGATGAAGGCGATCTGGGACAACATCCGCGCGCTCGACGTGCTGGCGGCGACGCCCGGGGTGTCGCCGCGCGGGTTTGGCGCGATCGGCCACTCGCTGGGCGGGCACAACTCAATCTACACGGCGCTGTTTGACGACCGCATCAAGGCCGTCGTGTCGAGCTGCGGTTTCGATTCGTACCTCGACTACATGCGCGAGAAACAGGAGATCGTGTGGCGGCCGGGGCAGGGCTGGACGCAGGATCGATACATGCCGGGGCTGGCGGCTTACGCGGGGCGGCTGCGCGAGATTCCATTTGATTTTCACGAACTCACTGGCGCGCTGGCCCCGCGGGCGTTTCTGGCGCTCGCGCCGGTCGGCGACGCGAATTTCAAATGGCAGAGCGTGGATCGGGTGCTGGCGGCGGCGCGTCCGATCTACGGATTGCACGGCGTGGCGGATCGGCTGGCGGTCGAGCACCCGGCGTGCGAACACGATTTCCCACCACCGATGCGCGAGAAGGCCTATGCGTGGCTGGAACGGTTCTTGGGGCCGTGATTTGACGCGTTTGATCGGGGCTTTGTCGGGCTGACGCCTTTGGGGGCCGCGAAAAGTGCCGTCGCGGCGTCTCCCAGACAGACGACCTACCCGGCTCAGATCCCCAGCGGAACCAACGCGTGCTTCAGGTTTTTTCCGCCGTGGTGCGCCACCAGCTCCGCGAGGGCCTCAGGATCGAGGGCGGCGGAGACCACGACGAGTTCACGGCCGTTGACCACCGCCACCGAGATTCGGCCAATATCCGCCGAGTCTTCGGGCACGTAGATGAGCACGTGGTTGGAGTGGTCGACCACCCCCACGAGGCGGGACCAACCGCGGTCGCGCATCGTGCGATCCGTCGCGTTGAAGAGTTTTTCGCGGGACCACCCGGCCTTCGCGTCGTCGCGTTGGTACACCCCGACGCTGACGGAATTGACGGCAGCGAGGGCGGCCCGCGCTTCCCGGATTTTTTCGCCTGTCCCGAAAGCGAGGCAGGTGCGCACGGCCCCGAAGGTCAGCCGCCCGGCGCTAAATTGGATCTTGGTGTTCCACTTTGTTTCGGTTGCCGCCATCACCTCGCGCCGCAGGGCGGACGCATCGCGGTTCAGCGTCAGGTAGCTCGCGGCGGCGGCGGCGAGCAGGATGACGGGTGTCAGCAAGACGGCCGCGAGGACCCACGGCCAGCGGCGGCGGCGGCGGGGAGCGGGAGAGTTCGAGGCGTTCATGGCGGATCGGGGAGAAGGTTGGCGACGTGTTCCCGGGCGGCCGTCCGGAGATGGACTGCCGCCCGGCGGAATCAATCAGGACTGCTTTTCGATTTTTTGTTCGCTGGCCGGCAGCTTGAGCTTGCGGAGCGGCTTGATGTCGAGCTTCTCGCCGAGCCGGGCGAGCTCCTCGGCGCGGATGTTGCCGACCACGTTGACGAAGACCGCGGTGCCCTTGTGCTCGATGACCGTGACGACGAGGCCCTGAATCGCATCGTCGGTTGATTTCATGAAGATGACGACGTCATCGCCGCTCTTGGCCTGGGGATCGCGGGCGGTGACGATCTTTTCCCAGCCTTTTTTCTCGAGGTCGGCGCGGACCGACTCCAGGCGGGCGAGGGTCGAGACCTTGTTGGTGTCGTCGAGACCGACGACGTTGACGCGCACGTGCCGGATGTTCTTCAGCAACGCGGCGGCGTCGGGTTCGTGGGAGGCGGCGATCTTGGCGGCGAACTTGATCAGGCCCGCCCCGAGGTTGACCTCGACGAATTTGGAGTCCGGACCGGCGGCAAATTTTCCGAAATCGACGAAACCGGGTTCGTCGGCGGCGAGGACGGAGGCGGTGAACGCCAGCGACAAGGTCGCGGCGGCAAGGGAGGAGCGGAGCGGATTTTTCATGGGAAGAAGTTACGGAATGTTTAGTGAACTAACCCAGAACACGGGAGATCGGCGTGGAGTTGCAGGTAAGTTTGCCGGCTGGCGCCTTTGACACGGGTCGCTTCCGGGCCTTACCTGCGACATGGCTCCTGACCTCGAAAGCGGCTGCCGCGTCGCGCTTGGCCTGATGTTCGTGGGCGCCGGCTGCATCGGCATTCCGCATCGCCTGCGTGCGGATCGCACGGGAGGGAGCATCGGGCGGGCCGTGGATCCGCGGTGGTTTTGGGTTATCATGAGTGTGGTCGGGCCGCCGGTGGGGTTGACCGGCGTGGCGTTTCTGATCGATCCCCGCTGGGTGGATTTCGCGATGATCGATATCCCGCCGGGATTGCGCCTGCTCGGTGTGCCGGTGGGGCTGCTCGGGCTCGGGCTCTTCAATTGGATGTTTCGCCACCTCGGACTCAATGTGACCTCGACTTCGATGCCGCGCGCCAAGGCCACGCTCGTCACGACCGGCCCCTATCGCTGGGTGCGCCACCCGATGTATTCGACCGTGGTGGTTTTGTTTTTCGCAGCAACGATGCTCACCGCGAACTGGGTGGTGGCGGCCGGCGGCGGGTTGGTGTTTGCCCTGCTTGCCGCGCGGAGCCGGGTGGAGGAACGGCGGCTCGTGGAAAAATTCGGCGATGCCTATCGCGCGTACCAGCGGAGCACGGGGCGGTTTATGCCGGGGGTGGGGCGCGGATGGTAGGAGAAACAAGAACAGCCGGACGCGATCGCTCTTTGCACGTCCGGCTTAGGCGAAGCGCGCTACGCCGGTGCACACGGACCACGCGCCGTCCGAGCCACGGCGCCACGCCTCTCGCACCGTCTCACGCGGCGCGTTGATCCCGCGCGAGCTTGCGCCGGACGAACTGGCGCCGTCGAAAGTCCGTGAACTCCGTGCTGTACACTTTCGACGCGAGATCGAACAACCCCTGACGCAGCGCATCGACCGAGAGCTTGGCCGGCTGGTAAATCACGTCGAATAACGTGCATTTTTCCCACGCGAAGGGCTCAAGCAGCCGGCCCTCCCGCGCGAAGCGTTCGTACAGCGGCGTGCCAGGGAACGGCGTCAGGACCGTGAGCTGAATTTCGTATAGCTCGCTTTGCTGGATGAAGGCCCAGATCCGGTCGAACGACGCCTCCGTGTGCGTGTCGAGACCGAGCACGAAACATCCGTTCACGGTGATGCCATGGTCCTGGATTCGCCGGATGCTGTCGAGGTAGTGCGCCCGCTGCCGGGCCTTCCAATTGCTTTTCAACTCCAGGCCGTCGGTGCCCTCCGCCGGGTCTTCCAGGCCGACGAGGATCTGGGCGCAACCGGACCGGGCCATCTTGCGGAGCAGTTCGTCGTCCTGGGCGACGGAGATGTCCGTCTCCGTGAACCAGCGGATATGTTCGCCGGCGAGCGCCTCGGTGAGCGCGTGGCCGTGGCGTTTGTCGGCGAAGGTGTTGTCGTCGGCAAATTCAATGAAGGGGGCGGTCCACAGCTTTTTGATTTCGCGCAGTTCGGCGATGATCTTGGGGATGGGCTTCGTGCGGTACTTTGGGTTGAGCCGGATCGAGGCGGCGCAAAATTCGCAATTCCACGGGCACCCGCGGGTCGTCTGGATCGTGATCCGGTTGTATTTTGTCAAATCGAGGAGGTCGAACCGCGGCATGGGGGCGTCGGCGAGATTGAACGGGATCGTGGTATGGTAGCGTTGCTTCAACTGGTTGCTTTCCAGATCGGCGAGCACCGTGGGCCACGACGGTTCGCCCTCCCCGACGACGATCGCATCGGCGTGTTGCGCGGCTTCGTCCGGACACAATGCGACGTGGAGTCCGCCGAGGATGACTTTCGTGCCCGCCGCCCGGTAGCGCGCGGCGAGGCGGTACGCGTCCTTGATCATCGCGGTGAAGCTGGAGATCGCGACGACGTCGAATGGCCCGGGCAGGCACGCGGTGAGATCGGGCGCATCGACGTCGGGAATGTCGAGGTAGCGGATTTCATGTTTGTCCGGAGTCAGGCCGGCGAGCGTGAGCAGCCCGAGGCTGGGGAGGGAGGCGATGACTTTGCTCCGTTCCACAAAGCCCGGCAGGTTGAGACCGGTGGTCTGGAGAACCGGATCGACGACGCGGATTCCGGAGAGGGCGAGAAATCCGATTTTCATGGGAAGGAAAGGAGCAGGCAGACGATGCCGAAGAGGGTGGAGCCGGCGGGGATGAAGAAGGCGTGGCGGAAGGGTTTTTTCCACGCTGAGAGGAAGCAGTTGAGGGGCATCGTGATCAGGCCGACGATGAGGAGGACGGAGCCGAGGTGGGCGGCGCGCGAAGGCGGCAGCGCGGCGGCGCTGAGGGCAAACAGGATGTTGATGAGGCCGAGCCCGAAGCAGGCGATGTGGCCGAGGCGGAGCAGGCGGCGCGGCCAGGAGCCATAGCCACCGAGCCATTTTTCATCGTGGAAGAAGAGGCCGATGAGCGCGCCGGTGGCGGCTCCGGCGAGGAAGCCGATCCAGCCGGCCAGGAGATTGGAGGGAAAGTTCATGAGAGATCGTCGCCTCGCCAATGCGAGATGCCGGCGACAAACGGATCGGAGATTCTGCGCGCGCCGAACCGTGAATCCCTCAACCCTTGAGCCGTGAACCCCTGAACCAGAGAACCGCTACGCTTACTTTTTCCGATCCGCCTCGCCCAGGATCTTCCGCGCCTCGGCGGGACCAATCTCGCGCACGAAGAGGTTGCGCCAGCGGATCTCGCCGCCGTGGGTTTGCAGCATGATCGGGCCCCTGGCGGGCAGCGGCTGGTTGCGGCTCCACGGCACGCGGCCTTGCGCGTTTTTTGTCCGGCCCGCTGAAAACCCGATGAGGACATCGGGTTCCACCTCGCGATGTCAGGGGGAAGCCCGACGTGATCCCGCTGGACTGCTCACGGCTGCTTCTTCTTCGCGGGCGCGGCGTCCTCGATACGGCCGGGTTCGCGGGCGCCGGTGCCGGTGCGTTTGGTGAGCGAATCGCCGAGATCGGCGCGGCATTTTTCGGCGAAGGCGAGGAGTTGCCGCACGACCGCGGGATGGGCGGCGGCGAGGTCGGTCGTCTCGCCGCGGTCGGCGCGGAGATCGTACAGGGCGGCGGCGGTGAGATCGATGTTCTCGTATTTCGCCGGGATGCCTTCGCGCCCGCCGGGTTTGCCGCCGAGTGTGCGGTAACGGTGCGGCAGCACGAGTTTCCAGTGGCCGTCGCCGCTCACCACGGCTTGCAGTTCGTTTTGCGCGTACCAGTTGCCGTAGCCGTCGTGGGGGTTTTTCGCCCCGGCCTGCCGCGAGAGGATGGGCCAGACGTCGAGTCCGTCGATCGGGAGCGGGGGGAGCTTCGCGCCGACGCGGGCCGCGAGCGTCGGCAGCAGATCGATGGTCATGAGGTAGTCGTCGCTCACGGATCCGGCGGGGAGTTTTCCGGGCCAGCGCATGAGGCAGGGGACGCGCGTTCCGCCCTCCCAGGCGGTGCCCTTGCCTTCGCGATGCGGTCCGGCGCTGCCGGCGTGGTTGCCGTAGCTGAGCCACGGGCCGTTGTCGCTTGTGAAGATGACGAGTGTGTCGCGCTCGAGGCCGTGTTTCGCGAGCGTGCGCAGGACCTCGCCCACTGACCAGTCGATCTCCATGATGACGTCGCCATAGAGGCCCTGCTGCGATTTGCCCTTGAACTTGTCGCTCACGGCGAGCGGCACGTGGGGCATCGAATGGGCGAGATAAAAGAAGAACGGACGGTCCTTGTTTTTGCCGATGAAGGAGACGGCGCGCTCGGTGTACCAGGTGGTGAGGTTGCGCATTTTGTCCGGCGTGATCTCGTCGTCGATCACGCGGCCGTTTTCGTAGAGGGGCAGTTTGGGATAGGCGCCGGGCTTGGCCTCGGGGTGGTAGGGCCACATGTCGTTGGAGTAGGGCAGGCCGAACGACTCGTCGAAACCGTGGCGGTTGGGCAAAAACGGCTCGCGATGGCCGAGGTGCCACTTGCCCGCCATGCCGGTGGCATAACCGCGGGACCTGAGTACCTCCGCGATGGTCGTCTCGTCGGAGTGGATACCGTGGGTCGCGCCGGGTCCGAGGGCGCCGAAAATGCCCACGCGATTCGAATAGCAGCCGGTGAGCAGGGCGGAGCGCGAGGCGGAGCAGACGGCGTTGGCGACGTGGAAATTGGTGAACTTCACGCCGGTGTGCGCCATGCTGTCGAGGTGCGGCGTGGTGTAGCCCTTGGCGCCGAAAACGCCGACATCGCCGTAGCCCTGGTCGTCGGTGAAGATGATCACCACGTTGGGCAAACGCCCGGCAGCGAGCACGGAGCCGGCAGCCAGGAGCAGGGCGGAAAACGCGGGGAGGAACTGGTTGGGTCGCATGGGAATGGATTGAGCCGGCAGCTTGTGCGGCGCAAGCCTGCGGCCCTTGATTCACTCGGAGCAAAACACCTCAGGCCTTACCTTTCACCTTTTCGGCAGATGCCGGAAAAGAACGCACGCTGGCAATCACCCCAAATCGTGGTATAGCCAGCGCTGGCGAGGTGGCAATGGCCGGTGTGTTCTGCAGCCCGACGATCATGGCATTCAAACTACGACTGGAGTTTCCAGGGGCGACCTACCATACTCTGAATCGCGGCAACTACCGACGGTGGATGTTTGCTGATGCTTCGACCAAGACCGCGTTTGAGGTCTGTCTGTTCGAGACCTGTGAGCGATGCGGATGGTTGCTCCATTCCTTTGTCGTGATGAGCAATCACTACCATCTCGCGCTGGAGACTCCTCACGGTAATCTCATCACTGGTATGCAGTGGCTGCAAGCGACGTTTGCCAACCGGTTCAACCGGCTGCGCAACGAACGCGGGCATTTGTTCCAAGGCCGCTACAAAGCTCTGCCAGTGGAACGTGGTGACGCTCTTGGCCTTGTTTGTCACTACGCGCATCTCAATCCGGTACGGGCCGGCCTCTTGCCGATTGCAGAGCTGGCGGACTATCGCTGGTCGAGTTACTGGTATTTGAGGCGACCCACCAGACGACCGCATTTCCTGCGGGTGGAAACGGCGCTGCAAGCAGCGGGTGGTTTACCGGATTCGCACGTTGGTTGGGATAGCTACGCCGATTTTCTGCGTTGGCAGGCTGCGGAAGGACCTGCTGGAAAGAACGAAGCCTATGTGCAGATGAGCCGCGGATGGGCGATCGGGAGCGACCAGTTCAAACATGGGCTGTTGCAAGATCGAGTGGTGGCATCCACGGCCCGCACCTGGGCAAAAGGCGGAGCGGCTGAGGTGCGGACCATACGCTGGCAGATGGCGCTGGAGGCGGCAATGGCGCAACTGTCCATCAAAGGGCCGCTGACCGGGCACAAGTCCGCGCCGTGGAAAGTGGCCGTGGCGATCCACCTGAAACAAACCACGGACGGATCCAATCGATGGCTCGCCCAGCAGTTGGCGATGGGCTCCGCCGCTTACGTGAGCAAACTCGTCGGCCAATCCCGGCGCCAGCCGACCCCAGCCGTCACCCAATGGCTTCAACGCCTCGCGATGGTGAAAGGTAAGGCCTGAGGTCTTCTGCTCCTTCCCAAGCGCCCGCAGCATCTGGTCGCCCTCCGGCGGTTGGCAACCGCCGCTCCTTCAGCTGCGCGAAAGTCCGTCAAATCAAAGGTGTTCCCGGCCGCCTTCGGTCAAGGTCATTTCCCGTTGACGGAGGCGGACGCGCGTCGCGAGATGGGATCCTGTTTACCCGCCAAGCATGTCGACCTGCGTCCGGACATTCTCGCTCCTGAATCGAGCCCGGCTTGGTTCGTGCCCGGTCGCGACGCGAATACTCGCGGCGGCGGCCGGGCTCGGAGCGATGCTGTCGGTGCGCATGGATGCTGCGCCGCCGCCCGAGTCGCTGCGCGCGTGCTTCGAACCGCCGGCGGAGTTGGTTGGAAAATTTGGCGCGTATGCCTCGCCGCTGAAATTCGCCAACGGCCGCGCGGTGGCTTCGCCTGCGGAGTGGCCGGCGCGCCGGGCGGAAATTCTCCAGTACTGGCATGGACAGATGGGACCGTGGCCCGCGTTGCTCGCGCGCCCGCGGATGGATTTGGCGGAGAAGCAGGATCGCAACGGTGTCACGCAATACCGCGTGGAAATCGAGATCGCACCGGGCGTGCTGCAACCGGGCTATCTGCTCCTGCCGGCGGCGAAGTTTCGCGGCCGGCGCCCCGCGGTGCTCGTGCCGTTTTACGCGCCGGAGGTGAGCGTGAACTACGAGGGGCCGCGACCGATCGCGGGCCAGGCGAGAAGCTATTTCAAGGATGGCGCGCGCCCGGTGCATCGTGATTTCGCGCTGGAGCTGGCGAGGCGGGGTTTCGTCACGCTCGCGATCGGCACGCCGGGGGATGATGCGCGCAAGCCGGTCCTGCACGGCGCGCCGTGCCAGCCGTTGAGTTTTTATGCGTACGTCGCCGCCAACTGCCACACCGCGCTCGCGCAGCGCCCGGAGGTCGATCCGGCGCGCATCGGCGTGATGGGGCACTCTTACGGTGGGAAGTGGTCGATGTTCGCCTCGTGCCTGTACGAGAAATTCGCGTGCGCCGTGTGGTCCGACGGCGGGGTGGTCTTCGACGAAGCGCGTGCGGCGGTGAATTACTGGGAGCCGTGGTACCTCGGCCTCGAGGCGGGCACGACGCGGCAGCCGGGCGCCGTCACGCCGGCCAACGGTCGCACCGGACCCTACAAGACGATTTTTGAAAGCGGCCACGATTTGCACGAACTGCATGCGTTGATGGCGCCGCGGCCGTTTCTGGTGTCGGGCGGTTCGGAGGACGGACCAGCGCGCTGGCTCGCCCTCAACCACGCGGTGGCGGTGAATCGCTTTCTCGGATACGAATGGCGCGTCGCCCTGACGAACCGCGCGGCGCACCCCCCGACGGCCGAGTCGAACGAACAGGCATTTCAATTTCTCCAGCATTTTCTCACCCCATGACTGCGCTGCACCACGGCACCTTCGATCTGCAGGCCAACGGTTTCGCCGGGGTCGACTTCCAGCGCCCGGCGATTTCCGCGGAGGCGATGGTCCGCGCGGTGGCGGCGTTGCGGGCGCACGGCACCACGCGGATTCTCCTCACGCTGATCACGGACACGATCGAGGCGTTCATCGCGCAGCTCGAGCACGTCGAACGGCTGGCGGCGGCCGATCCCGCGGTGCGCGCGATGGTGGCCGGCTATCATCTCGAGGGGCCGTATCTGCTGCCGGAGCCCGGCTATCACGGCGCCCATGATCCGCGGAAGATGAAGCGACCGGATTGCCGGGAGTTTGACCGCCTGTGGGCGGCGGCGGGTGGGCGGGTGCGGCTGATCACGCTGGCGCCGGAGTGGCCAGGTTCACTGGAATTTATCCGCCATGTGGTCGGGCATGGCGTGCGGGTGGCGATCGGGCATTCCAACGCGGATGACCGCGCGATCGATGCGGCCATGGCCGCGGGCCTGACCCTGTGCACGCATGTCGGCAACGGCGTGCCCCAGCAGCTGCCCCGGCACGACAACATCATCCAGCGCCTGCTCGCGCGGGACGAATTGTGGGCGGTCTTCATTCCCGACGGCCTCCACGTGCCCCCGGGCACGCTGCGGAATTTCGTGCGGGCCAAACCGCGTGACAAGGTGCTGTTCACGACCGATTGCGTCGCGGCGGCCGGAGCGCCGGCGGGGCGCTACACCGTCGGCGCGATCGAAGTCGAGGCGGGGGCGGACGGGGTCGTGCGCGAACCGGGCAAGCCGAATTTTGCCGGATCCTCGCTCACGATGGATTGCGCGGTGGAAAACGTGCGACGGTTTCTCGGATGGAGCGAGGCGGAGGCGCGGCACGCGTGCGGCGCGGGCGTGGCGCAGGTGCTGGGGTTTCCCTCGATCGACGGGCAGTTTTGACGGGGCTCGTTTTCAGAGGAAAACGCACCGCGGCCGAAGCGACCCGGCTAACATCACTTGGAAAATGCCCGCTGCCCGATTTCAAGATCTCCGAAGATCTTCGGGAGCGGTTGCCGGGTTGGGAAATCTTCGGGCCAGGACCTTGGGCTTGGTTGCGTTCGTTTCCCGCTGGGCAAAAATCCGCTGCTCAACGGCGATCGATATCGCCCGCCGGCGGCAAAAACACGAGGCACACCGGTGACGGCGCCGCCGCCACGTGGGGCGACGGCGTAAGCCGGCCGGTCTGCGGGTCGAGCCGGGCGAGCACGATTGTATCCGAATTTTGGTTGCCCAGGGCCACGATTGTGCCGGTTGGATCGAGGCCGAAGTGGCGGGGCGTTCTTCCGCCCGTGCTCTGGGTGCCCAGGGAGCGCAACGTGCCCCGGGTGGAATCGATCGTAAAGATCGCCAGGCTGTCGTGTCCGCGGTTGGAGGCATACAGGTATTTTCCGGAGGAATGCACGGCGATCTCGGCGGTGGAGGTTTTGCCGGTGAAACCAGCCGGCAGCGTGGTGAGCGACTCGACGCGGGTGAGGCGGCCGGCCGCGGCGTCGTAGGCGAAGACGGTCACGGTCGACGCGAGTTCGCTGAGCACGTAGGCGAATTTTCCGTCGGGGCGAAACGCCATGTGCCGCGGGCCGGCGCCGGGTGGCAGCGTGACGAAGGCCGGCTCGTGCGGGGTGAGCGTATGGCGCTGGGCGTCGAAGCGATAGATCATCACCTTGTCGATCCCGAGGTCGCAGACGAAGAGGAAGCGCTCGGCGGGATCGAGGGTGACGGCGTGGGCGTGCGGTTCGGTCTGGCGCTGTGGATTTACACTGCGCCCGGAGTGTCGCATGATCGACGTGGCCTCCCCGAGGCGGCCGTCGTCGAGCACGGGCAGCACGGCGACCGTGCCGGCGCTGTAGTTTGCCACAAGAATGTTGCGCCCGGTGCGGTCGAGCAGCAAGTGGCACGGACCGGCGCCGCCCGAAGCGCGCTCGCTGAGCCGAGTGAGTTTGCCCGTGGTGGCATCGACTGAAAAAGAGCTGATCGAGCCGGTGGGTTGGCCCTCGAAGGTGCCGGATTCGTTGACGGCGAAAAGCCGCCGCCGCTTGGAATCGAGTTCGAGGAACGCGGGCTGGGTCGCCTCGGCCGCGAGCCCGAGCGGCTCGAGGGCGGGTTCGCCGGCCACGGACTTGAGGCGAAAGGCGTAGATGCCCTGGCTCTTCGGCCCGGTGTACGTGCCGACGTAGACGAGGGTGTCATCGGGCGAGAGTTTGGTTTCGGCGCCGGAGAGGTTGGGAGCCAAACCGGTGATGGCGGCGAGCAGGAGCAGCGGGGAAGGGGAGGGGTGCATGGGATGAAGCGTGGGGTTTCAGAGCCGGAGGAACAGCAGAAAGATCTCGTGGGGTGCGGCCGGCGGGCGGAACTTTTCCTGAAGGTGCGATACGACGTGGGTGTCGCAAGAGGGGCGCTGGCCCAAGCGCCCGGCCTGAACGGCGGCAGGTCGGCGGTTGGGCAACCGCCGCTCCCGGGAGCACACGCGATTGCCCGGCAACTCTGCAGCTGCACCCGGCGCCAGCGCAGTCGGCGGGCCGGGGCGGGAGGAGCAACGCGTTCAGCTCGCCGCGGCCATCGGCGTCTCGACACCGAGGAGCCGGCCGGTGTGAGCATCGAGTCGCACCACGGTGCCGCGGGCGGACCGGGTCACGAGCACTTCGCCTTCTTCCCCGAGGATTGCGGCGCACGGATCGGCCGGGTCGGGCCACTCGGCCATCCATTGCAGCCGGAACGCGCCGTCGAGACAGTAAAGGTTCGGCAGGCCGGGAAGGAGCCCGTAGGGGTGTTCGCGCACATAACAGCGCAGCGCAGCCTGGCGAAATTCCGCCACCGCGGAGGCCAGCGGGGCGTAACTGCCGGCCCTGGCACCTTCGCGGGTCAATTGGCAGAGCGTGCCGTCAATGACGGCGAGGGCGGTAGGGTCGAATTTCACAGGGGAGACCGAAAACGTGAACAGTTCCGGGACGGGTCGGCGACAATATTTTCGTGACGCGGGCTTGCCGGCGGCGACGCGGGCGGCGTAGGGTGCCAGTTTATTGCATGAAGAAAGCGCTCATCACCGGTATCACGGGCCAGGACGGTTCCTACTTGGCGGAGCTGTTGCTGGAAAAAGGCTACGAGGTCCACGGCGTCATCCGCCGCGCCTCGACGTTTAACACGAGCCGGATCGATCACCTGTATCGCGATTCGCACGTCAACGGCGTCCGCCTCTTCCTGCATTACGGCGACCTCGCCGACTCCGTGCAGATGGTGAAGCTGCTCTACGAGTTGCAGCCCGACGAGGTCTACAACCTCGGCGCGCAATCGCACGTGCGGGTTTCGTTCGACATTCCCGAGTATACCGGCGACGTCGACGGCCTCGGCGCCCAGCGCATCCTCGAGGCGATCCGCGAGGCGGGGTTGGTGAAGAAAGTCCGCTACTACCAGGCGTCGTCCTCGGAGATGTTTGGCAAGGTGCAGCAGGTTCCGCAGACGGAGACGACGCCGTTCTGGCCCCGCTCGCCGTACGGTTGTGCCAAGGTTTTCGCCTACTGGCTCACGGTGAATTATCGGGAGAGCTACGCCCTGCACGCCTCCAACGGCATTCTCTTCAACCACGAGAGC
>SXSC01000127.1 GCA_005792355.1 Opitutaceae bacterium
CGGCTGGTTCCCGCCTTCAATCCCGGACCGGCCCAACTCAGGTTCAGGTCTCTTTTTCGTTCCTCTCTCCACCTCTTCGCTTCAGGTGCAGGTCAGGATGTCTGAGCCTGGAGGCAAAAAAATGTGGGGTAAAAAATTCAAGCGCGATACCGGCATCTCTTACCCGCCATCTTTTTGCCAAAATGATTGGCGGTTTGGACCCAACCCCCCAACCAAGCCGGCGGATTGGGGTTTAATTCCCCTGCCACCCATTCCTTTGCCATGGGATTGGTCCTGGTTCCTCGTTTTTTCCTCCCGCAGATTCAGAAAGACCGCAGATGGCCGGCGTTCAGTGCAGCCGCCCCAAGCCTTTGCCACCTTGGCCGAACAATTCAGTTCAACCACGAATGGACACGAATGAAGACGGGTGTGCGACGACGCTCGGGAACCGGCCACCGGATGGTTGACCCAGAATCAGCGTGCGATGCGGTGCGCGGCTTGCTCTGAAATTCGTGTTTCTTCGTGTCCATTCGTGGTTTCTCGTCTGCCGCACGACGACGTCGAGCATCCGCACTCTCCGCCGACCAGCCTGGAGGCAAAAAAATGTGGGGTAAAAAATCCAAGCGCAATGCCGGCATCTCTTATCCGCCATCTTCTTGCCAAAATGATTGGCGGTTTGGGCCCAAGCCCCAACCAAGCCGGCGGCTTGGGGTCTTATTCCTCTGCCATGGGCAGACCTCCGGAGTTGGAAAGCGGGTTTGGTCACTTGAGCGTTGAGCGTTCCCGTTCTGCTCACGGGTCCACCGGGTCCGGCTGCGCCTGAGCCCACGCCTCCTGCTGCCGCATCAATTCCTGAAAGCGCGGGTCGCTCCGAATCGGAGCGAAATCCAAGTCGAAGCGGAGGCTGTAATGCCACTGGAGACCGTCCGCCATAAACTCACGCAACAGCGTAGTCGCTTCGTCCGCCTTGCCGAGCAACGCGTAAAGATTCGCCAGGTGAGCCCCGATGAATCGCCGCTGATAGTTGTTTTGCATCAGCTGAATTTCCCGCCGCCATTGCTCCAGCGCGGCAATCGCCGCGTCGCGATGCCCCAGGACGATTTCAGTCCGGACTAATAAGATTAGCTGCCCCCCTGCTCGATTGCCCCGTGCGAGTTCCTTCGAGACTCGGGCGCTCATCACTTCTGCCAGGCGACGGGCCGTCTCATCGCGTCCGAGGGCGGGCAATAGGTTGAGCGAGGCGACGCCCAGGCGAAACGAACCCTCGAGGTCAGTCGCAACGGCGATCAGATCGCTCTCCATTCCGACGGCGAGTGCGCGAGCCTCCTGCTGGCGATTCATGGCCAGCAACAATTCGACGCGCTGCATCTTTCCATTCGTCGAATCGGGAGCCACGCGATCCAACAGCCGCAGCGCAGCCGCTGGTCCCCGCCAGATCAGGCGCAGATCGACCCGACTACCATCTGAAGAATTTTCTCGGAGCGTCTCGACCCGGGTGAGCAGTCGATCCGTCTCGGCATAGTCGCCTTTGCGCCAGAAAATTTGGTTCGCATGGACTTTGACATATTGGGTGTTGTTCGGATCGAGCTGCAGGATTTCGCGCGAGAAACGAAACGCCTCGTCCCACCGCCCGAGGTCGCGCGCCAAGTGGGCCTGGTTGTCGCGCAATTCCGCCGTGGCCGGCTGCAATGCTTCCGCCCGGGCGAGATCGCGCTGCGCCGCCGCGTAGTCCGACTTGACGTGCCGTTCCCAGTTGGCCCGAACGATCAGGGCTTCAGGAAGGTTTGGCTGAGCGTCCAGCGCCCGGTCGATCAGGCGGCGGGTTTCGTCGGCCAGTTGGGGGCTGCGGTCGCTATTCCCAGCATAGCGGACGAACTTCGCCTCCGCGAGTGCCGCCCAAGCCCGCGCGAAACTCCGATCGAGCGCCACCGCCTGCTCGAGCAGCTTGATGGCTGCGGGAAGCGAAGCTATTCCCCGCGCCTGAAGGGCCCGTCCGCGCAGGTAGGCGTCGTAGGCCTCGGGGTTTTTCGTGAGCACGGCCACCGGCGCCGTGGTGGTGCGGCGGGTGAGTTTCGCGACGACGGCGCGGGCGACCTCGTCCTGCAACGCAAAGATGTCGATGATTTCCTTTGTAAACGTGCCGAGGTCCTCGCTGGAGTTGTCCGCGGGCCGCGAAAGCGTGACGCGGATGCGCACCCGGCTGCCGACGCGCTGCACGCTGCCCTCGACGAGCCGGGCGACGTTGAGCGTCCGGGCGATTTCCGTCGGAGACACATTCTTGCCCTTGAAGGAAAAACACGACGTGTTGCCCGGCACGGTCAGGTCGCGCTCGCGCCGCAGCGCGCCGAGCACCTCTTCGGTGAGCCCGTCGGAAAAATACTCCTGCTCCTTGTCGCCGCTGAGATTCTTGAACGGCAGCACGGCGACGGATTTCGCGTCCGCCTTCGCCAAGCCTGCGGCGGACGCGAAATCCGAAGGCGGAGCAGGCGATCCTTTCCACGGTTGCCAAAGGGCGACGACGACGAGGGCGGCGAGGGCGATGGCAGTCCAGACCCGAGCCGATACGCGCGAGTGCTGAAGCAGGGCGGGTCTTTGACCCGCCCTTTCACGCGGCAAACTTTCGGAGGGCGGGTCCAAGACCCTCCCTACTGCGCCACCTCCGAGCAACGTTTTCACCCGTGCGCAAAACGCCGCGTTCGTTTCGCCACCGGGCAGACGCGTCCATTGCACGGCGCGGAACTCGTCGGGCACGAGCGCCTCCGCATCGCGGGTGGCATCGATCACGACGGGGAGCACGAAGGGCGTGCCGTCGGCCATGGCGTGCGTGCGCTGGGCGGCGAGTTTCCACTCGACGCGGAAATAGCCTTCGCGCCGCGCCTGCGTCGCCGCGGAAATCACGGGCAGGAACAACGTGCACGAGGCGATTTGGCCGCGGATTTTTCGGTCCCACGCATCCCCGCCGACGAGCTCACTCTGGTCGAACCACACCTCCACCCCCGTCGCGCGCAGCGCTTCGCAGATGCGCGCCGCCGCCGCTGAATCCTGGGAAGCATAGCTGAGGAAGACGGCTTTGGCGGGGTCGCTCATTTGCCGCCGGTCAGCACCAGCACGTCGGTTCCTTCATAACGGGAGAAACTCCGGTCGAACGTCACCAATCGCAGGCCGTGGCCGCGGGCGAAGGCCGCCAGGTAGGCGTCCGTCCAGGTCTGGTGGGCCGGTTGGCGGGCCTTGGTGTAGTCCCGCCAGCGGATTTCAAGTCCGTTGGGCTCGGGCAGGAAGCTGATTTCATCCCGGTCGATCAGCTGTTCGTATTCCTGCCAGGCCCGGACCTGCGTGAGCACATTGGGTCCCATGATGGCGGGGTTGGTCATGTGCCGCAAAAAAGCCAGCTGGGTCAGCCGACAGAAAACCAGGGTTTCGCCCGGATGGTCGGCCAGCCACCGCCGTGCCGCCGCATGGTGGACATGGCCTTCCAGAAATAGCGCCAGCCAGAGGTTGGCGTCGGGCAGCGTGGCCTCAGATGACATCGTCCAGCTGCTCCTGGGTGGGCTGGATTACGAAGTCGCCCTTGCAGGCCAGCGTGGGAAACCCAGCCCGGCGGGACCGGCGGCGGGCCGGGGCGGAGCGGCCGTCGCGCAATTCGCGCTGCAAAGCGCGGACGACCACATCCTTCAGCGTCAGATCACGCAGCGCCGCGACGGACTTGGCTTCCTTGAAGAGGGCATCGGGCAGGTCAACGGTCGTTCTCATAAAAGCATATTTATGCGATCGGAGAATGGCGTCAAGCCGCCGCCAGCGCCCACTTCCCCCTGCCTTTGCCACCGGTCTTCCGTACTCCGTCGTCCGCCGTTTGTCCTCTGTCGTCCGGCCTCAGGCCTCCGTCCTCCGACCTCCGCGCCGGCGCCTTCTTCGGCGCGTCCAACAGGCGAGTTCATTCACTCCCCCAATCCCCGCCGCAGAATCGTGTCCTTTTCCGGGTATCGCCGCTTTTTCCCCCGGCCCGGTGAGCACTCGCCGATTGACGGCGGGAATTTTGTCTCAACTCTTGCGGCCCCCGCAGAATTCCCATTCCCCACCCGACTTCGACGCAGCAACGGGAGCGCCGGCGGGCAATCTTGGCAGCCGACGTCGCTGCCATTACCAGCAAAAGTTTCGCTCGCCTCATTTTCAACCAGCCCGTCTTCCCGACCCTCGGATCCAACTCCATGAAAATCCAGTTCACCATCAGTCGCCAGGCCGTCAGCGGGCTTGCCTTGCTTTTGCTCACGCTCGCCGGTTGCGCCGGGCCGGAGTCGCGCCGGACCGGGTCAGGCCCGGCGGCCACGACGCCAGTCTACGACGTCATCGTGGTCGGCGCCGGACTCTCCGGGCTGACCACGGCAAAGGAGCTCATCCGCGCCAAGCATTCGGTGCTGGTGCTCGAGGCGACCAACCGGATCGGCGGCCGCACGATCACCGACCGGAGCTTCTCGGTGCCGATCGATTTCGGGGCGGCCTGGATCCACGGGACCGACAAGAACCCGCTCACGAAGATCGTCGATGAGCTCAATTTCCGCCGCGAGAAGACCAAACTCGATGGTCGGGTGTTCATCGGCAATCATCAGCTGAACGACGAAGAGATGAAAGCGTTGGAAAAAGACACCGAGGTGGCGGAAGACCAAATGGCGCAGGCCGCCAAAGCTGGCCGCGACCAGGCCGTGTCGGATTTCGTGCCCAGTCGATCGGTGTACCGCGCCCTCATCGCCAGCAACATCGGGCCACTGGAGAGCGGCGCGGAGGCCGACAAGACTTCGAGTGCCGACTCCGCCGCATTCCATTCCGAACCCGACGATTTCGTCGCCGAGGGGATCGGCGCATTCGTGGCCCGATTCGGCCGCGACGTCCCCGTGCAGCTCAACTCACCGGTTACCGCCATCCGCTATGGCGGCGACGCCGGAAACGGCGTGGTGGTCGAAACCCGCTCCGGCTCCGGCGCCGCCCAAACATACCGCGGGCGCCGCGTCGTGGTCACGGTCTCGACCGGGATTCTGGCGGCGCGCCGGATCGTCTTCGCTCCGGAGCTGCCCGATTCGAAGTGGGAGGCCATCCGCAGCCTGCCGATGGGGCTCCTGAACAAGGTGGTGTTCGAGTTCCCCAAAGACGTGTTCGCCAACGAAGTCACGAGCGAGTGGGTGCTGCACCAACGACCCGGCCAGCCGGCGGGACGCACGCCCGAGGTGATGGCGTTCGTGATCAAACCGCTCGGCGCCGATATGGCGGTCGGCTTCTACGGCGCCGATCAGGCGCGCGACTTCGAAAAGCGAGGTGACCAGGCCGCGATCGACTACGCCAAGGCCGCGCTCACGGACATGTATGGCAAAGAAGTCGTCAGCCGCATCCTGGACAAGAAAACCAAAGTCACGCACTGGGGGCAGGACCCGTGGACCCTCGGCGCATACTCGGCCGCGCTTCCCGGCAAGTCGGCGATGCACGCCGAGCTGGCCAAACCGGTCGGCGATCGCGTCTTTTTCGCTGGCGAGGCGTGCGGCCCGCCAGAATTCAACGGCAGTCTCGCCGCCGCCTACGTCGCAGGGAGGGAGGCCAGCCGTCTGATAGTGGAAAGCCTGGCCCGCGAGGTGCGCCGATGAAGAACTCCCCGCCCCCTCCTCAGGTAAAGCCCGGCGAGTTTCCCTTCCCTCTGACGGATGGGCCCGACGAGTCGCCCTTCCTCACCTGGCTGCGCAATCACTCCAACTACATGGCGGTGGGCGGATTTCCCGACTATTTCCGGATGGCCGCGGTGCTGGTGCGCGGCATCCTGATCAACAATCTGGTCCTCCTCCCCGGCCTGCTGGTGATCGCTCTCGCGTTCAGTCTCGTCTATAGCGGACTGCTCAACGACTGGAACGATCAAGCAACTCCGAAGGCGAAGGAAGTACGGCTGGCGAATATCGCAAGAGAGACCGCGCAACGAAACTTCGGGGATCGTCACGGAAGCCGGCGAGAGGAGGCGGCCAACGCCAAGGAGGCGCTGCGCGCAAATCGGCGGTTTGAGAACGCCAAGGAAAATTTTGAACAGAGGATCAGCCAGGATGCCCCGATCTCTTTCTTCCTCAGAAAAAAAACCATTTTCGCCGACGCCGGCTGGGCCAGGTGGATCCAGGATAAGTGGGGACTGACTCCACCGTTCCTCCTGACCCCGTTGGTCATGGCGCTCGCCGCCGCCTGGGTCCTGTTTTTCCCGGTGCGGATGGCAATGCACCAGATTGCGGGCTACCGCCAAAGCGTGGTGACCGGCAGCGACAGTTCGGTCAAGTCGCGCGACCGCATCGAGCTCACTTTTGGCAAGGTCTTGCTGGTAGTCGTGGCCGTCGCCCTCTTCGAACTGCTGCCCCTCCTGGTGCACTGCTACCACCAACTTCGCCAGACCCACCTTGGCGCCGAGGTGCCCTGGAAAGAATACCTCGTGACGGCGACGGCGGTTCTGGGCGCCCTCAGCGGCGCTCCGAAGCTGCTGTCGATGCTCAGCGGGGTGTCGAAGAAATTGGCCCATGGCCTGGTTGCCCTCGTCGGGCTGCTCGTGCCGCTCCTGGTCATCGTCTTCGTCTCCGACTTCCTGATTTACGTTTCGATTCCGCCGGAAAAATATTTTCAGCTCCTGGTGCGGATCTACCTGGTGGTGCCCGGTCTTTTCTCCGCCGTAATCCTGTGGGCCATTCTGCGAGGATGGCGCAAGCACACCTTCTCCGGTCGGGAATGCTGGCACCTCTTCGATCTGCTCCTCCGGATAATCTTGGCCCACGTCGTGTTGTTCGCGACGATTTTTGTGGTCTACGGAGCGGTCTTTTTCATTCATTTATCCTTTCCGGACGTCGTCCCGGACATTTTTTTGGCCACCTACGATGCGAGGGGCTTTGATTTTTGGACGTATGGGGATTTGGCTTTTTGGGTCGTGGCGGGGTGCGCCCTCGAAATCTTGCTGTTTTGCTGGCTGACGGTGGACGTCAATCTGACTTCGATCCATGGTCTCTACCGCGACCGGCTGGCGGCCGCGTACCTGATGAGCTGGAAGGCCCGCGATCAGCAGGTGGACATCGAGGACGACATCGACCTCAACGAACTGTGCTGCCACGCGGCCCGCTCCACCGCGCCCTATCACCTGGTCAACGTCACCCTGAATCTGCAGGGTAGCCAGGACATCAGCCTGCGCGATCGCCAGAGCGACTTCTTTGTCTTCAGCAAGAAGTTCATCGGCGGTGATCGCACCGGTTATTGCCGGAGTGCGACCATGGAACAGGTTTTTCCGCAGATCGATCTGGCCAGCGCCATGGCGATCTCGGCGGCGGCGGCCTCGCCGAACATGGGCCGTGGCACCTCCCCCGCGCTCGTCGCCTTCCTGACGCTCATCAACGCGAGGCTCGGTGTCTGGATTCCAAATCCGGGCCGGCTCGAGGAGAATCCGGCCGATCCCGCTGCGACCCGGAAAAACACCGCCGACCGGGAGGGACGAAAGCCCGGCTTCACCTTCGCGGAGGTGTACGGCGAAGAAGCCCGTTCCATCGAGCAGCGCTGGCAACAACTCGGCTCGCAGAGCGTTGGGCGCAGCCTGGCTGATCGCTCGACGCCCACCCCCGCCAACCGGCTGGCCGGAATCGGATTCTCCGGCGGCGGCATTCGCTCGGCCACCATCAACCTCGGCATCGCCCAAGCCCTGCACCGCGCCGGCATCTTTGACCACTTCGACTATATGTCCACCGTCTCCGGTGGCGGTTATCTCGGTTCGAGCATCAGCACCCTGATGCGCTCCAAGACCAGCTCGTGCAGTGAGTATGCCGGCAAGGTGACCATTACAAAGGAAGGCCAGGAGCAGATCGTCCGGGTCACCGCAGAGCAAGGCGCGGTGCACGTCTATCGCTATTCGCAGGACGCCCAGCTGGTGGTCAAGAACGACGAAATCATCCACGCCGGACAACGGCTGATCCGCCGCCCGGGCGCCAGGCACCGGAGCGAGATCGCCGGCACCGTCAGCGTGGAAGGGCTGGAGGGGGAACCGAAAATCGTGCGCATCACCGGTGGCCAGCCCGGCGAACTCCAGGCATACCGGTTGACGAGATACGACCAACTGGCTGTCAAGACCGGCGACTCGATCCAGGCCGGCGACTTGTTGGTCAAGGAACAGAACTCCTTCCTCAATCGTTTTCGCTGGCGCGTGCCGCCGGGGGCCCTGTGGCGCGAAATGATGATGCGCCTCAACGAAACCGATCACTGGGTCAACCTCTCCGACGGCGGCCATCTCGAAAATCTGGCGACGATTGAACTGCTGCGCCGGCGCTGCAAATTGATCGTGATTGGCGACGGCGAGGCCGATCCCCAACTCCACTTCAATGGTCTGGCGACACTCATGCGCACCGCCTGGATCGATTTCGGGATCGAGATCGAGATCTGCCTCGACGAATTGCGCCTGGGCGAACCCGGGCTCGACGCCAATCCCCGCAGCCAGTCGCACTTTGCCATCGGCCGGATCAAATATCCGGGCAAGGGCGAGGGCCGCCTGCTGTACCTGAAATCATCGTACACCGGCGACGAAAACGAAGTGATCGGCGAGTATCGGCACAGCCACCCGGCCTTCCCGCATGAATCGACCGCCGACCAGTGGTTTGACGAAGGGCAGTTCGAAGCGTACCGCGCCCTCGGTCAGCATATCGGCGAGAAAGCGATCCAGGCGCTGGGTCTCAAACTCTCCGCCGCTCCGCTGCCGTTTTCCGAACTCGAAGAGGGTTTCGAGGCGTGCTGGCGGCGGGAGGAAGCTCGGCGGGCCAGGGGTTCGGCTGGCGCGAATGGTCGGTGATTCCCGTGCCTTCATCTGCGGTGGGTGCGAAATCTGGAGCGGCAGCTGCGTCTACGCGCCCTGCTTGGTCGGCGGCAAACGCGTCAGCCGACGCAAGACTCACGATCATGCAAAATCCATGGAGGCGTGGATGAAGCTGAAAGAGGAGCGGGAACGGTCCAGGAAATCCGATCACCCGCAGACGTCGTGAAACCATGCGCGCCGGGGTTTCCTTGGCGGCGGCGTGCCCCCACCCCGCGAGTTGCATGCAGTCCGCGATCGCACCGTCCTGCCGGGTGGGGCACCCAGCCTCCATCGGCCCCGCGACTCCGCTTGGGAGAAATATTGTCGCGGGGACAACCCTTCCCGACAGAATGCACCCATCGCGCCGTCGGTCCGGTTTCCAGCTCTCACCCCTTCCACCCAGATGGACCCCTGCTTTCTTCTCCGCCCGCGCGTCATCCGCCGGTTCGCCCACGCTTCGTTCGCGGTGATGCTGTCCGTATCGTCCGTTCCCGCCCAGCGTCCGCCGGACGCCGGCTCCGGCACCAGCCGCATCACCGGCCAGGTGAGCAACGGCGCCACCCGCGCCTTGCTCGAAGGCGCCGCGGTCGAAATCCCCGCACTCGGACACCGCACGCTCACCGACAAGATCACGCGCGTGCGCCCCGTGGCCGCGTCGACCTTCGAACTCCAGACCGACGGCAACCGCTTCGAAGACTCGCAGCGCCAGTTGCACACCGGAGCCGAACACACGCATGCGCGGTTCACCCTCGATTACGACGCATCCTATTCCCAGAGCCTTGTCCGGCAAAACGACGGCCACCACAGCCCGAAGGTCGGCTCCGGCGGCTTTTTCCGCACCTGGCTCACCGGCGTCGGCTGGACGCTCGACAAGACGGCCAGCGTGGCGCGACCGATCTTCACGCAGACGGGCGGACCGAGCATCTTCGAGCTGAAGAACTACACGAACAGCGAACTGAACAAGCGGGACAATGAACGCAACGGCATCCTCGAGGGTATTTCCGCAAACGCGAAATATCACTTCGACTCCCGCGGGACGAACTATGTGAAGACCGGCGTCCGCTTTCGCCGCCAAATCGCCGAGGAAGTGGGCGGCGATCGTCGCTGGCAATATGCGGGACCAGACGGCGTGCTCGGCGTCAATCCCGCCACCGGCCGGAACGATGGCGACCTGAATGTTTTCCTTTTCAAGGATGTCCAGACGACGGAGAGCCAGCGCCACGGACCCATTCCGTATACGCACGTCGGTTACGTGGCCGAGCACGTGAAGAAGAACCCCTCGCACTGGTTCGCCGACGAGTATTACGACGAGTCGCGCAAGTTCCTCGGCACGCGGCGGGTCACCGAGGACGTTTCCTCCGCCTACCTTATGGGCGGCACGCGGTGGCGGCAATTGCGCGCGGTGGCCGGGCTGCGGTTCGAGGAGACGGAGGTCCTCGGCCGGGGCTTCGTGCGCGCGCGCACGCTCGCCACGGCCGCGGCGATCCCGAATCCCGTGCAGCGGGCGCGGGCGGATTACGCCCACCCGCGCCAGATCGAGGGCAGCTACCGCCACACCTTTCCCGGCGCCTATCTCACGTACAATTTTTCCCGCTCGTTCCTGGCCCGGGCCAACTGGTCGAACAGCATCGGCCGCCCGCCCTTCGCCAATCTCGTTCCACGCGAGGATGTGAACGACCAGACGCAAACCCTCACGGTCGGCAACCCGGCGCTGAAACCGCAATTCGCCGAGAACATCGATTTCACGCTCGAATATTACTTCGAACCGGTCGGCGCGTTCTCCGCGGGCGTCTTCCGGAAGGAGCTCAAGGACTACATCGTCTCCCTCGGCGGCCAGACGGTGCCCAACGGCCCCGACAACGGGTTCGGTGGCAGCTACGGGGGCTACAACCTCATCACCGATCTCAACGCGGGCCGCGCGCGGATTCAGGGGATCGAGTTGAGCTACCAGCAGCAGCTCACCTTCCTGCCCGGGGCGCTGCGGCGGCTGAGTTTCTTTGCGAACTACACCCGGCTGACGACGGAAGGCGACTACGGCACGACGGGACCGCGGACCACGCACCTCGTGCCGAATTTCGTGCCGACGACGGCCAATGCGGGCCTGAGTCTGCCGTGGGGTAAGTTTCGGTGGCGGGCGCTCGTCAACCGCACCGGCGAACATCTCGTGGGCTACTCGACCGATCGGTCGCGGCTCCGCTACAAGTTCCAGCGCACCGCGGCGAACCTCAACCTGAGCTATGTCTACTCCCCGAAGCTAGAGTTCTACTGCGATGTCCAAAACCTGTTCAATGCCCACCAGGAGTGGTACTACTTTTCCCGCGACCGGCTGCAGAGCGACTTTGACAACGGCGCCTTCGTGAACTTCGGGATCAGCGGGCGGTTTTGAATCGCAGACGGGTCCATTCCCCGGAGCTTGCTCCGGGGTGGCCAAGCGAAGGGCGAGTGTTCACTTCCGGGAAGTCCTGGGGCGTATTTTTCGCGGCGCGGCGCATGCCGCCAGTGAAGGATTCATGCTCGAGTTCAATATCCTGGGATAATGGAGGCGGGGTGCCTCATCCCGCAGATTTCGAAGTGTGAGCGCTTATGGCGGGCCCCGCAGCAGCCGCGTGACCGTCTCCTCGAGCTCCGTGCCCCGCGGGTTCGCGGCGGCAATCTGCCCCTCGCGGTCAAGAATGAGCACGTTGGGCAGCCCGCGCATTTCCGCCGCCGCGATAAGCTGGTTGGGTCCGCCATTGCGCTCCACGTAGTGCCGCCACGGCAGATCGTTTCGATGCACGTAGTCGAGCACGTCCGGCATCCTCCCGCCTTGGTTGCTCCAAAGCATCACGACCTCCAGCCCAAGCGAGGCATGGCGCCGGAACAGCTCCCGCAGCCTCGGCAGGTCGCCGCGGTCCGGCGCCAGCTGCGTGGACCAGGCGATCAGGACGACCACCCTGCCGCGCAGCGATTCGCGCGAAAGCGGCCGGTCGCCGAGGTCAGTCAACGCGAATTCTGGAAACGGGACGCCGACCCCCAGCGCGCGCGTGCCGGCCACCGCACCCGCTGGCAGGGGGATGCTGCGCAGCCGCGCGAGCCCTTCCGGTGTGGACTGCAACCAACGTCCCCACTCTTCGCCCCGGCCCAGGTACGGCACCAGCACGACCACACCGGCGGACGCCTCCGTGATCCGCGCGAACAGGCTGCCGTCTGCTCCCCGCCACAACCGAATCGCTCTCGCCACCATGCGCCCGCCGGGCAGGTTGGTGCCACCGATCGCTTCCTGCCACCGCAGGAGCATCGCGCCGGACTCCGGCTCGAACTCGCACTCGACCTGCCTCCGCCCCACCACCCGGTCCTTCGCGGTGACGATGAGTTCGAGGCTGCGTTCGCTGGCGCGGCGCAGTTCGACCTGCTCGCCGACCGGGAGCCGCTCTTCGGGGTCGAGCATTGAGACGAGTGTGCGGGTTGCGGATGACTGCACACCCTGGCGCCGTTCACGCAGAAGCTGCCCGTGGTTCAGGTAAACGCCGTCGAGATTCGGCGCGGCCGGCGGCCGCCGCGGCAGCGCGGCCGCCCAATCCGGTGGCAGTTCCTCGCGTTCGAGGCTCGTCGACGCGCAGCCACCGAGCGCGCATCCCAGCAACGCCACGGCGGCGAACCGGCTCAGGTTGGGAGTCATGGAAGAGCAGTTTTCCGCGGGTGCAATCGCATGGGGTCGGCCTGTTGCGCGAAAACGAAAGTCATCCCGGCGGTGCGAGTCAACCTCGCGAGCCACGGGGCGACCGCGAAGGCACAGTCTTCGCGTGGGCCGAGCCAGCGCTCGCCCGGAGGGTCCCGTTGTCCCTGCCTTGGTCAGGATGCCTCACGGGCCTCTCCTTTTTTCGTGTGCGGGCTTCTCGCCAAAATAGGGCCCAAGCCCGGCGGTGCGGATCATCATCCTGAAAGCCGCAGTATAAATCTGGCGCGGCGTAGCCGCAACCAAACCCAGGCCATCAAACCTTTGGCCACAAGAAGGCGCAAAGATCGGAGGGCGAAAGCGGCTTGCAAGGCGCCGATAGGCGCACGTTCTGCTGGCCAGCAGAACGCCGGCAGGACGGGTAATTTTTGCGCCTTTTTGCGGCTCAACTGCCTTGGCGAGTTCTCCTCGCGGCGGAACAAGTATTCCCCGCGGTGCAAGACAGAGGGGTTGCTGCACGGGATCAACTCGGGGATCGCTCCTCCAAGTGCGCGAAGTGGTCTCGGAGCGTCGGCGGATGCCAACTGCGGGTTTCGCCGCACGACCCGGCAGGAGAGAGACTAAGCGGAGGAAAACCGTAGGGGTCGATGCGTTACCCGTTGGCGAGGTGGCGGGCATTGACGCGCCCGGACGCCGACGTGCTCTGTTCCCGGTAACGCGTCGACCCCTTGGGACGGCCTTCAATTTCCTCAATGACTGAGGAAATTGAATTTGACTGACCCAAAACGGTCGCGATCATCCCGGCGTGGCCACCTACCGCCGCCCCATCCTGGACAAACTCGCCGAACGCTTTGGCGAGAAACCGAGGTTCCTCCAAATTTTGGTCGGGCCAAGACAGGTGGGCAAAACATTTGCCGCGCGGCAGTGGGTCGGGGATTTCGGAGCGAAGGCCGTGTACATCACCGCGGATCAACTCGTCCCGCCGTCCGCGGCCTGGCTGGGCGAGCAATGGGAGCGGGCGCGAACCGGCCGGGCACGGCTGCTAGTGGTGGATGAGATTCAGAAAGTCTCCCGCTGGAGCGAAGCGGTAAAAATGCTCTGGGAGCAGGATCGACAGGCGAGCAGTACCATGCACGTGTTGCTGCTCGGCTCGTCTTCGCTGCTGATGCAGCGGGGTCTGACCGAGAGCCTGGCCGGTCGGTTTGAGCTGACCCGCTGCGGGCATTGGGTCTGGCCCGAGTGCGAGATTCTGCTCGGTTGGGATTTGGAACAGTGGTTGCGTTACGGCGGTTATCCGGGTGCCGCGGCGCTGGTTCCAGACGAAGTCCGCTGGCGGGCTTACGTTCGCGACTCCATGATCGAAACGGTGCTCGCGCGCGATGTGCTCAACGCCCACGTCGTCACCAAGCCTGCGTTGCTGCGGCAGCTTTTCAGCCTGGTCTGCCAGGCACCCGCCCAAATCGTGTCGTACGAGAAAATGGTCGGCCAGCTGACTGACGCGGGCAACACCACCACGCTCGCCCATTATCTGCACGTGCTCGCCCAGTCCTTCCTCTGTGGCGGGCTGCCGAAATTCAGCCGCGGGGTGACCCGCAGCAAGGCCTCGAGCCCCAAACTCATTGTCTTCAATAACGCCTTGGTCACCGCCATGAACCCCCACCAACACCCGCCGGCGCGCGGTCTGCCCGCGACCGAGCGGGCGGAACGATCCGCTCATTGGTCGGCCTGGCGCGGTCGCCTGGTGGAGAATGCGGTCGGTGCGATTCTGCTCTCCGCCGCGGAGGCCGAAGGCTGGACACTGACTTATTGGCGAGAACGGGATCTAGAGGTGGATTTTGTCGTGGAAACACCGACTGAACTCTTCGCGGTCGAGGTGAAATCCGGACCACCCGGCCGCCCTCCCGGGCTCAAGGCGTTTCTCCACCGGTATCCCGAGGCGTTTCCCGTCGTGATCGGCAGCGACGAACTGCCGGTGGCGGATTTTTTTCGACGCGACACCACCGGCATCCGAATCGCTTTTCTGCGCTGCGGGCTGTCCGCCCTGCTCGTCGCACCGGTCGCGGTGAGCGACGATTTCGGCATGATCAATTTCAAGAATCCCGCCAACGGAAGATCTGGTTCCTATCAGGCCCGGGAACTCGACGGCGGCCGAATCTTCCGGCGGCTGAAGGGATAGCAGCCGACGGAATGGCATTTGATGGCAGACGGAAGTTGTGGTTAGCCTCGACCCCACATGTCGGAAAGCCCTTCACCGTCACCCAGCCGCGCCGTCTTCGTGAGCTACGCTCGCGAGGACACTCCTGCGGCCCAACGCATCGCGGAGGCGTTGCGAAGTCACGGGGTCGAGGTCTGGTTCGACCGGGAAGAACTCCGCGGCGGTGACGTTTGGGATGCAAGAATCCGCCGGCAGATCGGCGACTGCACGCTCTTCCTGCCGGTGATCTCGCGCCAGACGCAGGAAAGGAACAAGGGTTACTTCCGGCTCGAGTGGAAACTGGCCGTCGAGCAGACGCATTTGATGGCCGAAGGCGTCCCGTTCCTCGCGCCGGTGGTCATTGATGACACGGCCGAATCGAGTGCCATCGTTCCGCCGGAGTTTCTGAAAGTGCAGTGGACCCGGCTGGCAGGTGCACTCCCGACGACCCAGTTCGTCGAACAGATCAAGCGCCTGTTCAAAGCTCCGCGCAACGCCACGCCGGGCACGCGTGCCGCCGGTGCCACGCCGGCACCGCCTCCGGGAGGGAAACCGGATTCCGGCATGGCGGACGGGAAACATTCGATCGTCGTGCTCCCGTTCCAGAACCTGAGCGCCGACCCCGACAACGAGTATTTCAGCGACGGGTTGACCGACGAGCTCATCACGGACCTGTCGCAGATCCGCACGCTGCGTGTGATCTCACGAAACTCCAGCATGCAGCTGAAAGGGACCGCACGGAACCTGAAGGCCCTGACCGCCGAACTCGGCGTGCGCCATGTCTTGAGCGGCAGTGTGCGGAAGTCCGGAAATGCGGTCCGCATCACCGCGCAGCTCGTGGATCCCGTCCGGGACGAGCACCTGTGGGCGGAGAAGTACTCGGGCTCGATCGAGGACATCTTCAACATCCAGGAACAGATCTCGCGCCGGATCGTCGATGCCCTGAAAATGCAGCTCTCGCCCGCCGAGGAGCACAAGCTCGCCGAACGGCCGATCAACAACGTCGCGGCGCTCGAGTGCTACCACCGGGCGATGCAGGAGATCTACAAGTTTACCGCGGAAGGTCTCGACCGGGCGCTCGAGCTCATCGCGATGGCGCACGATATCGTCGGCGACAACGAACTGCTCCATGCGGCCAGGGGCACGGTCTGCTGGCAGTACGTCAACACCACCATCAGGCGGGACGACGGTTACATCGAGCAGGCGGAGCAGTGCGCCCGCCAGGTCTTTGCGTTGAACCCGGAATCCGCGGTCGGGCACGCGCTGCTGGGTTTGGTCCGGCAGGCGCAGGGGCGGCCCGCCGAGGCGATTCGAAGCTTACTGCAGTCATGGCAGGTCGACCCGTCCATTAGTCACGTCGCCGACGAGCTGGGGCGGGTTTACATGATGGTGGGAAGAGAAGGAGACGCGGTGATCCGATATCAGCGGGCCTTGGACATCGATCCGTTGTCCCCGATTCATCAAGTCGGCCTATTCTGCGCGAAGATGCTGGCGGGCGACGGCGAGGCGATGCGGCGCGATGCGCCGCGGTTGCTCCGAGCCGTGCCGGAGTTTTCCATTCTCCGCGTGCTGCTCGCCCTGGCACTCGTTCAGGCCCAACGGTTGGACGAGGCGCGCACGCTGGTCGAGGCCGCGCCCGGGGAAAAGATTCCGACCATTGCCGGGCGGCTTTGCCTTTGGCTCAACCTGGCCCTGAATGCCCGGGTCGCCGAAGCCGCGGATTGCGTGGGCGAGGATTTGCTGCAGCGCGCGGGGAAAGTTGAGTTCTGGTCGTGGGTCGTGGCCGAGTGCTACGCCTACATCGGCCAGGATGAGCTGGCGCTCGACTGGCTGGACAACGCCTTGCGACGAGGTTTCAGCGTGTACCCCTACCTCGCCGAGCACAGCCCGATTTTCCGCAGACTGCACGGCCATGCGCGATTCCCGGAGCTGCTGGGCCGGTATAAAACCACCTGGGAGTTGATGCAGCGCGTGGAGTGATGCTGCGCAATCCCCGCCGCGTCCGCGCGGCGCCCGCCCGCGCAGAATCAAGGCCCCCCGACTCCGCTCTTTTTCAGCCACTTTTGCCGGGTAGTCCCGGCGGTTGCCCGCCGAGACCCCCACAGACCCGGACGAGCGCAATTCACGCATCCGGTTCTTCAAAGAGAGGATTCGCTAACGGAGGCTTCGCGCCACGAGCGTGGTGAGACGTTTGTTGGGGCAGAAACTCCCCAGCGTCCCGCCCGATGGCGCCCTCCTCTCCCCGGCGGTCCCCTTCGCTACTCCCAGGCTCCCTCCGACTGGTTCGCCTGCTTTCGATCGCTACTACGAGACCACTACGACTGCCACAGCCGTCTGCCCGCCCGCTTCGGTTTCCCTCGCTGGCGGGTGCCCACGCGCTTTCCGC
>SXSC01000128.1 GCA_005792355.1 Opitutaceae bacterium
GATCCAAGCGATCAAGTCGGACGCCCGCGGCTTCCGGCGGTTCGAAAACTACCGCGCCAGAATCCTCTTCTTCTGCGGCAAACTCGACCTGATGCCTCACGTTTCATCCCTCACGACCCACACCGGAGCGTGAAGAAGCAAAATTTTCTCAGCCGCCCGCCGGGACGGTAGTCGGGAAGTTTCGCACCGCGGCACCAAATCTCAATCGAATCAACGGCCCTTTTTTTGTCACGATCACGACAAAAAAAAGGCCGTTGGTGTGGGTTCGGCACGCGAGGCGCGACAAATCGTCGCGTAACGGTGCGAAGTGGATCGATATCCGCACAGCGCGGCGCCAGGCCGCAACCCGCCTCCGGCGCGTCCGCAACTTCACTCTTGCCCCGCGCCGAAATTCGGCAGCTCTGAACGGAGGGGCGCCCGCAGCCCCGGCCGGCGACGTCTTTTTCTTCGCCGGCTTCCGACGCTCCCCCGCCGAAAAATCCCACTCCGATGAACTGCCGAAATTCCCCCCGCTGGCTGCTGGCTTCGCTGGCGCTGACCCTCGCCGCCAAGCTCGTCGCTCAAGTCGCCCCGACCGTTTCCGCCGCGGGCCAGCCCGCGATAAGCAAGGACGGGCCGATCGTCCTCTCCCCATTCGAAGTCGGCTCGGACACCGAGCGCGGCTACATGTCCACCGCCCTCCTCCAGGGCGGCCGCGGCAAGATCGACCTCGCGGATGTCGCGGGGCAGGTGCAGGTGTTCACGAAGGATTTTCTCGACGATATCGGCGCGACCACGACCGAGGAGGCATTCCTGTTCTCCGCGACGACGCAGACCTACCTCGAAAACGTCAACGGCAACGCCGACTCGCGCCCGGGCTCGCGCAACGGCGCCGACGACTCAAGCAACTCCCGCGGCCTCGGCAACGTGGATCGCACGCGCAATTATTTCCGCACCACCATCGAGCCCGATTCCTACAACACCGAGCGCTTCTCCCTCGTGAGCGGCGCCAATGCCGTGCAATTCGGCCTCGGCGGTTCCGCCGGCACGGCGGAAAGCACCTCCGCGCGCGCCAACCTCACGCGCAACAGACAAAAGCTTTCGCTCCGGGCCGACAGCTATGGTTCCGAGCGCGCCGTCTTCGACCTCAGCCAGGTGCTCATTCCGCGGAAACTCGCCCTGCGGCTCGCCACGCTGCGCGAGAACAAGGAGTATTTTATCACTCCCGGCTACGACGACAGTCGCCGCGCCTTCCTCGCGACGACGTGGCAGCCGTTCAGAAACACCACCGTCCGCGTCGAGGGCGAATATCACCACCGCCGTGACGCGCGCCCCGCGACCACCATGGCCCGTGACAACGGTTACCTGCATTGGCTCGCCTCGCAGCGCGCCGGCACCCCCCAGACCTATCGCAACTTCGCCGCCACGGCCGCAACCACCGGCCGCCCCGCCGCGCCGACCTTCGCCCTCGCCGACGGCACGACGCGCGCCTATGCCTTCAGCACGAAGTCGCAGCTCTTCGTCTTTCCCCAAAACGGCAATCCTTCGTTCGTGAATTTTCAGGACGTGCGCAACACGGTCTTCGTCAATATCGCCGACGGCGCCGGCTCGGCTGGCAACACCCAGACGCTCATCGATCCGGGCCTCCCGTGGAACACGAACCCCGCCGGCTGGGGGCGCTACAATTTCCGCCGCAGCCGCAACGTCACTGCCACGATTGAGCAGCGGCTCGCGCGCACGACGTTTGCCGAGCTCGGCTACTCGTTTGAATCCTACCGCAATCAGACTGCGCAGCTTTTCGCCAATAACGCCTACGACATCCTCGTCGACATCAACGCCTTTCTGCCCGACGGCGTCACCGCCAACCCACTCTACGGCCGCCCTTACCTCGAAGCCAATCGCTCCGCCGGCCAGGGCAACTGGGCGGATTTCGCCGTCCATCAGGCGCGCGCCGTCGGCACCCATGAGCAGGACTTCACGAAAAACGCCGGCTGGACCCGTCACTTCGGCCTGCACCGGCTCGGCGTCTTCGCCAGCTACGAGGATTCCGTGACCTACACCCTCGCCCAGCTCCGCAACCTCATTATCGGCAAGCCCAGTTTCCTCTCCGCCGCCGCGCAAAACAACCCGCTGAGCATCGAGCGCGAGCTCAACATGCGCCAATACCTTCCGGTCTTCGGCAGCACGGGCGACCCGCGCGCCTACGGCCTCGCCGCCCCGACCGCCTACGGCGATTTGATGGAGACACTTTGGTTTGCGACCGCCGCAGGTGAGCGCTTCGGCGTCACCTCTTTCCAAAATCCCGTCGGCGGCGTCGGCACCGCGCCGTCCGCGAACCATCTCCAGCGCGGCTCGCTCGCCGGGAGCACCTCGAGTGTGTTTTTCAAAAACCACCTCGTGGCCAACGTCGGCGTCCGCTACGATCGCGTGCGCAATTCCAACTTCGGCTCCTTCCAGCCGATCCTCACCGAAGGCCCGATCACCCCGCAAAACCCCCTCGGCACCGGCTACCGGGCCTACGCCGATTTTCGCGAGAAGGAACCCGCGTCCGTCTGGACGCCCTACCGCTCCGCCACGCGCTGGAACTACGGCTTCATCGTCCGGCCGCCGTGGCTCGAGCGCTGGGTCTCCTTCGGTTACGACTACTCGCGCAATGCCTCGCTGAACGAGGTCGCCGTCGTGCGCGACGTCACGGGCACCGTCGTCGAGCCCAACTACGGCGAGTCCCGCGAATACTCCGTGCGCTTCCGCCTCCTCGACGACCGCCTCAACTTCAAGGTCAACTACTTCAATTCTCTCAATCGCAATACCACGCTCGGCGACTCCGGCCTCCGCCAGAATCTGATCAATTTCGAGCAGCAGCTCCACCTCAACGATCCGACCTACCCGATCAACCCGCTCTTCCTCCCGGCACGCAACCCGCTCCCCGCCGATTTCCGTCTGCCGGGCGACCGCAACAGCAAGGGCCTCGAGATCGAAGTCACGTTCAACCCGACGCGCAACTGGCGCATCTTCCTGAACGCGGGCCGCACCAAAACCGTCATCGACGACATCTCCACGCAGCCGTGGTATGACTACCTCGACGCCAAGCTCGCCACGTGGCGCGCCTACGGCGGCGGTTGGTCCACCGCCGCCTACGATGCCACCCGCGCGGTGGATGCCGCCCACGCGCAACTCATCCAGGGCCCCCTCGATGATATCCAGGCCAGCCTCGGCAACCCCGGTGGCAACTCCCAGACTTGGCGCTCAAATCTCGTCGCCACGCGCAGCTTCACCGCAGGCCGCCTCAAAGGCGCGACCACGTCGGTTAATTTCCGCTATCGGGCCCCGTCCGTGATCGGCTTTCCCAACAAAATCGACGCCAAGGGTCGCACTCGCACCAACCGCGACAATCCCTACTACTCCGAGCGCTACCTCCTGACCGGCCTGATGGCGAACTACCGCTTTCGCGGCTTCGGGAACTCCTCCTGCCGCGTGCAACTTAATATCAACAACGTCTTCAACACGAAGCGCGTCTTCGTCACCCGCACCTTCACCAACGGCACCCCGCGCAATTACGGCCGGCAGGCGGGCCGGGAGTTTCTGCTCTCGGTGGACATCGAGCGCTGAGGCCGCCAACCGGAATGACCGCCAGGGCGACGTGGGCAAGTGTTTTGGCAGGGCAGGGCGGAAAAAAATGTCGGGTTTTATTCGTGTCGATTCGCGTCGATTCGTGGTTGAACTGAATTGGTCCGTCGCACTGCAATCGAACCGATCGATTAGCGACCAGTCGCATCTCCCGGTTGACGGTCCCGCGAACGCTTTCTGCAACGCGATTTCGGAGGGCTGCGCTTCGTCGCAGCCGAGTCTGGATCCAAATGCAACGGCGCCGACAAAGCCCGTTCGACAGGCTCAGGGTCCCGAGCGGGGTCGAGGGACGGCGCCCTCCGAAACAGACCTCCCCTCACCGTCAACTCGGAGATGCACCCTTAGCGACCAGTCGCCGGGCTTTCTCCTCGCGCCTGTCCGAACGTTGAGGCGAGAATTCGCGGTTGTGAAGACCACGCCCAGCTCCGCCTCCCGCCGCGAATTCTTGAAAAACAGCGCGGCCGTCGTCGCTCTCGGTTCGCTCGGCGCCGGCCGGCTCGCAGCGGCTGACACCGCGCCCAGCGAACTCGTGCGCGACCTCATTCGCGCCAACGACGCCCAGATTCCCCAGCTGCTCACCCAGCAGGAGCACCGCGCCGGCCATCGCTGGCTCGGCGGACTGGTCGACGGCCACGGCCTGCACACGGCCGGCGGCACCTCGGGTTTCATCGTCGCCCTCACCTGCGCCGTCTGCTCCCCGGGCGGCAGGTATCACGGCTCCGCCGAACTCGCCGAACCGCTGCGCCTCGCGGCCCGCTACCTGCTCGCCGCCCAGTACGACGACGGCACGGTCGACTACTACGCCACGAATTTTCGCTCGCCTCCCGACATGGCTTTCATCCTTGAGAACCTGTGCCCGGCGTACGCACTGCTGCGGGCCAGCCCCGTGCCCGCGCTTGCCGCCGTCGCGGCCGACCTCGGCAAGTTCATCGTCCGGGGCGGCGCCGGGCTGGTCACCGGCGGCATTCACACGCCGAACCATCGGTGGGTCGTCTGCGCCGCGCTGGCGGCGGCGAACGCGCTGTTCCCGAATCCGAAATACGTGGCCCGCATCGACCAGTGGCTGGCGGAGAACATCGATCTCGATCCCGACGGGCAATACACGGAAAAAAGCACGACGGTGTATTCTCCGGTGGTGAACCGATCGTTGATCCACGTGGCGAAATTGCTCCGGCGCCCCGAGCTCTACGAGCCGGTGCGGAAGAACCTCGAGATGACGCTCTACTACGTGCATCCGGATGGCGAGGTCGTCACCGAGGCGTCGCGCCGGCAGGATCGCTATCAACGCGGCAGCATGGCGCGGTACTATTATTCCTATCGCACGCTCGCGCTGCTGGACGGCAACGGCCGGTTTGCGGCGATGGCGCGGCAGATCGAGCGCACGGCGCGGACGCAGCTTGGCGAGCTCCTCGCGTTTCTCACCGACCCGGGCCTGGCGCGCGACCTGCCGCCCGATGCCCCGCTGCCCACGGACTACGCCAGGGTTTTCACCTATTCCAGTCTCGCGCGCATCCGGCGCGGCGCGGCCAGCGGCACAATTCTCGCGGGCAACACCACGCTGTTTTCGTTCCGCCAGGGCGCGGCCGCGCTCGAGGCGGTGCGGCTCGCGAGCGCGTTTTTCGGCAAGGGCCAGTTCATGAGCGACGAGCTCGAGGTGCGCGACGGTCGTTACGTGCTGCGCCAGGAACTCGACGGGCCGTATTTTCAGCCGCTGACGAAGGACCAGATCGCCGGTGGTGAGCACACGAAGATGGCGCCCAACGGCACACTCGCCCCCAACACCAAGGCGCTGCGGGTCCGCAGCAATGTGCAGACGCTCCAGTCGGTCGTCACGATTACCGAAAACGCGGGGAAGTTCGAACTCGCCATCTCGGTGCAAGGCACGCCGGAAGTGCCCGTGGCGATTGAACTCGCGTTCCGCACCGGCGGAAAGCTGCACGGGGTGGAGCCGGTGACGGGCGTGCCCGGGGCGTTTCTGCTCCGCACCGGCACGGGTCGTTACGTGTTCGGCGAGGATGCGATCGAGTTTGGTCCCGGCCGCGCCGACCACAGCTACACCCAGCTGCGGGGAGCCCTGCCGAAGTGGGAGGGGCAGAGCGTCTATCTCACAGGACTGACGCCGTTTCAGGCGACCGTGAGGATCGGGTAGTTATTTGATGGGTTTACCTGGTTGGCAGCTTTCCCGGAAATCTAAAATCTTGAATCTAGAATCTGTCATCTCGGAATTTCCAAACCATCGTTCCGAGCAGCTCTCCCGGATTGGAAATCCCAGATTTAAGATTCTAGATTTAAGATTCTAGATTTCACGATTTCCGCATCAGCCCCTCCCATGCGCCCTTCCTGCCGCCTCGGCCTCGCCACCATTTTGCTCTCGGCCGGGGTGTCCGCCGCCGCGCCGGCGCCCGGCCGGGCGGCCTTTGAGCAGGCCACCGCCCACGGCGCGCTGGTGCAGGAAGGGCTCAACCGCTGCAACCGCTACCTGCACGCGTGGCTCGACACCGCGGAACCCACGACCGGACTCATCCCGCGCAACCTGACCGACAGTCCGTATTGGAACGGCAAGGACAGCGCGGCCGACAACTACCCGTTCCTGGTGCTCAGCGCCGATTTCACCGAACGCCCGCTCCTCGCCACCCGCCTCCGGCCGATGTTGGAGGCGGAGCGCAAGCTCACCGCCCGCCCCGGCTGGCTGCGCCTAACCGATGACTACAACCTCCAGGGCATCCCCGGCCTCCGGCATCCCACACCCAACGCCGAACGAATTTTCTTCAACTCCGCCGAGTACGTGAAAGACGGATTGCTTGCGCTCACCGAGTGGCTCGGCCCGAGCCCGTGGAGCGAGCGCATGTTTGAACTCGTCGACGATTCCTTCGCGCTCGCGGCGGTCGAGACACCGTTTGGGCCGGTTCCGCTCAAGGGGACCGACAAGGCGGTCGGCGTCGAGGTGAGCGGCGACTTCCTGCAGACGCTGGCCCGCATCTATTGGATGAGCGGACGCGAGGAAAAATATCTGCGTTGGGGCATCCGTCTGGCCGACAGTTACCTGCTGCCCGAGGGCAAGAACCACCCGACCCGCGATTTTGCCGTGCTCCGGCTGCGCGATCACGGCTGTGAAATCGTGAGCGGCCTCTGCGAGTTTTACGCGACGTTGCACTATGCCGGTCAGCTGCCGGGCGGGGCGGAATGGGCGGAGAAGCAGGCTGCCTACGCGCCGCACATTCACGAGATGCTCCGCCGCATTCTGGAAGTGGGGGTGAATCGCGACGGGCTTTTCTATAACGGCGTGAATCCGCAAACCGGCGCGTTGGTCGATCGCGGCGTCTCCGACTCGTGGGGCTATGTGTACGACGCCTTTTACACCGTATTCATGGTCGACGGCACCGAGGTCTACCGTGAGGCGATCGTGCGCCCGCTCGCGGCGCTCGATGCCAATTACCGAGATTACGGGTGGGAGCCGCGGGCCGACCGGCAGGCGTTTCCCCATGGCAGCCAGGACGGCTACGCCGATGCGATCGAGAGCGCGCTCAATCTCTACAACCGCTTCACGGGCGATCCCCGGGTGGCGTCGGTGGTCGCGTGGATGGATTCCGAAATCAAGATCATGTGGTCGTCCCAGCGGGCCAACGGCATCATCGAAGGCTGGCACGGCGACGGGAACTTCGCCCGCACCACGATCATGTACTGCCTCTGGAAAACCCAGGGGGTCACGGCGCAGCCGTGGCGCGCCGATCTCCGGCTCGGTGCGGTGCGCGACGGTGATGCGCTCAAGCTCGTACTCTCCACCGAAAAACCGTGGAACGGCACCCTCGTCTTCGACCGGCCGCGCCACGCGGAGCACCTGCGGCTCCCGGCCGACTGGCCGCGCATCAACCAGTTTCCCGAGTGGTTCACCGTGCAGGAGGGCGCGACCTACGCGATTCGCACCGGCGGAGACGGGGCGCAAGTCAGCGCCCGCGCGAAACTCGCGGGCGGTTTCCCGGTGACGCTCGGGGCGAATTCGAAGCTGGAACTGACGGTGAGTCCTTAAACCCATCAGGCGACCGCAACCGTAGGCTGGTCCCCGCCGCATCTTTCTCATTCCTCCTTCTCATAATCTTTCTCTTCCGGTAAAGCTCCGATCACCTGACGAAAGAGAAAGATAAAGCGAAGAGAGAAAGATCGGAAAATCGTCGTAGCAGGTGACGAACTGGATCGATAGTAGCCGAAAACGAACCCAACTATGACCAACGCTGTGTGCCTTCTTGATGGGGGCGGGGTGCCCTCACCCCGCAATTTACCGGACACGCCCGCGCGATCGCGCGGGGTGGGGGCACCCCGCCTCCAGGACGAAAATCGGCTTCATCGCCGCTTCTTTGCGCGATCGGCTTTCCTGCTGCTCGCGGCGATTTTCGCCGCCCTGCCCGGCTTGAGCCGGGCCAAGCCGGGTGGACCAAACGTCCTCTTCCTCCTCGCCGACGACATGGGCATTGGCGACGTGTCGTACCTCAATCCCCAGAGCAGCTGGCAGACGCCGCATCTCGACCGGCTCGCGCGCGAAGGGATGGTTTTCTCCGACGCCCATTCGTCTTCCGGCGTGTGCACGCCGACGCGCTACACGCTCCTCACGGGCCGCTACTCGTGGCGCGGCAAACTCAAGAAGGGCGTGCTCCAGGGCTACAGTCCGAGCCTGGTCGAGCCCGGCCGGCTCACGCTGCCGGGTTTCCTGCGTGCGCAGGGCTACGCGACCGCGATGTTCGGCAAGTGGCATCTGGGCGTCGATTGGGCGAAAAGCGGGCCGAACCCCGAGGACGTCGACTACGCGAAACCGTTCGGCGGCGGGCCGACAGCGCACGGTTTCGATCGGTTCTTCGGCATCAGCGCCTCGCTCGACATGCCGCCGTACGTGTGGCTCCAGGACGATCGGGTCACCGCGCCACCGGCCGGCCGGGTGGGCGACAGCGCTGCGCCCAGGCTCTGGCGGGCCGGACCCATCGGCGGAGATTTTCGAATGGAAGACGTGCAGCCGCGTTTCACCGCGAAGACGACGGCCTACCTCGCCGAACGCGCCGCGGCGGGCGACGGCAAACCCTTCTTCCTCTATCTCGCGTTCGCCGCGCCGCACACCCCCACGCTCGCGACGAAGGAGTTCGCGGGCACGACCCGCACGCCCTACGGCGATTTTGTGCGACAGGTCGATGCCGACGTCGGCGCCATCCTCGCCGCGCTTGAAAAACACGGGCTCGCGCAGAACACGCTCGTCATCTTCACCAGCGACAACGGCTACGCGCCGGCCGGTGACATCCCGCGCCATCGCGATTTCGGGCACGATTCAACCGGTGGATTTCGCGGCTCCAAATCCGATTCGTTCGAGGGCGGGCATCGCATACCCTTCATCGCCCGCTGGCCGGGCGTGACGCCGGCGGGCTCGCGTTGCGCCGACGTGATCGGCCACCTCGATGTCTATGCGACCTGCGCCGAGGTGCTGGGCGCGAAGCTGCCGGAGAACGCGGCCGAGGACAGTTCGAGTTTCCTCGCCTCGTTGCGCGGCCAGCCGGCGCCCGCGACGCGCCGCGAGGCGTTGGTGCATCATTCCGCCGACGGTGAGTTCTCGATTCGGCAGGGGAAATGGAAACTGATCCTGGCACCCGGCTCCGGCGGATGGAGCCCGCCGACGCGCAACCCCTCGCCGTGGACCCAGCCGAAAGCGGACGACTTCACCGGCCTGCCGCCGTACCAGCTCTACGATCTCGCCGCCGACGCGAAGGAAACGACCAACCTCGCCGGGCGCCATCCGGAGATCGTGCAGCGCCTCGGAAAACTGATGCGCGCGGACATCGAGCGTGGCCGGTCCACGCCGGGCGCGCCGCAACCGTACGTGCGCGAAGGGTGGCCGCAGACGGCGTGGATGAAGGAATTCGCCCGGTGAACTCGCGGATGACATCGCGTCGAACGACGAGTTTTCTGCGCAACGGCTTGCTCGCGGTGTTGCGGGATCTCACGCCGGACGAAGTGCTCCGCGCGATCCTGCGCGACAATGCCGAGGCGCCGGCACTTCAGCACCCGTTTCAGTTTCCGAATGGACCAAGGTTCACCGATAATCTCGCTGCGCCGCCGGACCGCTGGGTCATGCTCTCCAAGGGCGGCCCGCCGCTCGACCGCGATTTCGATCGCAGGCCGTGGCTGGCGGGAAGGTTTGAATAATCGCAGGGCAGGGCAGTCGCGCCAGGGAATTTCCGGGCTGGACCTCCCGCGGAGTTAGGAAGACCGCCGATGGTCTGCTTTCTGACTCAGCATCTGTGGCCTTTCTGAATCTGTGGGAGGTCCTGCATCGCGATCACGTTCGCCCGATCTTCCAACGGGAAATGCTCCAGGAAATCGACCGTGGATTTCCCCGCGCGGTGAAGCCGCAACCGAAGTGAACACTCGCCCTTCGCGTGGCCACCGGAGGCAAGCCTCGGGCATCATGGCCCGGCGACCGCTGCGCGGACGGGCTCCTGGAATCGCAGGAGGAAACGTGGCAAGCCACGGGGAATGGACCCGCCTGCGATGCAACACCCCAATCTTTGTCCCACCGCCGAGGCTCAATCTTCAGCGCGCAGAGCAAGGCATTGGTTTTCTCTGCGTTTCCGAAATCCGAGTCTCTGCGGTGCAAAAAAATCCGTGGCTTGAAAATACCCGCAGGAAAACAGCCTCTTCAGATATGGCTGGGCGGCTTTTTCCGAGACTACGCTCGGAAAAAATGCCGGCTACCGCGCGAGATGCGCCCGCAGAAACGCGATGGCCTTTTGCTGGGCGGCTTCGATCAACGCGCGCTCGGCGCCCGCATAGCCGTGCTCGCCGCCGGGGATGACGATCAATTGGTGTTCCACCCCGTGCCGCTTGAATTCCGCCGCCATCATCTCCGGCAGCTCGACCGGAACATCCGAGTCGTTCTGGCCGTGGATCAGCATCGTCGGCGGATAGTCCCGGCTCACATTCCTCACCGGCATATAGGGAACGTATTTTTCGATTTCCGTCTTGGGATCCCAGCCGGAGATCGCCTTGGGCCACTGGCCGTGCGTGCGCAGAAAAGCGTTGAAAGCCCCGCCGTCGCCCGCGCGGTCGGCGGCGTTGGCAATGGGCGGCCCTGAAACCAATTGCCACGCCTCGGCTTCGCTGAGTGGGACCCGCTGATGTTTTGGGCTGGTGCTGGCCTGCTGCTGCCAGGGTCCGACGAGATCTCCGTAGCTGCTCTCCGCCACGATCGCGAAAGGGCGCGGCCGGACGCGAACCCCCGCGACCAACGCCAGGTATCCCCCGGCGGAGGCGCCGGCGGCCGCGATGCGTTGCGGGTCCGCCCCGAAAAGTCGGGGGCCTTTCTCGCGCACCCATCGGAAGGCGTCCTCGATGTCCCCGACGAGTTGCGGCAACTTGGTTTCGGGCGCGAGGCGGTAGTCGATGGAGACCACGATGAACCCTGCCGCCACATATTGGTCCAGCAGGCGCGGCGGTTTCTCCAACTTGGCCCGACCGCCGTTGATGAGGGATCCGCCATGCATATACACCACCACCGGACGTGGCGCCGGCCCGGGGCCGGGCCGGTAAACGTCCGCTTTGATCGCCAGCGGGCCGACCGTTTTGTAGGTGTGAGTTTCGGGCCGCGGAGGTGGCTCGCCGGCGTTGACGCGCAGGGCCAGCATCCAGCCGAGAAATAACACTGCACCACGGGGAAAGTTCATAAACGGGGCCTTTGATTTCGCGACCATGCATCGCCAGGTTGACGGCAGGAAGATTCTATTGGCAGGAAAATTTTCGGCGCAACTTTTACGTGACGCCCAGTGGCATGTGCACGGGCGGATGCCTGCACCAGGCGATCGAGTTGATGGGCGTCGACCGGATCATGTTTTCCGCGGATGACCCTTTCGTCCCGTTGCCACCCGGTGGAGCGCGTCGATTCATCACGGAGGCACCGCTAACCGAAGCCGAAAAGGCAAAAATCGCGCACGGCAACCGGGAGCGATTGATCGCGCGTCGCTGAGGGTGGGAGGAGCCGGGGAACACCCAGTCCAAGCACGGCCACCGGCGCCAAACAATTCAGTTCAACCACGAATGGAAACGAATCGACACGAATGAAAACGGGTGCGCGCCGGCGCCCTGGAACCAGTCACTGGCTGGCGACCCAGAATCAGCGTGCGATGCGGTTCTCACCAACACCAATGCCCACTCCATTGCCGTTCTACTGGGCAACGGCACCGGCGGATTCGGCGCACCGATTGTCATCGCGACCGCCGCTTTCCCCACCAACGGCTTCGTGGATGATTTCAACGGCGACGGCAGAGCCGACGTCGGCTTCATGGTCCGTAACGACCGCGAATACAGCGTGCTGACGAACACCACGGTGCCACTGCCCCCGCCCCCCCCCCCCGGCTCCGCTCTTTTTCACCGACGCGATGACCACCTCAAGTCCGAACTGGCCTGCGCGGCTTCATCGGACGCCGCGGCGATGGCGGGGACGGCGACGCGGGTGCCGGTGTCTTTGATCTGGCCCTTGGGGACAGGTTTTTCGTCGTCCGGAGCATCGGCGGCGCGAAGCCACCCTCTGCCGATCACGACCATCGCGTCGCGCATGGCCGGCAGCGTGGGGACGTCGTCCCCGGCATGAATCGCATTCTACGCTCGCCGGTGCGGCGCAAATGTTTTTCGTCCTCCGCAATCCTCGCCGGCCAGCAATGACCTCTGTTTTTCGATATGCGTTTCTGTGGACGGTGCCTGCGATCCTATTCGCGGCGGAGCCGAAGCCGCGCCCGGCACAAGATTCCAAACCCCAAAATGCCGCTGTCGTGGCCTCGCCGCGGCTGACGGGCACACCGTTCCTCACCGTGTGGCGCCCGGACGACTATGGAGCGCAGCCCGAGAACAACCGCGTGGTGCAGCATCCCGGCACCGGCCTGATCTATGTCGGCAACGGCGGCGGTGTGCTCGAGTTCGACGGCGCGCGCTGGCGGCTGATCCCCGCCCCTGACGGCGGTGCGGTGATCGCGCTGGGCGTTGATCGACGCGGGCGCATTTGGGGCGCCACCAATGCGCTAATCTTTCGCCTCGAGCCGGACGCGCGCGGCCAGTTGCGGGTGCGATCGATGCTCGATCGCCTGCCGAAGGAGTTTCAGCGGCATGCCATCCTGTCGGGTTGCGTCGTCACGGAGGAAGGCGTGTATTTTTTCGATCAGAATAACTTGATGTTCTTCGGTCTCGACGACGCGCCCGCACGCACGTGGACCGTGGCGGAGCACCCGGTCGTGGCCCTCCGCCTCTGGGAGATCGGCGGCGAGCCATTTGTGCTCCTGGGTGGCAGTGTGGTCCTTCGGCTTCGGGCCGGTCGGCTCGAGCGGGTGCCGAGCCTCACCGGCACGGTGTGGGCCGCGCGCGCCGAGCCGGACGGCGCCTGGCAACTGCTGACCTCCGGCGGCACCGATCGGTGGGACGGACAAAAAAATCTCACGACCGGCCGCCTCCCCGCGGGCGAGGGCGCGCAGTCTGCCACGTTTCTTACGGATGGCAGGAGCGTGTTCGCCAGCCTGCGCAGCGGGCTGGTCGTGTGCGATCGCGCGGGGCGCGTCCTGCAAACGATCGGTCGCGCGCAGGGTCTGCCGGCGAATCAGGTGATGGACGTCATGGAGGATCGGCAGGGGGGCGTGTGGGCTGCGTTTCGCAATGGAGTCGCGCGCGTGCAGCTCGACTCGCCCTACGCGCTGCATGGGCCGGCGCAGGGACTCGAAGGCACGGTGCACTCACTGGCGCGCCACGGCGACCATCTGTTCGTTGCCGGCACGGAGGGCGTCTACCAGCGCGGGAAAGACGGCCGGTATCAACCGCTGCCGGAAGTCGCCACGGCCGTGCGCGAGGTCGTCGCACACGATGAATGGCTGTTCATCCTATCGACGCGTTTTCGCGGCTTTCGCCTGGACCACGACCGCCGGGCGAATGAACTCGAAAACCGCAACTACTTCGGACTGGTGCCGCTGGCCGGCCAGCCAGGCTGGTTCGCGCATGGCGCCAATGAAGGCGTGCGCTGGGCGCACTTTGAGAGCGGGAAGTGGATCACGCAGGGGCCGCTGGCCGCGCTGCGCGGACGGGCGAATGTCCTGCTCGAATCGCCGGCGGGGGTCGTCTGGGCCGCGCACGGGGGCGGGGCGCAGCGCGTCGATTTTCGCGCCGGGCTCCGCGCGGACGCGCCAGTCCGGCGGTTCGGCGCGGCGGAGGGCGTGCCCGCGCCGCCGTCAGCGATATTTTTGCTCGGCGGTCGCGTCGTCGCGCTCGCCGGCGGCAAACTCGTGCGCTTCGACGAAGCCGCGAATCGTTTCGGATCGGAGACGCGACTTGTCGGGCTCGAAGCACTCATGGGCCCGGAGCCAAATGCGCGCCCGCTCGCCAGCGTCCGGGTCAGCGGCGGCACGATCTGGCTGCAAGCCGGCCCGCCCTCGCGCGGGATTGCGCGGCTCGTGGCGGACGGCGAAGCGCGCTGGCGCGTGGAGCTGCTGCCCGGCGAACCGCTCCGGCACCTGCAGCCCACGACGCTCTACCACGAAGCGGCGACCGAGACCCTGTGGATCGGCGGCCACGGGGCGCTGGTGTCGCGCGATCTCACGTGGCAGCCGACGCGGACGACGACGGCGCCCGCGGCGGCGATCCGGCGAATCGAAACGGCGGCGGGTGAGTTGTTGTTCGGTGGGTGGAGCGCGCCGGCCTCCGTCCGCGGGCCCACCGAGCCGCTGCGCCTCGCCCCGGACCAGGACGCGCTGAGCATTCAATTCGCCGCGCCCGCGTTCGCTCCGGATCACGCGGGGGTGACCCAGATCGAATATCGCACGCGGCTCGACGGCCTCGATCGCGACTGGAGCGCGTGGTCGCGGCAGGCCGAGCGCGATTTCACGAGCCTGCCGTGGCGCGCGTTCACCTTTCGCGTGCAGGCACGCGACGACGCGGGGCGCATCGGCGGGGAGACGACGCTGGCATTTGCGATTGCGCCCGCGTGGTGGGCCACGCGCTGGGCCTGGGCGGGCTACGGCGTGTTCGGCCTGTTCGGCGTGGCGGGCATCGTGCGGTTGCGCACACACGCGCTGCACCGCCGGGCCGAACAGCTCGAAAAAGTCGTCACCGACCGCACGCACGAGCTCGCGCAGAGCAACGCGCAGCTCGCCACGCAGAACGTCGAGCTTGCGCGCCTGATGCGCCTCGAGCTCGACGAGAAGCTCGCCGCGCAACTCTCCGAGCAAAAAGCGCGCCTCGAACTGCTCCGCTACCAGCTCACCCACACTTCCTCCTCAACGCGTTCACCACGTTGCGCAGCCTCGTTTTTTCCTCGCCCGAGGCGGCGGGCAAGACCATCGATCGCCTCGCCGATTTCTGCCGCCTCGCGCTCACGCGCAGCGACGAAACCGGTGCCACCGTCGACCACGAAGTGCGCCTGATCGAGAGCTACCTCGACACCGAGCGGGCGCGCTGGCGGGACGAATTGCAGGTCGAATTCAAGATCGATCCCGCGGCGCGGGTGTTGCCGCTGCCGCCGTTCCTGCTGCAACCGCTCGTGGAGAACGCGATCAAATATGGCGGGCGCACCTCGCCGGGCACGCTGCACGTGAGCGTGAGCATCGCGCGCACGGAGGACGGCCTCGCGATTGAAGTCGCCAACACGGGCGAGTGGGTGGAGGGCGACAGCCCGCACCGCCAGGGCTCGACGGGCATCGGCATGGAAAACCTCCGCCAGCGCCTCCGCCGCAAGTATCGCGACGCGCATGAGTTCACAACCGAAGCGCGCGACGGCTGGGTGTGGGTGCGGCTGCGATTACAGCAGGAGACCGGAGTCAGGAAACCGGAGTCGGCGCAGAAACGCTAATTGCCTTCAGCCCCCGGTCACCTGTCCTCTATCCCCAGTCCCCTCTCCTCCGAAATGCCAAAGGCGCTGCTCATCGACGACGAACCCGCCGCCCGCGACGACCTGCGCCGCCTCCTCGCTGCGCATCCCGAGGTCGCCATTGCCGGCGAGTCCGGTCGCGCCAAAGCCGCGGAGGAAATGCTGCGCACGGCGGACTACGATCTGGTGTTCCTTGACGTGGAACTGCGCGGCTGCACCGGCTTCGATCTGCTGCCGCACGTGCGCCCGGAGGCGCGGATTATTTTTGTGACGGCGCATTCGCATTACGCCGTGCGCGCGTTCGAGGTAAACGCGCTCGATTATCTTGTGAAACCGATCGCGGCGGCCCGGTTGGAGGCGGCGCTCCGCCGGGCCGCGACCAACGCCGTCGACCCCGCACCCGCGACTCCCAGCCTCATCCCCACCGACCTCGTGCACCTGAAGATCGGCAACGGTACCACGCGGTTTGTCGCGCTGGCCGACATCGTGGATATCGAGTCGGACGAAAACTACTCCACGGTGCGCCTCGGCAACGGTTCGCACGTGCTCGTCCGCCGCACGTTGAAGGCGTGGGAGGATGCGTTGCCGGCGGCGCAATTCGTGCGCGTGCACCGTACGACCATCGTCAATCTCGCTCGTTATCGCGGCGCCGATCGCCAGACCGAGCGGACGACGGCGCTCCATTTCGACGGCCTGGCCGAGCCGGTGCAGGCCAGCTTCCGTTACCTGCCCGAGGTGCGGGCGCACCTCGCCGCTCTTGGTCGGGAGCTGTGAGCCTTTGCCCCAGCCAACGATGCAGCAGGAAACCACGAATGGACCCGAATCGACACGAATGAAAACGGGTGCGCGACGCCGCCCGGGAACCAGCCACTGGATGGTTGACCCAGAATCAGCGTGCGTTGCGGTTCGCGCCTGGCTCTGAAATTCGTGTTTCTTCGTGAACCGTGTGATCTAAACAAGGTGTTCGTCTCCGAGGCGCAAAGTACAGACCACAGAGGTCGAGCGCGGCGGCGCTGCTGCCACCTGACCCGCCCAGAAATTTGACCGCAGATTTCGCAGATGAACGCAGATGCCAAACCGTGAAGTCCCCAATCCGCCTGCCGCCTTTTTTCTTCTCCTGCCTTTATCCGCACTCTCTGCGAAATCTGCGGTTCCACTCCGGTGCCTTGAGCCCAGGCTGAGTTTGTCAGAAAAATAGGGTCAAAAAGATTCTCCAACATCGGGACCGGAAATTTTTCTGTCCAGAATCTTCCTGTCGTACCTCGGAATTGAGACAAAAAAAACGGGACAGAAAAATATCCCGGACCCGACCGACTGGGGTGGGGCCAAAATATCTTGTTCAGTTGGGGCTCCGCGACGCTGACCTGAATTGCGCGCGTCTGCTTTCGACGGGTCCGGGCCTCCTCCCTTGCCGCCGGTGCCGCGTTTGCCGCCGGCTGTTCGTCACAAATTTCCGCTCGCTCGTCACCGGGAGCTTGTGCAATCGCCATTAGGATGCTTTTTGATGCCCATTAGCCCCGCGCTTGCCCATCGCTGCACGTCACCGGCCCGCGTTTCGCTCCGACCCCCCGTTCCCTCTCTGTATTAATGCTAACACACATCCCCAGTCCCGTCGGCTCAGCCTGCGCTTGGTTACCCATGCGCGCGCCCTGCTGGCTGTTTCCGCACTGGCCACAGTTGCGGTGACCACGCCTTCGTTCGCCCAAGCACCCACCTTCAACGCGCTCGTCACGACCGATACCGGTAACCCAAACTACGAGCACCCCCAGTTGGCGGGGGTCGGGGACTTCAACGGAGATGGCAAGTTGGACGCCCTCGTCATCATGGGCTCGGAGAACCTCCGGCTGATGCTCGGCAACGGCAACGGCACGTTCACCCTGCACGCTCTCATCACTCCAGGGGCCGGCAATCAGTATTCGGTCAAGGTCGCCGATTTGAACGGGGACGGCAGGCTCGACGCCATCACCGCGAGCAACCAGGGTAATCTCGCGGCAGCCGTGTTGATTAATACCGGCAATGTTGCCGGTGTGCCCCAATTCAGCGTCACGAATTATACCAACCCGGGCTTTGGCACCAGTGGTCTTCGCAGCCTCACGGTCGGTGATCTAAATGGTGACGGTAATCCAGACTTCATCGTGGGCAACGCGAACGGCGGTCTTCGGGTGTGGATGAACAACGGCAATGGCACTTTTACCGGGGGACAATATTTTAACCTCAAGCCGGGTGCTGGCGGGCCCTCCGTCGGGCCAGGCGTGATTGCGGATATGAACGCCGACGGCAAGGCCGATTACCTCGTGTCCAGTAATCAGAACTGGGCGACCAATATCTTCTGGGGCAACGGCGACGGCACATTTCAGGCGACGACGCCCACCATCATTTCTTCACTCGGGCAGTGGCCCGTCGTTGCTGATGTGAACAACGATGGCAAGCCGGACTTCCTCGAGGTTGACAGCCACAGTTACGTTTTCAACGCGGTTACCGGCCAGTTCGTGTTGGACCAGTTCGGCCAGTATATTCCCGCTCCCAGCAGCAGCAAGCTGATGGTCTACCTGAATAACGGCAACGGAACCTTCACCGGCCCCACCCTGTATTCCACGGGCCTCGACTACCCAGCCACGCTGGCCCTCACCGACATGAACGGTGACGGAAAAAAGGATGTGGTAACGAGCGACTTCTACAACGGTTCTGGTACCAATAATGTCGCGGTGCTTCTCGGGAATGGGGACGGGACGTTCGGCGCCCCAAATCTCCACAACGCCACTCGGCGCGCATTGGATTTGGCGGTGGGCGATTTCAACAGCGACGGCAAGCCCGACATCGCGACCGTCGGTTTTAATGACAACAAATACGGCGTGCTGTTGAACACCACGCCGTCGGCCATCACGCCGTTGGTGAACGGCACTCGCACGACCACCAATGGCGAAGCGTGGAAACAATACAGCACCACGTTTACGCCCACCATCACCGGCAACTACACCCTCAAGTTCTTTATTCCGCCCGACAACACCGCCTATGCCAACAGCGCTCCCGCGATCTATCTCGATGATGTGCGGGTGACCTCCGGCGCGACCGAGCTGTTTCGCTCGGGCTTCGAGAGTCCCGTGATTGCGAGCGGCGGCTTCACCTATTTTGCCGCGCCCAATTACTCGACGGGTTCGGTCACGGCCGGCGACTGGGTTTACTACAGCACCAGCGGTATCATCAACGGAGCCGGGCTCGCTTGGGATTCCAACCATACCGCCCAGGAAGGAAACCAGCGTGCGGTTCTGCAGGCCGCGCCCCCCAGCTTTAATCGATACGGTGCAATCACCACCGCGAGCACCATGGCGTTGACCGCCGGGCAGACCTACACGGCTACTTTCTGGCAGGCTTCGCGCACCGGCACAGGGTTCAGTAACGGAACACTCACCAACGCGGTGGCGTTCAACTATGTGCCGCCGTCCGACTCCACGGCGCCGGTCATCACCGGCCCGGGCAACCTCATCCGCGAAGCGACCAGCGCCGCCGGCGCCGTCGTGAACTTCACCGCCACCGCGACGGATAACGTGGATGGCCCCGTGGCCGTGGTCGCCAGTCCGGCCTCCGGCAGCACCTTCGCGATCGGCACCACGCCGGTCGGGCTCGCCGCCAGCGACGCTGCGGGCAACACCGACACCGGCTCGTTCACCATCACTGTGCGCGACACCACCGCTCCCACGATCACGAGCGTGCCAGCCAACCAGGTGATTGAGGCTACGAGCGCCGCCGGTGCCGTCGCGACCTTTGGTGCCGCCACGGCGACCGATGCCGTTGGCCCCGTCACGCTCACGTATAGCGCCGCCTCCGGCAGCACGTTCGCGATCGGCGCGACCACCGTTACCGTCACCGCGAAGGACGCCTACAACAACAACTCCACCAGTTCGTTCAGCATCAAGGTGCAGGACACGGCCGCGCCGGCGATCACGAGCTTGAGCACCAACGCGCCGACGCTCTGGCCGCCGAACCACAAGATGGTGGCCGTCACCGTCAGCGCCGCCGCCAGCGATCTCGTGGGCGTCGCCTCGCTCAAGATCGTCTCCGTCACGAGCAACGAGCCCGACAACGGCCTCGGCGACGGTGATACGGCGAACGATATCCAAATCACCGGCAATCTCACGGTGAACCTCCGCGCCGAACGCGGCGGCGGTGGCAACGGTCGCATCTACACGATCACCGTCGAAGCGAAGGACGCTGCGGGCAACGCGAGCACGAAGACGGTCGCGGTCACCGTGCCGAAGAATCAGAACGGGAAGTAATCAACCGCCAGATTCGTTTCTTGCGAGAGCCCGCCTTCACCGGCGGGCTCTTTTTGTGTGCGGACCGGCGCGAGTCCGGCCGGGAAATCCCAACGGACCCTACCGCCCACGGCGCAACTGATCGCAGATGATGCCGGCGGCGACGGCGGCGTTGAGCGACTCGGCGGCGCCGTGGCGGGGGATGGTCACGCCCCGGGTCACCCGGTGTCGGACGGAAGCGGATACGCCACGACCCTCGCTGCCGATCACGACCACCGCGTCGCGCATGGCCGGCAGCGTGTGGACATCGTCCCCGGCGAGTTCGCAGCCGAGGATGGGCATCGCGGGCGCGGAGCCGGCGAGGCCGGCGAGGGCGGCGGCGAGATCCGCGGTGAAGGTGCGCACCCGCGCAAACGAACCCATGCTCGCGTTGATCACTTTCTGGCTGAACAAATCGGCGCAGTCGGGCGAGAGCACCACGCGATCGAAGGCGAACCAGTCGGCGATGCGCAGGAGCGTGCCGACGTTGCCGGGGTCCTGCACACCGTCGAGCGCGAGGGTGAGGCCGCGGTCGAGCTCGCCGGGTGCCAGCGGCGTGCGTTCAATTCTGCCCACGGCGAGCACGCTCGATGGCGTGGGGAAGTGGCTCGCGCGGGCCATGTCGGCCTCGGTGAGGCGGATGACCTCGGGGTGGGGGCGGGGTGCCCTCACCCCGTTCTGAGGCGAGCGGGACGAGGGCGTCCCGCCTCCAGCGATCCCCGGCCACGCCTCGGTCGCGTAGAGTTCCACGAAGGGGAATCCGGCGGCGAGCAGTTCGGCGACGACCTTCTCGCCCTCGACGACGAACAGGCAGGCCGCCTCGCGGTTTTTTTTCTCGCGCAGTGAGCGCAGGCGTTGGAGCTCGGCCTTGGTCAGCACGGGCGCATGCTCCACCGGCTCACTTGCCGGTGGCAAGGATGCCCTGGCCCTGGCCGGTGAGATCGAGGCGGTGGGCCGTCAGGCTGAACTCCGCGCCACGCCCGGATTGGATCAGGATTCCGATCTGGAAATTTTCCGCGGGCAGCAGCCAGCGCTGGAGCTGGAAGCGGAAGCCGGACTGCCGCCACTTTTCGGCAGGATGGGCCGAACTCACATCCAACCGCTCCATCGGCAGCGTCGTGAAAATGTGCCGCGACTTCTCCGACTGCAGGACCACGTGGACCTGCCCCGGCTTGGATTCGAGACCCCGGATGGCCGCCCAACCTTCGATGGCCACGAGGGTGCCGGTGACCGGGATGCGGTCGACGAAATAGAGGAGGTCGCCGACCTCGCGGGGATCGCGCGGGCGCACTTCGTGGCACAGTTGGGGCAGGCGATAGATGCCGGCCGCTTCGACCGCGCGAACGGTCGTGTTGGTGTATTCGGGAACCGGATGCAGATAAAACGGTCCCCCGCCGTCGCGGCCGAGGCGCAGGAAATTTTCGAGGGCGCTGTCGCGGCAGATAATCCAGCTCCGCGCGTCGGAGGCGGCCAGGACGTTGGCCGCGATGTTGAACCCCACGAGCAGCGGCACGGTGCGCAGGAGGGCGCGGCGGGGCCGGGCCGGGTCGGGCGCGGCGTTGAGCTGGACGTAGATGACGAGTGCCCACACGAGGCAACTGAGCACGTAATAGCGGGAGTGCACATGCCCGCTGACGACGTCGACCCGGCCGAGGGCCACCAGCAGCAGGGCGCCGGCGGCCCAGGCGGCCAGCGGCAGGGCGATCCGCTCGCGGGTCAAAATCTCGGAGCGGAGCTGGGTGCCGAACCAGACGACGAGTGCCGCCCCGAGCCAGGGCGCGAGGATCGCATGGCCGAGCGCGACCGGGGCTCCGAGCAGGGCCAGCCAGTAGCGGCCCACGCGGCCGAGTCCGGCGAGCGAAAAATCGCCGATGGCGTGACCGGTGTTCATGGCGTAGCCGGTGAAGAAGCAGCCGATCGCCACCACGGCCAGCGCGCCCCACGCCTTGAGGTGGTTCCAGCGGCGGGCGTGAAGCAGGACGAGCGCACCGACCGGCCACACGAGGAGACCCTGGGCGAGGGTGAACGTGGCCAACCCCGCGGCCGTGCCCGCGAGCGCCACGCCGCCGGCGCTGCCTCGATTGAGCGCGGCGAACGTGATGGTCGCCAGGGTGACCACTTGAAAATGATCGATGGAAGAACCCGACCAGAAGAAGTTCTCAAAATGCTGGAGCTGGAACAGCAGGAAAGGCAGCACCACGGCCAACTGCAGCCGCCGCACCGCGGTGCCGGCGGTGGCGATCAACACGCCGCAGACCCCAAAGAGGAACAGGTTTCCGATGATACCGATGACGGTGAAGTTCACGGTGCCGGTCATCCAGTAGCTGGCGGCGACCAGCAGCCGGCTTGTCACCATGCGGTGCTCGTTGTTGAGCGCGAAGAGCTGGGCGAAGATGTCGCGCCCCGTCGGGGAGGCCTTAAGTTTCAGGAGAAAGTCGAGGACGGTGTCGATTTCGTCCCAGTAGGCGGCGTTGCGAAACGTCAATGCCGTGCGCACGACCATATACCCGACAGGGAGCAGGGCGAGGGCGAGGAGGCCGGGAACGAGCAGTCGCTCGGACCAGGTGCGGGTCGACGCTGGGGAGGCGGCTGACATCAGGCGAAGGAGTCGGGGCGAGGTCGGCGCACAGAGTGTAGCGTCATGGAAGTGGAGGAGTGGAAGGCACGCCCGGGAAACGCAAACTGGATGGGGCAAGAGTTCGGGCAAGGTTTTACTTTGGAATTCCGCCAGCGGTCCGGCTCAAGTCGGGGTGGTTAATTCCTTTTCATTGCCCGGGCGGATCGTATGCTCCGCGCCCATGAAACGCCTCGCTCCATGGACGCTCTTGTTAGTGACGCTGCTGGTGGTCATCGTGCCGTTGGCGCTGGCGGCGGCGACCACGGCCGCAACGCCGGCCAAGGCGAATCGCTCGCCGGCCGCGCCAATCGCTTCGGCGCTCTCGACCGTCACGGGCATCGCGATCTCGCCGCTGCTCGGCACCGGCGCCTACGGTCTGTATCAGTGGGTGGCGGCGAAGGACGATGCGGCGCGCGCCGCGTTGCCGTGGTACGCGCAATGGACGTTTTGGGCCCCGGCACTGCTCCTCGTCGGCCTCTGCGCGGCGAAGGACGGGTTGGGCGCGATGGTGCCTCCCGGTTGGAAGAAGCCGCTGGATGTGTTGGAGACGGTGGAAAACAAGTTCAGCGGATTGATCGCGGCGGGCGCGGTGGTGCCGTTTGCGGTCAGCACGATGACGAAGATGATGTTCGAAAGCGGCGCGGTTGCGGCGGCGGACGGCCCGGTGCTGGCGCAGAGCGGCGTGGCGGCGATTCACCTCGCGGCGGTCGATCTTACGTGGCTGCTCAATCTGCTGACGGTGCCGTTTGGCCTCGCCGTGTTTGGCGTGGTCTGGCTCGCCTCGCATGCCATCAACGTGTTGATTTTGCTCAGCCCGTGGGGCGCGATCGACGCGGGGCTGAAGACCGCGCGCACGGCGCTGCTGGGCCTGGTGACCGTGGCGGCCACGCTCGACCCGTGGATCGGGGCGGTGCTCTCGCTCGTGGTGGTCGTGATCGCCTACTTTGTGGCGGGCTGGGCCTTCCGCCTGACGGTGTTTGGCACGGTGTTTTCCTGGGACTTCATCACGCGCCGCCGCCATCGCTTTTCGCCGCCGGAAAATGACAACCTGATGTTTGCCGGTGCGAATTGCCCCGGTGTGCCGCTGCGAACTTACGGCCGGCTGGTGCAGCGCACGCAGGGCGGGCTCGAGTTTGTTTACCGCCCGTGGCTCGTCCTGGCGCCGAGGATGGCGCCGATTGTGGCCGAACCGAAAACGCTCGCCGTCGGAGAAGGCTTGTTTTTTTCGGACATCGTGACGGACAACGGACGGACGTTGTTCTCGCTGCCGCCGCGTTATCGCGGGCACGAAGGGGTGGTGGCGCGGGCGTATCTGATGGGCGGCGGCGTGCAGCCGGCGGGTCTGCGGAAGGCGTGGAGCGCGCTGCGCGAGATGCTCGGCGGGCGGGCGTTGAAAAATGAGCCGCACGCGGCCTAGGCGATGAATCGCCGCACGTTTCTCCACGGTTCGCTCGCGGCGGGCGCACTCTCGACGTTTGGTTGCAATGTCCGCGGAGCTGACAAGGCCGGGCGCAAGTATCGCACGGCGCTCGTCGGCGCCGGTTGGTGGGGCGGCAACATCATCGGCGAGGCCATGGCCAGCGGACAGTGCGAGGTGGTCGGGCTCTGCGATGTCGACCGACGCCAGCTCGACCCGGCCGTGGACAAGGTCACGAAGCTCACGGGCGACCAACCGCGGAAGTACCGCGACTACCGCGAACTCCTCGCCCGGGAGAAACCGGAGATCGTGATTGTGGCCACGCCGGACCACTGGCACGCGCTGCCGGCGATTGCCGCGGTGAAGTCGGGCGCGCATGTTTACGTGGACAAGCCGACGGCGCACACCATCGGCGAGAGCCAGGCGATGGTAAAGGCGGCGCGCACCCACGGTCGCGTGGTCCAGGTTGGCACGCATCGCCGCACCTCGCCGCACATGATTCACGCCCGCGAGTTCATCCGGAGTGGCAAGGTCGGGACGATCGGCATGATCCGTTGTCATCTCAACTCCGGGGGGAGTGGACCGGAGGTGCCGCTGCCCACGCAACCCGTGCCGCCGGAGCTCGATTGGGACCTGTGGTGTGGTCCGGCGCCGCTGCGGCCGTTCAACGGAGGCGATCCGCGCCAGCCGGATCAGGGGGCGGGGACGCGGGGCATTCATCCGCGCGGCCACCGGCAGTATCTGGATTATGCCAATGGCTCGCTGGGCGACATCGGCGTGCATTGGTTCGATCAGGTGTTGTGGATCACGGGCGAAAAATGGCCGCGGCGGGTGCACTCGACCGGCGGGCGACCGGTCAAGGGGAAGCCGGTGCTGACGCCGCAGGAACAAACCAGCGATGCGCCCGATCACCAGGTGGTGCACTACACGTTTGAGCGGTTTACGATGACGTGGGAGTCACGGCTCTTTGGCGGGAACGATTCCGAGAAAGGTGATGTGGCCGGGACGAATTTCTACGGCACGAAGGGCACGTTTCATCTCGGTTTCCGGGGTGGCTGGACGTTTTACCCGGGCGACGGCGGTCCGCCGCAGCACGAAGCAGCGAAGCTCAACGATCCCGACGGTCAGAACATCCGCGAACTTTGGGCGGATTTTCTGGAGGCGATCAAGACGGGCCGGCGACCGATCTCCGACATCGAGGAAGGCCACCGCTCGACCAATTGCTCCCTGCTCGGCATGCTCAGCTACAAACTTGGCCGAAGCATCGAGTGGGATGGGGCGAGGGAGACGATTATCGGCGATGCGGCCGCGAACCAGCTCCTCCGCCGCGACTACCGCAAGGGGTGGGAGTACCCGGTCTAACCCCAAATTTCCCAACGCGGCACCTTGGTGCACGTCTGGAATCGCTGGACGGATCTCCGACGCTCCTTGGCGGTGCAGACCAAGGTCCGGCCCCATCATCCGAAGGCCAAGAGCTCCAAGTGTACCCTGCCTCTCCATGAAATCCCGATTCCTGTTCACGCTCCTCGCCCTTGCCACCGCCGCGTTCGCCGCCGATTCCCGGAAACCGGCCGACGGCCGTTTCCTGTACGTCGCCGTCCCGGGCATCCGCAACTACCTCGAATACGGTGGCCACGGCGTCCTCGTCTTCGACCTCGATCGTGGGCACACGTTCGTGCGGCGCATCCCCGCCGCGGGTCGCAATGCCGAGGGCACGCCGCTCAACGTGAAGGGAGTTGTCGCGAGCGCCGCGACGCGCCGCCTCTACGTGAGCACGCTGCAGTTTGTCACGTGCTTCGATCTGCTCACCGACAGGATCCTCTGGGAAAAATCCTACGTGGGCGGCTGCGACCGCATGGCGCTGTCGCCCGACGGGAAGGTGATGTACCTGCCTTCGCTCGAGCAGGACCATTGGCACGTGCTCGACGCCCTCACCGGCGACGTCATCAAAAAGCTGGAACTCAAGGCCGGCGCGCACAACACGGTCTATGGCCTCGACGGGAAGCACGCCTACCTCGCCGGCCTGCGGTCACCGCTGCTGCGCGTGGCCGACACCTCCACGCACACCATCCCGAAGGAGGTCGGTCCCTTCAGTGCGCCGATCCGGCCGTTTACCGTCAACGGCCGGCAGACATTGGCGTTTGTGAACGTGAACAACCTGCTCGGGTTTGAGATCGGCGACATCACGACTGGGAAGATGCTGCACCGAGTGGAAGTGCAGGGGTTTCAGAAAGGCACCCCGAAACGGCACGGATGTCCGAGCCATGGCATCGGGCTTACCCCGGATGAGAAAGAAGTGTGGGTGTGTGATGCGGTGAACCAGCGGATGCACATCTTTGACGCGACGGCGATGCCGCCCCGGCAGATCGCGAGTGTCGCGGTGCGTGACCAGCCGGGCTGGATCACCTTCAGTCTCGACGGCAAACACGCTTACCCCTCGACCGGCGAAGTGATCGACGTCGCCACGCGCCAGATCGTTGCGGCGCTAATCGACGAAACCGGAGCTGCGGTCCATAGCGAAAAAGTGGTGGAAATCCACTTCGCGGGCGGAGTGCCGGTGCGCAATGGCGACCAATTCGGCGTCGGTCGGGTGCGGTAAGGCGGGGAGGGGCTCGATTGGGGATTGAGCCGCGCCAGCCGCGCCGCCTTTGGGTAATTCTCCACGGTCCCTGGCGGCTACGGATTGCCGTCGGATCCCGCGCTTTCGGCGCGATGGCGCCGGGAAAAAATGCCTCTGACACGAGCTGGCATGAATCGCGCGACGTTCCAGAGCATGCGTTCAGGAGTTATGCGGAATGAATCACTCAAGACTCCGCCTTGGCCCCAGCCGTGCATGGTCCCTTTTGGGCCAACATGCGTCTTGCGATCACAGCTAAGAATACGGCACTGTGCCGGATAACCGCGCTTGGCGTCGGAGCAAGTTTACCAACCTTCAAAGCCCGTATTATCATGGAAATTATGAAAACCTCAGCAGGTCTGGATCTATCAGTTCAGCAACGTTCGCGCTGGTCGCGGATCACGTTCGCGCTGGCGGCGCTGGCGCTCGGGATGAGCGCGGCCCTGGCGCAGACTTATAACATCAGCACCCTCGCTGGGCAGTTGAACTCACCCGGCACCGCCGACGGCACGGGCGCTGCCGCCCGTTTCAGCAACCCGCAAAGTGTCGCGGTGGACGCGGCCGGGAATGCCTACGTCGCCGACACCAATAGTCACACGATTCGAAAAATGGTGATTTCGACCGGCGTGGTCACGACCGTCGCCGGGTCGGCCGGCACCCTCGGTACGGCCAATGGCACCGGTGGTGCGGGCGGCACCGCCCGTTTCAATTTTCCCCAGGGAATCGCGGTCAATACCGCGGGCACAACCTTATATGTGGCGGACACGTTTAACCACACCATCCGCGTGATCGACCTCAGCGCGAGTCCGGTGAATGTCACCACGCTGGCGGGCGCCGCAGGTACCGCTGGCAGCACCGACCACGCGACCGGGAGCAGTGCGCGCTTCAATTTTCCCCTCGGGATTTCCCTCGCGGGCGCCAACCTCTGGGTCGCTGATTCCAGCAACCATTCGATCCGCAAGGTCGTCGTCGCCACGGGCGCCGTGACCACGCAGGCGGGCCCGGACGGCTCGGTCGGCAACGCCGCCGGCACCAGTGGCAACGTCAACTCCGCCACGGCGGCTTCGGCGCGTTTCAGCAATCCGACCAGCGTCGCGGCGGACAACACCAACATCTACGTCGCCGACAAGGGCAACCACCTCATCCGTGTCGTCTCGATCGCCTCCGGCGCGGTGACGACACTCGCCGGCACCGGCGCCAGTGGCTCGACCGATGCCGTCGGCGTCCTTGCGGCCTTCAACGGGCCCGGCGGAGTGACGATTGACAGCACCGGCACCGCGGCGGGCACGGCGGTGTTTGTCGCCGATTCGGTGAACCACACCCTGCGCCGCATCCTTTTGTCGAGCAGCGCCGTCACGACGGTGGCCGGCGCAGTGGGATCCTCCGGATCCTCCGACGGGCTGGGCACGGCGGCAAAATTTGTCGGCCCGCTCGGCATCGCGATCGACGGCGCGGGCAGCCTCTATGTTGCGGATACGAACAACCAGTTGATGCGCAAAGGCACGCTGGCGACCGCTCCCGCCATCACGAGCGCGAACAATGCGACGTTTTCGGTGGGTACCGCGGGAACCTTCACGGTCGTGGCGACCGGGTCTCCGGCGGTGTCGTATAGCATTACGGCCGGGGCGTTGCCTGGTGGCGTCACGCTCAATGCGACCAGCGGGGTGATCTCGGGCACGCCGACTACCGCGGTTGGTTCTCCGTTTGTCGTCACCCTGCAGGCGAGCAACGGCGTCGCGCCGGCGGCGACGCAGACCTTCACCCTCACCGTCAACCACCCGCCCGTGATTACCAGTGCGAGCAGCACGGCCTTCGTCGTCAATACGGCCGGGTCTTTCCAAGTCGTCGCAACGGGTTCCCCGGCGCCGACGTTTAGCATCACGGCCGGCACGCTGCCCGCCAGTGTGGCGACACTTAATGCGGCTGGTCTGCTCACCGCGGCCCCGGCCTCCAGTACCTCCGGTTCGCCCTTCTCCTTTACCATCACCGCGACAAATAGCGCCGGCACGAACAACCAGTCGTTCACCCTCTCTGTGTCGACTGGTCCGACCATCACGACCCAGCCGACGGCGCAGACCGTCGGGCCAGGCACGAACGCGCAGTTCACCGTGGCGGCCACGTCCAACGGCGGCGCGCTGACGTATCAATGGCAGCGCCGGGTGGACAGCACCGGATTCTTTAATCTTTCGGACAGCGCTTCCCATCTCGGAACCAACACCGCCACGTTGACGGTGGTGAGCCCTTCGCAGACGGCGAGTGGCTATCAGTACCAGGTTGTGGTGAGCAGTGGCGTCGGCACCCCGGCGACGTCTGCGTCGGTCGCGCTCACGGTCACCTCCCCACCGCAGATCACGAGCTTGAACACGGCGAGTTTTGTCGAGGCCCAGAGCTCCAGTTTTACGGTGCAGGCGACGGGTTCGCCCTCGACCATGACGTTCAGTCTCACGAGCGGCACCCTGCCGAGCGGTTTGACGCTCAACGCCGGGACGGGCGCCATTTCCGGCACGCCGGTGGCGGGTGCCAGCGCCACATCGCCCTATGTGATTCAGGTGACGGCGAGCAACGGGGTGAATCCCGGCGCCACCCAAAGCATCACGATCACGGTGACGCCCACGGCGCTGGTGCCGGCCTTCACCACGCAGCCGGTGAGCCTCACGGTCGCGTTGGGCCAGACGGCGACGTTTACGGCCGCCGTGACGGGCAATCCGACGCCCACTCTGCAGTGGCAGCGCCTGCCAGTCGGTGGCGGGTCGTTTGTCGATTTGGCCAATAACACGACCTTCAGCGGGGTGACGACCGGCACTCTGACCATCACGAGCCCGACCTCGGGGATGAGCGGCGACGCCTATCGCGTCAATGCCGTCAATGGCAGCGGCACGACGCCGAGCTCGACTGCGACGCTGACCCTGGTCATCGGCACGACGATTTCGACCTTTGCCGGCCAGGCTGGCGCGGCCGGCAGCACGGATGCCACCTCGACCAGCGCCCGCTTCAACGGGCAGTCGGGCATCGCGGTGGATGTCTCCGGCAACGTGTATGTCGCCGATACCTCGAACCACGTGATTCGCAAGATTACGAGTGCGGGCGTGGTCACGACGTTGGCCGGGCTGGCCGGGGCCAATGGCAGCGCGGACGGCACGGGCAGTGCGGCGCGGTTCAATGCGCCGTCGGGAGTCGCCGTTTCCTCGGTCGGCACCGTGTATGTGGCGGACACCTACAATCACATCATTCGCGTCATCTCGCCGGAAGGCGTGGTGACGACGCTGGCGGGTCTCGCGGGCAGCACCGGATCGACGGATGCGACGGGCAGTTCGGCGCGGTTCCTTTACCCGTACGGCATCGCGCTGGCGGCGAATGGCACGGCCTACGTCACCGACACCTTCAACCACACGATTCGCCAGGTGCAGGCCGGCGGAGCGGTGACCACCTTCGCCGGTACGGCGGGTGCGCGGGGCAGCGCGAATGCCGCGGGCGCGGCGGCGCGGTTCGCCTTCCCGTTTGCCATCGCCCTCGATTCAACCGGCAACCTCTACGTCGCCGATTCCTTCAATCATACGATTCGAAAGATCGACGGCGCGGGTAACGCGACCACGTTGGCGGGTACGGTCGGCACGGTGGGTTCGGTCGACGGCACCGGGACCGCCGCGCTCTTCAACCAGTCCTCCGGTCTGGCGGTTGATTCCGCGGGCAATGTTTACGTGGCCGACACCTATAATCACACGATCCGTCGCGTCACCTCGCTCGGGATCGTCACCACCTTGGCCGGGGTCGCGGGCACCGCGGGCTCGGTGGATGGAGTGGGCGCGGCGGCCCGCTTCAATCAGCCCTTTGGCATCGCGGTCGACGCCACCAATAATATCTTTATTTCGGATACGCGCAACCACACCATCCGCCGCAGCGGCAATGTGACGGCGCCAACGATTACCACCCAGCCGCAGGCGGCCGTGGTGGTCGCGGGGGCCAACGCGACCTTCACCGTCGCGACCACCGGTGCGCCGACGCCCTCGCTTTTCACGTGGATGCGCCAGCCCGCCGGCTCGACCGGCTTCACGGCCGTGACGGCCGACACCACCTACAGCGGTGTGACCGGGGCGACGCTCACGGTCACGGGAGTGACGAGTGCCATGAGTGGCGATCAGTTCCAGGTGGTGGTCAGCAATCTGATCAGCCCCAATGCCACTTCCGTCGCCGCCACGCTCACCGTCGGGACTGCGCCGGTCTTCACGAGCGCGGCCAGCGCCTCCTTCCAGGTGACCAACGCCGGCAGTTTCACCCTTGCCGCCACCGGCACGCCGGCCCCGACGTTTAGCGCCACCGGTCTCCCCTCGTGGGCGACCCTGAACACTACGACTGGCGTGCTCAGCGGCACGCCGCCGGATACGACGGGTTCGCCGATCGCCGTCACGGTGACCGCGACCAACGGCATCGCTACCACTCAGGCGCTCACGCTTACCGTCTTGCCCGCCGTAATCGCGCCGGCGATCGCCAACCAGCCGTCCAACGCGGCGGTCGATCAGGGCGCGACGGCGGTCTTCAGCGTCGCCGCCACTGGCACCGCCCCGCTTACGTATCAATGGAGCCGCAACGGCGCGCCGATCAGTGGTGCCACGACGGCGAACCTGACCCTGAGCAGCGTGCAACCTTCGGTCGCCGGCAGCTACACCGTGGCGGTGAGCAATACCGCCGGTGCCATCTCCTCCTCGGTGGCGACGCTCGTCGTAAACACCGCGCCCGTCATCGCGCTCCAGCCTCGCACGCAGACCGCCCTCGCGGGCAGCGTCGTTTCCTTTGCCGTGACGGCGGGTGGTGGCACGTCCTTCAACTACCAGTGGCGCAAGAACGGATTGCAAATCGCGGGTGCGACCGCCGCCTCGCTCACCCTGACCGGAGTGACTTCCGCCGACTCGGGCAATTACGACGTCTTGGTTTCCAACGGGCTGGGCACGGCCGGCAGTTCGCTCGCCCAGTTGAACGTCGTGTCGACGCCGCTCGCGCCGGTCATCACCGCGCAGCCGGCCAGCCGCGCGATCACGGTGGGCGCCTCGGTGACCTTGACGGTGGGCGCAAGTGGCGCTCCGTCTCCCGCGTATCAATGGCGGAAGAACGGGACGGCCATTGCCGGTGCGACGGGCACCACGTATGCCGTGACCGGCGTGCTGGGCGATACGGCCAACTACGACGTCGTCGTCACCAATACCGCCGGCAACAGCACCACCTCGGCGGCCACGGTTCGCATCTTGGCGCGGAGCTACGCCGGAACCTACTTCGGCTCCTTCGCGGGCAGTCTCGGCACCTTCGCCATGCTGGTTCGCGGCGATAACACCGGTGTGTTCCTCGGCTATCTGCCCGGTTCCTCCGCGCCGGTCCTGAACCTCTCCGTCACCGTGAACGACTCGGGTGGCTTCTCGTTCTCCCAGGCAGCCATCGCTTCAGCCGCGTCGGTCTCCCCGAACGACAGTGAACCGGGCCGGGCTGCGGCGCTCTCGACCGTGGTCGTCTCCGGTACGATTGCCGCGGACGGTGGCCTCACCGGTGCGATCGCCGGTGGCGCCAATGGCTCTCTGAGCGCCACGCGAACCTTTGACACGGGCGCGACGCAAGGGCTGGTCGGCTTCTACCAAGCCGGTGCCAGCAGCAGTGCCGCGGTCAGCTACACCATCGCCGGCCCGAACAGTCAGGCCTTCGTCGTGGTGCAGTCGGGCAGCGCGTCCGATGGCGGCACCGGCACGGTCACGATTGCCGGCGCGGTCAACGTCGTCACCAGTCGCTCCGTCCTCGCCGCGGCGATCTCGCCGACGACCGGCATCGTCACTGGCAGTGCATCCGGCGCCGTCTCCGCGAGCTTCTCCGGAGCGAGTGAGGCGATCCTCGCCCGTCAACGGCTCGTGAACATCTCGTCCCGTGCTCGCGTCGGGACGGGTGATAGCGTGGCCATCGCCGGTTTCGTCATCTCGGGCGAGGAATCCAAGCCGGTGCTGATCCGCGCTGTCGGCCCAACTCTCGGGGTGGCTCCGTTTAATGTCGCCGGATCGCTGGCTTCGCCGCGCCTCGAACTCTTCCGTGGCGCGACCTCCCTCGGCGTCAACACCGGCATCTCCGCCAATCGCGTGGCCATCGATGCGGCGGGTGCACAGTCCGGAGCGTTTGCCCTCGGTTCCTCTGGTGCCGATGCCGCCATTCTCACGACGCTCGCCCCCGGTGGCTACACGGCCGTCGTCAGCAGCACCACCAACACCGCCGGGGTCGCCCTCGTCGAGGTCTACGACCTCTCTTCGGCCGCTCCGGGGCAGAAGCTGCTCAACATCGCCACCCGCGCCTCTGCCGGCGCTGGTGACAACACCCTCATCGCCGGCTTTGTGGTGCCGGCCGGTTCTTCCAAGCGCGTGCTGGTCCGCGGCGTCGGCCCGGGCCTGGCACCGTTCGGAGTCACGGGTCTGCTGGCGCAGCCGACGCTGCAATTGCTCAGCGGCGGCACCACCGTCGCGCAGAACACGAACTGGACCACCTCGGCCGATCGCGATGCGCTTTCCGCCGCTTCCGTCCAGGTCGGTGCCTTCGGCATGACCACCAGCGATTCCGCGCTCATCGCCAATCTCGCCCCGGGCAACTACACCGCACTCGTCACGGGCGCGGGTGGCGCCACCGGCGTCGCGTTGATTGAGGTCTACGAATTGCCGTAACCGATCGGCGGGCACTCTCCGCCATCTCACTCCAGCCCGGGTCGCGAGACCCGGGCTTTTTTTTTGAAAGGGAGCGGCCTGGCGGTGGTCAGCGCCTCGATTGACGGCATGGCACGAAGCGGGCGAATCCAATAGCCCGATACACGGAATCATGCCATCGCCTGAACCCTGCTCTCCACGGTGGCATCGTCCGACCGCTGGCGCGCGCATCAACCGCACCTGGGAAAACCGCCCTGGTGCGCGTATCCCTCTCGCCGGAAAATCAACAATTAGCGGACTGACCACTGGATCGCTCCCCGCGGTTTGGCTTCGAGGTCGAAGCCGTGACGGAAACGGCATCGTGCGGTGACTGCGCCCGCCCGGTCGGGTGCAGATGTCAATCCCTTTTGTAACCCCAATTTTGGGGTGATCTTGGAGTTTCATGTTTCTGGCGGCGGTTCGAGCGTGAGGTCGTCCCGTTCGTTTTCCTCGGAATTTCCTCAACCCCTTTCACCCCATGACGCCTGCCGTTTTCTCCGTCGCGACCCGCCCCATCCCGGGTGTTTTCCCCGCGTTACGCCGCGCCACCGTTGCGTTGTTGCTCGGCCTCACGCGGCTGTCGGCTCAAACGTCGCCGGCTCAATTGTCCGCCGATCAAGCATGGTCCGCGGTGACGATCCTCGGCCAATCAGCGGCCGATTTCAAAGTGACGAAAATCAAGGGAATGGTCGCCGCCAGCCGCGCGGAGTCGATCAAGGGGAGGAACGAGCGTGAGGCTCGGGCGCTGAAATTTCGGGCGGTGGCCCAAAACGCCCGGGAGTTCCACACCCGTTATCCCACTCACCCCAAGATGGCCGAGGCGCGCAAACTCGAGGCGCTCGCCAGTCTCGATGGCATCACGCCAACGGACAAAATTTACGAACGTGCCGCGCTCGCCACCGCCACTGCCTTTCGCGCCAACCCGGCTCATCCCATGGCCGACCGGATCCAGGTGGCACACGCGATGGAGAGCGTGACGATCGCGCGAAAGACCCTCGGCCGGCCGTGGTTCGCCAATCCGGTTCTGGCGGAAACCATGCTCGACCGGCTGCACGCCGAGTTCGGAGAACAGCCGGAAATCTGGGGAAACTTTCTCGCCCTCGCTCAGAACACTTATTGCGACGCGGGCAATGACGTCGCGCACCGAATCGTGCAATCGCCCTATGCTCCCGAGCCGACCAAGGCCGCCGCGCGGCGCATCCTCGAGCGCCACGCGCTCGTCCGCCGACCGCTGGATCTTCCGCTCAACCCGACGCGGGGGCGGCCCACCACCCTCGCCCAACTGGCAGGCAAGACCACCGTGGTGTGCGTTTGGGACGGCACGCGGTATCCCGAGGGTCCGCCCGGTCTGCACGACTTCACAAAAAACCCCTTGCCCAACACGAAATGGGTTTACATTTCCTTGGGCCAACTCGGGGTGTTGCCAAAGGGGAAAAAGCCCACGGCAGCGCCACCGGGCACGACGTGTGTCGAGGCGCTGGGCTCGAGCGGTCCGCTCGCGGCGAAGCTCCAGATTTCCCAACTCCCCTACGTCTTCGTGCTCGACGACCAGCAGCGGCTCTCGGGCTACGGTCGCATCGACGAGATCCCGGCGCTCCTCGCCGGCATCGGCCGGCCCGCCCTGCCATGAACCGCCGCCATCCGACCGGTGCCATGAACTTCTTTTTCGCCCCAGTTCACGCCTTCCGGCTGACACTCGTTTTCCTCGGCTGCGCCGTCGTGGTCCTCGCCAACGACATTCAATGGGAGTCGTTCAGCATGCCAAGCTCAGCGACGGGCGGCTCGGCGCTTAATGTTACCGCAGTAGTCACCAATTCCAGTGCGGAATCCTGGGGCTGGGCGCACAACCTTGTGATGAAGGACTCCTCCGGCACCCCGGTGGCGATGGAATCACTCAACGGCGTTGAGCCGGGACAAACCGTGACCGTCAACCTCTCCTTCGGCCTGCCAGACGTTAACGCCATCTACACTTTTCAGTTCCAGGCCTTGGAGCATGAGGTGGAGTATTTTGGGCCGACCCAGTCGGGTACGGTCAGTGTTACCCGTCGACCGCAATACACGGGCGTGCAACTATCGGCGACGACCTTCGACGCCTTCGCGCCAGCGGTGATATCCACCAGCGAAACTTGGGTGACGTATATGCCGGCCTATCGCCTTCGCGCCAAGGTCATCAACGGCACCGCCTGGGGCTGGCACGCGGCCAACCGGTGGAATACCAACGGCCAGCCGCTCGACAATCCTCCCCCGGTCGGCAACTACGCCAACTGTTACCAGTATTGGGTGCTTTACAACACCCTGTATGGCAGCGTGCTCGCGGTGGGGCCGGAGCGGACCGACTCCATTTCGGTCATCGGCTCGGTGACGCTGTCCAGCAACTGGTTTCATGTTAGCAGTCCCCCAAAGATCTTCACCAACGAAAACATGGCCGGCTCTACCTATCGCCTGTTTGCCACCTTCCGCAACGGGCAGGGTGGCGCGTGGGAAACCTCCAACGGATTCAACAACAACAACACGTTTCTCACCAATCTGCCTCCGGCCGGCACCTATCAGGTGGATTTCATCTGGCGAAAATACGACGGCGCGCTGAACGTCACAGCGTCCGGTCCGATGCGCACAGTGACGGCCTACGTCACCGACGGCCCGGTTTCGGTGATCAACTATGCGGACTACATCGGGAGCAACGTGGTCGAAGACGAAGAGGATCAGTCGAGCAGCACCGTGTATGACGTCAAATATTACGGAGTGAGTGTGGCCCAGGCCGGCATGCTCCGCGTCCGGGCGATGGCGCGGGACGGTGGAGAAATCTACCTGAACGCCTACCGGGCCAACGGAGAACACCTGCAGAGCGGGATTCCCGAGCTGGCGGTCGCGCTCACGCCCGGTGACTACGAAGTGCGGGTGACGGCGGACCGCGAGGTCATCTACGATATCGTCGGTGATTTTTTCCCCTACGCCACCGCTCCGGTGATCACGAGTCCGGCCACCGCGACCGGCAGCGTCGGGGTGGCTTTCACCGGCTACACGGCCACCGCCACCGGCTCCGGCTCCGGTCCGATCACTTTCGGCGCGCCGAATCCGGGAGTCCAAAACGGCCTGCCTCCAGGTCTGGCGATCAATCCGACGACCGGAGTTGTCTCCGGCACGCCGACGACGGCCGCAACATATCCGGTCTGGATCACGGCGACGAATGGCGTGGGCTCGGTCGGGAAGTTCGTGACATTCTCGATCAGCCTGCGTGTGCCGGCCGCGTTCGCGGCAGAACAGATCACCGCGTCGAGTTTCCTTGCCAGTTGGTCGCCGGTTCCCAATGCCACGGGCTATCGCTTCGACGTCTCGACCAACGCTGGTTTCACCAATTTTATCCTGAACAATTATTCGGTGGTTTCCACGGTTAATGGCGCGCAGGTGATCGGCACTTCGCAGACCGTGGCGGGTTTGGCGGCCAACACCGATTACTGGTATCGCGTGCGCGCGGTCACGAACGCCGGCACGAGCCCCAACTCAAGCTCGATCAATGTCCGGACACTTATCACCCCGCCGACGACGTTGGCTTCTTCCCTCTGGTTCGACAAACCCGTCGATGTGAAAATCAACGGGGTTTGGACCAAGGTCTACGACGGAGTGCCGGATGAAATTATCCCGAGCGGCGGGGCGCACGGTTTGACCTACTACGTGCTCGATTGGCGCTCCACCGGAGGCACCGTGACTTTCAACGACGGCGCTATTCCGATCAACGACTGGTGGTATCCCCGTGATCTCCTCTTTGACGCGAACGGCGACGGATCGTCGGATTTTACGCGGCCGGCCTTTACCCCTTGGTGGCTTTCCGGCATCACGTTCAACTATACCGGCGAGTTGTTGTTTCGGCTGGGGGTGGAATTCGACCCGGAGCCGGGGCAGTATTACGAAATTGGCTATTCCAAGAACGACGTCATCAACGCAACGTCCCTCGATGTGGTGAATGGCGGAGGAAACATTTACCCGGAAAGCCCCGCGCGCTTGATTTTTGCGCTCTTCAACGAATTCACCGAGCAGGAACTGAACCGTGGCAGCCTCTATCTCGTGCGCCACACCTTCGCCCCCGCCGGGGTGCAGGTGAACTTGCCGGTGATCGGCGATGTGACACTCCGCAAAGGGATCGGCGGGGCTTCGGGCGCGATCACCGTCCTCGGCGATGTGACCCTCGAGGCTTCGGCGACTTCGGTGACAATCTCGAAGATCAATGCCGGTGCAATCACGGTGAATAATGGGAACGTCTCCGGCAGCCTGAATTTGGGCAGCGGCCACGCGATCAACGCGAGCTCCAGCGGCATCGTCCTCACGACTTCCTCCGGCGTCGTGATCAGCGCCGCAACTGGTGGCACGACGCTGACGATCCCAGGAGGGATATCGGTCACGGTGGGGCCGGCGGGAGCCGTCGCCATGAACGTGCCGATGGGCGTAGTGGCGACGTTGAGGAACGCCGTGGATCAATTGGGCAACCTGCTCGGCCTTGGCGTCCCAAGCGGGCCTACTTCGAGCGTAAAGATTGTGCCGCAAGGCGCGTCGCCGGAGTCGGTAATTTGGGAATCGGCGAACGGTATCCTACTGGGAAACCGCCCTGCGGGGGATTACACCATCGGCATGAAAGAGAGCAACGCTCCGTCGGAGCGAGTCGTGTGGATCACCGTGACGGTGCAGGCGCCCATGCTGTTTGGAAGTATGACCGGGTCGCCGCGGATGTGGATTAACAACGACAATGATTCCGGCACCATCGGCGGTGACGACATCCCTGGTAACGGCTCGCCAAATTACTCCGATTCGGGGGGCGATACCGGCGTCGTCAATGGGGTCCGCGATTTGGTCGATTTTTTTCCGGTGACACTTAACCTGCGGGAGTTCGTCACGAGACATCCCCCTGGTCCCGCTGTGAAATACAAACTCAAGCATGCCGGTGGTGCCGTGAATTTCGTTTACACGAACTTGTCGCCCGCCAACGCCGCAATCTACCATCGGCAAGTGCTGGCCTCGGGTTTTGGCGACGATTTCAACCAGCCGCCCGGTTCCGCCACCACTCACCGGGTCACGGCTGCGGGCCACGAACTCTCCGCCCCTTTCCTAAATTTGATTGGAAACAGCACGGGAGGAGTGATCCTCCTTGAGGGTCGGGCCCAAACCACCGAGCCGCTGGTGGTGTCCCTCGAGTCCGCCTCCGGCGCCGTTTTGGGCGAAGTCCAGTTGCCGTTGCGCGTGAGTTCAGTCGAAAGCATGTTCCGGCACATCGACCTTTCGACCAGCAATCAGGAATATGACGGATCCGCCATTAACCCCTCGCCTGCCGCCCAACCTTCCCGCAGCGGTGATCCCGGGGAGCCATTTCCCGACAGCGCGACGAATGGTAAATATTTTGTCTTCGTGCATGGCTACAATGTCAACGGCCAGGACGCGCGCGGCTGGAATTGCGAAATTTTCAAGCGCCTCCACCAAAGCGGCAGTCGTGCGCGGTTCGTCGGCGTTACCTGGCACGGGGCCACCGGACTCGATTATCACAAGGCCGTGTATCACAGCTTCCAGACCGGAAGCGTGCTCGGCACCCACCTGGCCTTCGCGGGGGTCAGCGGCGATGTGAGCGTCGCGGCGCACAGTCTTGGCAACATGGTTGTCAGCCACGCCATTTCGAGCGGCGGTTTACGGCCGACCCGATACTTCATGATCAACGCCGCCGTACCGATCGAAGCCTACGATTTCGCCAACGTCGATACTGTACAACGCCTCGCCATGACCGAGCAGGACTGGAAGACGCGACCATC
>SXSC01000129.1 GCA_005792355.1 Opitutaceae bacterium
AGCGCCAGCGAGTGGAGCGCGCCGGTGGTCCACTCGCTGGCGCTCGCAGCTCCACGTCACGAAAGTTATTGGTCGCGCTACTAGTCGCACGTCCCGCCCCTGCCTTGACGCCCACGCTCCCCGCCCGCCACCCTGCCTTCGCGTGCCCAACGTCGTCGTCGCGAAACCCTACCGCTTTGTCCCACCCCGCCGCGGAAGATTCTGGTGGCATCTTTTTCGTCCGATTTTGAGCGTCTACCTCCGGCGCACGGCCGGCATCACGCGCGTCGAGACCCGGCACGCGGAGCGATTGCGCGCGTCGCTCGAGGCCGGCCACGGCGTCATGCTCGCGCCCAACCACTGCCGGCCGTGCGATCCGATGGTTCTCGGACCGCTGGCGCATGCGGTCGGGCGGCCGCTCTACGCGATGGCGAGCTGGCATGTGTTCCGGCAGAACCGCGTTCAGGCGTTCCTGCTGCCGCGCCTCGGCGTCTTCAGCATCTATCGCGAAGGCTCCGACCGCGAAGCCCTCCGGACCGCCATGCAGTTGACCGCCGAGGCGGAGCGGCCGCTCGTGGTCTTTCCGGAGGGCGTGATTTCCCGGCACAACGATCAGCTCAACCACCTGATGGAAGGCACCGCCCTCATGGCCCGCGGCGCCGCGAAACAACGCGCCGCCGCCGATCCCCCGGGTAAAGTCGTCGTGCATCCGGTGGCCATCCGCTATTTGTTCGACGGCGACATCGACGCCGCCGCGCCTCCCGTGTTGCGCGACATCGAGCACCGCCTCACGTGGCATCCGCAGGACCACCTCGCGCTGATGCCGCGCATCGCCCAGATTGGCTCCGCCCTGCTCGCATTGAAGGAGCATGAGTATCTCGGCGCCGCGCAGACTGGCACGATCACCGCGAGACTCGAACGGCTCATCGACCGGCTGCTCCTGCCGCTCGAGGCCGAATGGGTGAAAGGTCGCCGCGAAAAGGAAGTCGTCGGCCGCGTGAAACTCCTCCGCACGGCCATCGTGCCCGAGATGGCGAATGGCACTCTGGCCGAAACCGAACTGCAGCGCCGCTGGCGGCAGCTGGCCGACCTGTCCCTCGCCCAACAACTCTCCTGCTATCCGCCCGACTACCTCGCGGCCAATCCCACGCCCGAGCGAATTCTCGAGACGATCGAACGCTTCGAAGAGGACCTGACCGACCGGGCGCGCGTCCACGCCCCGCTGCGCGCCGTCGTCGAGGTGGGCGAAGCCATCGCGGTTTCGCCCGAGCGCAACCGCGGCATGGACGGCGATCCGTTGATGGTGGCGATCCGCGATCAACTGACGGCGATGCTCGCGGCCTCGCTCGCGCACGGCCGCGCCGCACCCTGACCAATTTCTCCACTGTACTTTCCCGACCATGAAACCTCCCCTTCGTTTCCTCCTCGCGCTGGGCATCACGCTGACGGCCAGTGTTTCCACCGCCGCCGATGCCCGCAAGAAACTCGTCATGCTCATCGCCGAGCACGAATACGAGACGGCCAAAACGCTCCCCGAATTCGCCGCCGCGCGGCTCGCGTCCGATTTCCGCGTGGTCATCGTCACCGGCTCGCTCGCGCCCGGCGAAAATTCCCTCGATCCGATCGGCGAGGTCGCGGACGCCGATGTGCTGCTCGTGAGCGTGCGCCGACGCACGCCGCCGCCGGCGCAGCTCGCCGCGATTCGCCGCCACATCGCCGCGGGCAAGCCCGTCGTCGGCATCCGCACCGCCTCGCATGCCTTCGCCGTTCGCAAGGGCCAGCCTTTGCCCGCCGGCCACGCCGAATGGACCGCGTGGGACGCCGAAGTCATCGGCGGCAACTACACCAATCACCACGGCAGCGGCCCCTCGACGACCGCAAGCCTGACGCCCGAAGCCCGCGCCGATCATCCCATCCTGCGCGGCGTGACACTGCCGTTTGCCTCCAACTCATCACTCTACAAAAACACCCCGCTGAAACCCGGCGCCCAGCCGCTGATCACCGGCACGATTCCCGGCCAGCCGGCGGAGCCCCTGGCGTGGACCTTCCTGCGCGCCGACGGCGGCCAGACATTTTACACCTCCCTCGGCGGACCCGGTGATTTCCAGAATCCGGCCTTCACGCAACTGCTCCGCAACGCGCTGCTCTGGGCGGCAGCACCAAGATGACCGCGTGGTTGCGGCTTAGTTCAACCCGGTGATTCGCCCGATGCCGCACCCCCGGCCAATTCGGATTTGAACTGACCGGGGCGGTCGGCTGGCATGCGAGAACCCGATGCCCACCGTGCCGTTTCGCGCCGCTCTGTACTTCACTGTCGCCTTTGCCAGTACACTGCGTGGTGCCGCACCCCAACCGCGCGATCCGGCCCGCCTGTCCACGGAGTTCTGCGTGGGCTGCCACGGCGTGAATCTGACCGGCGGCACCGCGCCCAACCTCCTCGACAACATCTGGAAATCAGGCGGCGACGACGAGAGCATCCTGCGGAGCATCCGGGCCGGCGCCCCCCAGGCCGGCATGCAGGCTTTCGGCGCGGAGCTGACGGAGGAAGAAATGCGCGGAATACTCGGTTATCTTCGCCGCCAGTCCCGCAGGTTCGCGCTCGGGTTAATCCCAACTTCCATCCCGGCGCCGATCTCGGTCGGGGTGAAAAGCGAGCAACTCGCGTTTCGCCTGGAAACGTTTGCGGCCCCGCTCGACACGCCCTGGGGCATCGTCTTCCTCCCGGGCGACCAGATGCTCGTCAGTGATCGGATCGGAGAAATCCGCGTGATCGAAAAAGGCGTGCTGCAGCCCGCCCCGATCCGCGACACCCCGAAGCCCATGGTCCGCCAGGACGGAGGCTACCTCGATTTGATCGCCCACCCGGACTACGCGCGGAACGGCTGGCTTTATCTCGCCTACTCGGAGCCCGGCGAAAATCCCGGCACCTCGATGACGCGCGTGGTTCGCGGCAAGATTCGCGACGGCGTGTGGGTCGATCAGCAGGACATCTTTAAGGCCGAACAAAAAAATTATTATACCGACACCAGCCATTATGGTTGCCGTTTTCTTTTTGATCGGGCGGGCCACCTTTTTTTCACGCTCGGCGACCGGGGGGACGCGGCGGCCGCCCAGGAAATCAGCAGCCCGTTGGGGAAAATTCACCGCGTGTTCGACGACGGCCGCATCCCGCCCGACAATCCGTTCGTGGGTCGCGCCGGCGCCTGCGAATCGATCTGGACAATTGGAAACCGCCACGCACAGGGCCTCCAGTATCACCCCGTAACCGGCCGTCTCTGGGCGACCGAGCACGGTCCGCGCGGTGGAGACGAACTCAACCGAATCGAACCGGGTCGGAATTACGGCTGGCCCACCGCCTCCCAGGGCCAACCGCAGCGCGACGAAAAGATCGAAGGCCCGACCCACGAGGGCATGGAGTCGCCCGTCGCCTGGTGGACACCTTCCGTCGCACCGGCGGCGATCGAGTTCTACACCGGAGATCGCTTTCCGCGGTGGAAGAACAACCTGTTCATTGCCTGCCTGATGGGCCAACAACTGAAGCGGCTTGAAACCGACGGCGACAAAGTCGTGCATCAGGAGATTCTCTTCGCCGGGATGGGCCGGGTGCGCGATGTTGTCACGGGACCCGACGGGCTGATCTACCTGGCGATGAACACTCCGGGCCGCATCGCCCGGCTCGTGCCCGACGCGCCCCGCCCGCCAGATATCCCAGCGCTGCCCGAGCCGGTGCCGGCACCGCCGCCTAAGCCGTGACGAGCGGCTTCAGCCCCCGCTCGATTGCCGCGCGACGCGGTTCGAGAAATGGTGGCAGCGCGAGCCGCTCGCCGAGGGTGTCCATCGCTTCATCGGCCGCGAAGCCCGGACCGTCGGTCGCGATTTCAAACAGCACCCCGTTGGGCTCCCGAAAATAAAGACTGCGGAAATAGAATCGGTCCACCGGCCCGCTCGACCGCATCCCGAGCTCCACGAGCCGGCGGTCCCAAGCGTCATACTGCTCGAAGGTCGGCGTGCGAAACGCCACGTGATGCACCCCACCCGCCCCCGCCGACGCCGAAGCCACGCCCGGCTCCACGACCACATGCAACTCGGCGTCCGGTCCGACCCGCGCCGCGCCGGTCGTGGGTTCCGTCCCCATCTGATACACGTGCACCGCACGCTTGGCCTCACCCGCCACCACATACTCACGGACATGGCGCAGGTTCATCACCTTGGTCAGCACGGTGTCGGTCGGCTTCAGGTCTGGCACGCTCATCGTGATCGGACCGAGCCCCCGAATCTGGTGCTCC
>SXSC01000130.1 GCA_005792355.1 Opitutaceae bacterium
CTTCTTCACGGTCTACGGCCCCTGGGGGCGCCCTGACATGGCGCCGACGCTTTTTGCGCAGGCGATTTGCGCGGGAAAAACGCTGCAACTTTTCAACGCTGGGAAAAACCTCCGCGACTTCACTTATATCGACGACATCGTCGACGGGGTCGTGAAGGTACTGCTCTATCCGGCCGCCGACCACGCCAGCCCGCCAGTGGCGACGGCGGCGACGCGAGCCGCCGGGCTCGCGCCAGGTTCGGCACCGACTGGCGCGCAAGCTCCCGGCCCAATCGAAGGGCCGAAATCGGCGCCGCGCATTTTCAACCTCGGGCACCATCGCCCCGTCGAGACGCTGCTGTTCGTGCGGATGTTGGAGGAACTGCTTGGTCGGAAAGCCGCCGTCGAGCTGCTCCCGCCGCAACCGGGCGACATGTACGAGACCTGTGCCGACCTCAGCCGCATCCAGGCCGCCATCGCGTTTGCGCCCAAGGTGCCGCTCGAGGAGGGCCTGCGCCGCTTCGTCGAATGGTTCCGCGGGTACTACCGCGAGGGAAACATGTAACGTATTACGTTACATGTTTGCTTTGCCTGCACGCCGGGATCGATGAGCAACCTCGTCTCGAACGTGCCGGCCGTGATGTTTTTCCGGCCGGTGGTGCCGACGCTGGCCGAGCCGCACACCGCCTGGCTCACGCTGGCCATCGGGGTGCCGTGGCTGAGTTGATCAACCGGAAAAATTCTGATCACCGCACTCTATTGATGAATCCATCGTTCTCACATCGGGTCACCACGTGTCATGACCCCAGCTACACCGACGAGGCCGACTGCATCCGGGGCCGGGCAGAGCAGCGGGTGACCTGCATCGTCCGGCTCGGTCCGATGGTCTTTTTCTCCACCGCCACCGGCGACGCCTGGATGCTGGATGCGAACGATGGCGAGGCGGCTTGTCTGGCGCGCGACGGCGAGACCGTGCACGTGACCATCCATGAGTCCGCAAGTAGGTTTGCGGTCGAATGGCAGGGTCGCTATCGGCTCGAAGGAGACTCGTTCACGTTTCTCGCCAACGACGGCGGCGCGCAGACGATCGACGGGTACCCGGTCGGCGAGATCCGGCGGCTCGTCGAGGAACATCCTCTGGAGCAACCGCGGACAACGGCCGCCGATGGCGCCGCGCACGAACGCTTGCAGCGTACCGGGCGCAACGATCCCTGCCCCTGCGGCAGCGGGAAGAAGTACAAGAAGTGCTGTTTGCCAAAGGACGAGCTGGCGGCACGGAATCCCGCGGGCGGGAGTTCCCTGCCGGCAGTCCGTCGCGCGGAACTCGACTCGGCGCCGCCCGAATCGGACGATTCCGACGACGACGGCTACGGCGAGGCTTTCGACCCCGATGAGGAAGGGGAAGATGACGTAATCGACATCGAGCCGGCAGCGGGTGCCGCGGCGGCGACGGGGTCCGGTGCAGCGAAGCCCGCGACCGATGATCCCGACGAGCCGGGGCTCACGCCCGAGGTGGAGGCGGCGGTTGATGCCGTTTGGGAGGAGTTCAACCACATCGAGGATCCGACCGCGGAACAAATGATGGTTCACTTGGAGCGCCTGATTTCGCTGCCGCCGGAAGCGACGCTGTGGAACGAGCTTTTCCATCAGTTCATCAAGCTCAAGCACGACGATCTGCCCGGGGTCTTTCGTCGTATCGCCGCCGGGGTGCGGCCGACGCCGGGAGCGTCGTTGGGATTCTTCTATTGGGCGGCGATCGAAGCCTTCGTGAAGCGAAGGCAGTATGAATTCGTCCCGGAGGTGGTGGCGGGGTTTCGCACGCTGGACCTCCGGACCTACGACGCCGATGCGCTCGATCACGTGCAGTTATGGGCGATGGCCGCCGGTTGCGAAGCGGAGGCATTGGCACTGGTCGAACAGTTCTTCACCGCAGTGCGGGCCGACGACGGGTTGATGCCCTACGCAGCTTCGGACGAAGGCCGGCTGCTGTTTGAACTGCGCGTCGGCGGGCGGCTACGCGAACCCACGGCCCGTGGCGCCGATCCGGCGGTTCTGGCCGGCGAACTGCGGTGCGGCCTCGAAAGCGAGATCCACGCCGACCACGCCCGCCGGGCGGCCGAGGTTATTTGCGGTGTGGCGCCGGTGCGGGTGGTGACGCGGCACGACTTCGATTTGCCGCTCGGTGAAGTTCAGGAGAAGACTCCGGAGTGGGTAGGTTGGCTGGCGTGTCTTGAAGTGCTGATGTACGTGGCGCGCGAGGCGTGGGAAGAAGAACGCCGTCTTCCCGGGATCGGGTTTCGCGGGCTCCAGTCGCTGGTGGACGCGGTGTATGGCGATCTCGATGACCGGCCCAGCAAACTCAAACGGGCTCCGCTGAACCTGCTCGATTGCCTCCAACCCAGTGGGATGGAGCGGCGGGTGGTGCGCCAGACGCGCGGCATCATGGGCACGAATTTGCCGAAGGCGCATCTCTTGCTTGAAGCGCACTCGGACCTGCTGCGCTATGCTGCGCGCCATCGCCTGATTGAGGACCACTTCGCGACGAAGAGCGAACGGAACCTCGCGAGGCTGAAGGCCGAGCTGGGCTTTCCGGGGTGAAAAAACGCGGCGACTCCAGTGTGCTCGTCGCCAGGAAGGTAACCGGGGACTTCGGGCATGGCGCCGGGCGTGGTGCCCACCCGCTTCGTCGATGACGGCGGAGCAGCGCCGCGAACACCTGCGCCGCACCACGGAGGCGTTTTTCGCCACGAAGCCGTAGCGATCCACCACCGAATTGGCGCATCGCTGAGTCGTATTCATCCGATCTTTACGGCCAAACGGCGCTACCGGGTTGGGAGAGAAGCCCAAACTGAAGCCCACGGTCAAAGGAGACGGTGCCGCGATAGCGCGCGAGTGAACCGCAGGGCTTGGCCGCCAATCCGCAGGAAATCAGGCCGACGCCACCACCCAGCGACGCGCGCGGGGCACGAAGCGCGCGACGGGGTTTTCCGTGTGGTGATGGGCGCGTTCGATCTGCAGTTGCGCGCGCCACGCCGGCTCCGCGACCAGCAGCAACGCGTCGAGGTGCGGGACCACCGTGATCTCGTGGCGCGCCACCTGGTCGGCGCGGTGGCGCGCGTGTTCGGCTTTCGTGGCTGCGATGCGGTCCGCAAGTTTGGTCGAAGCGCTGCGGCTGGCGCGGGCGGCGAGTTCGGCGGCGTAGGTCTCGAAATAGGCGTCGATACGTTCCAGCTCGCGGCGGAGCCGTTGCTCCTGGCGCGTGCGGATGCCGGCGAGGTCGGCGGCCAGATCCTGCGACAGCGCGCGTTGCAAGAGATCGCTCCACGGCGCCGGGTCGGGGGCGGGCCACGGGATTTCAACTTTCGCGTCCTGACAGGCCCGGGCGAAACCGATCTCGCGCGCCAGGCCCTCGTCGAGGAAACCGTCAGGCAGCGAGACGGCGACGCGGTGCATCGCCCACTGCTGGTCGATGGCCTGGAGCTCGCAACGGGCGAGCGTCACCAGCGAGAAATGCCAGTCGGCCGCGAACGGCGTCGCGAGCCGCCAGCGTTTGGTGTCGTCGAACTGGGCGCGCCAGAGTTTTTCCGTCACGGCGGGATCGGGCGCCCGGGGCGCGGCCTCGACCGCCAGCACGAGGCGTTCGAGCGGCAGCTGCGCCGCGCGCAAGGTCTCGGCCAGACGAAACGTGAGCGGGCAACCGGGAAACACCTCGCACGCGGCGTCGCGACCGCCGGTGGCATCGGGCGCGGTGAAATGCAACTCGGCCGAGTGCAGCGCGCCCTCGGAATTCCAGAGCGTGGCTCCCCTGCCCTCTGCCACAATCTCGAGGCGGTCGTGCCACGGTCGCGCGCACAGTGCGCCCAACGCGGTGAAGCCTTCCTCGTAGAAATCGAGGACGGCACCGGGTTCGTAAGGGATGCGCGGCAACTTCATGGGTTGAGGTTTTTGCGCGGCAAAAACCTAAGTTGACTCGTAGTCATGGGCGAAGAGGGTCTCATCGAGTTTCTTCACTTCACCGTATTGGTCGCGGGCGGCGGCGAGTTCCTCACCCAGCGCGCCGATCGCCTCGGCCACGCGGCCTTCACTCTCGCGCCAGCGGCGGAAGATCTCCTCCTCGAATTCGTCGCCACTATAACGCTCGCCGAGCACGAGGCCCGTCTCGCCCACCACAAGTTCGAACAAGTTCAGTTTCTCCTGGAGAATCTGCAGCAGGTGCTCCTGGAGTGTGCCGGCCTGGACAAAATTGTAGATCTCCACCGGGTGCTGCTGCCCGAGCCGGTGCAGGCGGCCGATGCGCTGCTCGATTTCCATCGGGTTCCACGGCAGATCGAAGTTGGCAAGGCGGTGGCAGAATTGCAGGTTGCGGCCCTCGGTGCCGCTGTGGGTTAACACGAGCGCCCCGCCCTGCTGGTGGAACTGTTCCGTGATCGGCTGGCGTTCTGGCGCGGGGGTGGATCCGTTGATGACGAAAGTCGCCACGCCGGCGTCGCGCAAAAACTGCGCGAGGGCCGCCTGCGTTTCGAGAAACTCCGTGAAGAGCACCACGCCACCGGCGCCGCGGGCGAGCGGCACGATCGCTTCGCACTTCCGGCGCCAACTCGCCTCGAGCGGGGCACGCTCGCGCCACGCGCGGGCGGCCGCCGCGTCGGGAAATTTCGCCAGCGCCGAGCGCCAGGCGGCCGGGCTCTTCGGCGCGTTTCAGTTCCTTGCGCTGGGCTCGGCGTTCATAGGCATCGAAGCCGGCCGCGAGACCGAAATCGTCCGCCGGTGCCTGCAGGCCTTCGGCCATTATGACGATCCCTTCCACGAGGGCGGAAATGATCTGCTCATCGCGCTCGAAGTCTGGCAGGCGTTTTCGCTCGGACTCCCGAGGGCCCGGCGTGGCTTTCGTAAGAAAGGTGGCGATGGTTGCGGCGTTGGTCGGAAAGCGCTGGAACCAGCGGCCAACCATGAGGTGGGCCGCGTCGCGGCCCTGCCGCGTGATTTCCTTTTCCTTCGTGTCGGGGGTCGACAGCAGCCAGGAAAATTCCCGACCGGGGGAACACCGGACGATGCCTGTGGCGAAGACGCTGCGCTCCACCGGTTCGAACCAGGTAAAACGGACGCACTCCGCCGTACGATCCATCTCGACTTCGAGATCGAACAAGAACCGGTCGACCCGCGCCCGGCGAGACGGCTCGCGCTTGATGGCGACTGGTACCGGCCCGACGACGCCGAGGATCTGGCTCACGCGCAGCCGCATGAGTTCCTGCCCATAAGTTGCGCGGTCGGCTGGAATGACCTTCGCTTCCACCATCCTGGCCAGCTCGATGGCTTCGCGACCGAGCCAGGTCCAGGGATTGAGGCCGGCGGCGGGCTGGATCCGAAGCAATTTTCCAGCCTTGGCCGTGGCGAGATTGGTGTCGGTGAGAATTCCGATGCGCGGGGTGTCGTCCGCGAGTAACCGGCGCTGGCGGATGCGTCTGAAGAGCGCATGCACGGCGTTGGGCGAGGTGCCGCACTGATCCTTCCACACTTCACCTCCGGAGGCGTCGGACCGAAAAAACCAGGCCAGCCCGCTGAAGTAACGCAAAGGAGAAGGAGACGGTATTAGCGTGCCGTGCGCGGCACAGGTGCGATCGGGTCGGGCCCACTCGAAGCGGATGCCGCCGGCGGCGACGTCGAGAGTGACGAGCACGACGAACGTTTCGATCCCGGGGAACGGCGGGCCGCCCGGCGTGGCGTCCGGCGGATCGGGTGAAGGCTCGCCCGGATCTTGCATCGTGCGATGGCACGAGAGCCGGAGGCGGTGGTCAAGGTCGGGAAAGACCGGAGGCATCCTTTGATCACGGCGTGGCAACCGGCGTGGAGGCACCGTTCAGCTGCGAGTTGGGCGCATCTACCGACTGTCGGTCAATCCCATCGCCACCGCCCTCCTTCGCTTTCGGAGGGCTGTGCTGTGTCGCAGCCGTGTTTTCGGCCCGCAGTGACGGCACCGCCGATGCGGCGCTCTCCGCAATTCCGCACGCCGCCGTTCAACCCGGAAATGCGGCCATGCGATTCGGGCCTTGACGTGTTCACCTGAACACGTCCACGCTCTGGCCTCGTCAAGTCCGCATTAACCCCAAATTACGGGTGAGCGTGGGCTTGCTCCCTCGCTCCCGAGGCTTCAGCTCTTCGCCACTTCTCTTTTCCATCCACGTCCTCCGAACTCCAACCGCCATGTCCAAAGCCGCTCCCTCCGAAACCAAGTCCGCCGCGCCCGCCACGAAGAATAAGGGCGAAATCGCTCCCGCCGCCAGCCACGTCCGCGAAAAAAACATCGAGCTCGCCCTCTCCTCCATCACGAAACAATTCGGCGAGGGCTCGATCATGCGGCTGGGCAGCAATGCCAAGATGAAGGTCGAGACCCTCACCACGGGTTCGCTCGCGGTGGATCTCGCGCTGGGGGTCGGCGGTCTGCCCAAGGGCCGCATCGTCGAGATTGACGGACCGGAGTCCTCCGGCAAGACGACCTTCTGTTTGAGCGTCATCGCCGAGGCGCAGAAACTCGGTGGACTCGCCGCCTTCATCGACGTCGAGCATGCGCTCGATCCGAAATACGCCCGCGTGGTCGGCGTGAAGCTCGACGACCTGCTTGTTTCCCAGCCCGACAGCGGCGAGGACGCCCTCAACATCATGGAGACACTGATCCGCTCCAACTCGATTGATGTCATCGTGCTGGATTCCGTCGCGGCGCTCACCACCCGGGCGGAGCTCGACGGGCAGATGGGTGACATGACGATGGGCGCCCAGGCGCGGCTGATGAGCCAGGCGATGCGCCGGTTGACCGCGGTGGTCAGCAAGACGCAGTGCGTGTGTATCTTCACGAATCAGATTCGGGAAAAGATTGGCGTGATGTTCGGCAACCCCGAGACGACTTCCGGTGGTCGCGCGCTGAAGTTCTTTTCCTCGGTCCGGATCGACATCCGCCGCAAGGATCAGATCAAGACGCCCGAGGGCAAGGTGGTGGGCAACCGCACGAAGATCAAAATTGTGAAGAACAAGGTCGCCCCGCCGTTCACCGAGGTGGAGTTCGACATCATGTACGACGAGGGCATCTCCAAGATGGGCTCGCTGCTGGATTTGGGCATTGAGCACAAGATTTTGGAAAAGAAGGGCGCCTGGATTGCCTACGAGGGCAATCTCGTGGGCCAGGGCCGCGACGCCGCGAAGCAGGCGCTGAAGGAAAAGCCCGAGCTCGCGGAAAAGATTCACAAGGCGATTCTCGAGAAGGTGAACGTCGTCGGCGGCACTTCGGTGACGGGTGAGGCGGCGGAGTAGGGAAATTCCGGAGATGGGACGCGTTCGCCGGGGCGGTTACACGTTTCTTTGGTAGATCGGCGATCACGCGCCGCGACACGTTCATGTCTTCGACAAGAATGGAAAGTTGGTGTCCCTGGTAGACCTTGAGACCATGCGCGCGATGGACATTCCAAAGGTAAGCGTTAAGGTCATCGCCGTGATTCAAGAGTTGAAAAACGAAGGACGCCTATGAAGACCGCGGTCAGAAACGCCAAGAAGCCATTCGGCAAAGGAAAGTTTTCCCGCATCAAGAACGTCCGTTACCTGAGCTGGGAAGACGCCTTTGACGTCGAGTTCGTGGACGGGCTTTGTATTCTTGAACCGCATTCCACCATCCGGCGTTCGAACAAGATCTCCCCCAAGGCCGAGTTCAAGCACCTTGAAATCGAGGACTGGCACCAGAGCGGCTTCTTCGTTCATTACGACAACGGTCAGATCGCGGAGGTCTCCCGGGCCTTTATCAGCGAACTGCCGCCGAAACGCTAATCGGAACGAGTTTCCGCCCGCAGCTGATGTCGCACCCAAAGGAGGGGCGGTTTCCCAACCGCCCAAATACGGGCGGCTGACGATTCTTCGGCGGTTGGAAAACCGCCGTTCCCGGGGGAACGATCACTATCATCTCAACCCGCAATGAAATTGAGCGATATTGGCACATGCCCGTTTTCGACAGGGAATTTTATCGGCGACACGGCGACGGTTAGTTCAACGCAGGTTTGTGGTTGGCGGGTTGATTCCCGTTGGGTCGCATTTCCCGAAGCTTCCTTCGGCTTGGTTGGAGGTAGGAGACGGCTTTACGCCGCGATGGGTTGGCACGACGATCCATCGCGGGGTAGACCCGCTTGTCTCCTACAGTTTCCGGCAGATGCCCCGCCGCTTGCGGCGGGGTTGTTCACGGGTTCGCGCGTCTGTTCGCGAAACTAAACTGAATTCTGCGGGTCATCAGTGCTCTCGATTCCATGAGCCCCCTTTTCTTGCCTCAGGCCCTCTGCTGGAGCGCTGCCCTGGCAGCAGCCGGCTGGCTTCCCCTCCAAGCGGCAAATCCGCCCAAGAAAGAGGCTGACTCCGCGCCGGTGCTTATGTCGCGGACAGGTGGAGGAGGCACCACGTGGGCGGATTTGAAGGAGCTCCAGCAGGCGTCCGCGAAGGGAAATCCCAAGGCGGAAGCCCAGCTCGGCGAGCTGCTCCTGCGGGGCGAGGGAATCGCGAAGGATGCAGCGCGCGGGCTCGCGTTGCTCGAGAAAGCGGCGCGCGCCGGCCAGAGCGCTGCGGCCTTTCGCATCGGGATGCTGCTGGCCCACGGCGAGGGTGGCGTGGCGAAAGACCCGGCGCGGGCGCTCGCCTACTTTCGGGCGGCGGCGGCGGGCGGCGAAACGGAGGCGTTTTTCAATATCGGGGCTGCCTATGCCAGCGCCCGGGGCGTGAAGCGCGACTACGGCGAGGCCCTCGGCTGGCTCATCGTCGCGCGGCAGCGTGGCGCGGATGGCAGTGCGGAGAAATCTCTGAGGGCGCAGATCGCGTCGCGGTCCGCGTGGATTGAGGCCGGTGAGCGACGGGCGAAGACGATCGAGACAGAGTTCAAGGACAAGAAGGTCGTCGATTTTCTACCGCCGGCCGCGTCGTTCGACACGCCGGTTGATCCGCTGAAACCGACGCCTTTCCCTCCGGTGCCGCTAGCCCGGTGATTGGCCTAGAATTTCTTCAAACAAATACAGTCCGGAAAGGGCGGATCGAAGGAGGGGCGGTTGCCAACCACCCAAAACAGGGTCACTGCTGGTACTTCGGCGGTTGGGCAACCGCCGCTCCAGCGGGGCGACCGGCCGATTTGCTGCATCAGGATTGTGGGCCAAGCGCAGGGCTAACCACCAAAACGATTCTGATGGGGCCTGAGTTGCTTCGGGCAACCGACGGAATTCAGCAGCGCGCGTTGGCGAACCCACGGGGAATAGTGCTCGGGCGCAGGCAACGCGGTCTGGATTGTCCATTGCGGCAGCGGGGGAAACTCGATTTCTTCACCGTTCGCACCGCCATGCCTGCACCAGCTCAGTCTGATCCCGCGCCGTCCGCGTTCGCCCATCGGGGCAGCGAGCCACTGTTCCATGTGCGCGAGCTGGCCCGGGTGTATGGCGAAGGCTCCGCGGCAGTGACGGCGCTCGCCTGGATCAATCTGGATCTTTTTGCGGGTGAATTGATCGTGCTGCTGGGTGCCTCGGGCAGCGGAAAGTCCACCTTGCTCAACCAGCTGGGCGGACTTGATTCGCCCACGCACGGCACCCTGCTCTATCGCGGCGCCAATCTCGCGGAATTCGACGAGGCCGCGCTGACCAACTTCCGCCGCGACGCGGTGGGTTTCGTTTTTCAGGCCTACAACCTCATCCCCAGCCTGACCGCCCGGGAAAACGTCGCGCTGATCACGGAAATCTGCCGGGACCCGATGGCGCCGGAGGAAGCCCTGGCGCTCGTCGGTCTCGCGGACCGGATGGATCACTTCCCCGCGCAACTCTCCGGGGGCGAGCAGCAGCGAGTGGCAATCGCCCGCGCCGTCGCGAAGCGACCCGAGGTGTTGCTCTGCGACGAACCCACCGGTGCGCTCGATGTGCGCACGGGCATCACCGTGCTCGAGGCCATTGAGCGCATCAACCGGGAGCTGGGCACCCTGGCCGTGATCATCACCCACAACGCCATTCTGGCCGACATGGCGGACCGCGTTTTCACGCTGTCGGACGGCCGGATCGTCAACGTGCGCGAAAACCAAGTCCGCGGTCAGGTGCGGTCGCTGGCGTGGTGAGGCGATCCCGCGGTCCGATGTCCTCCCTTCCATGAGCCTCCTGGATCGCAAACTCCTTCGTGATTTGCGGGCGCTGAAATCGCAGGCGCTGGCGGTTGCCCTGGTCATGGCCTGCGGGCTGGCGATGATGATCATGACGCGGTCGCTCATCCTGTCGCTCGCCACGACGCGGGACACTTACTATGAGGAGCACCGTTTCGCGCAGGTGTTTGCGCGACTCAAACGGGCGCCGAATTCCGTGCAAGCGCAGCTCGCCGCCATTCCGGGCGTCGCGGCCGTGCAGACGAGTATCGCTATTCATGTTACGCTGGATGTGCCGGGGCTGCCCGAGCCCGCGGTTGGGATGATCAACTCGCTGCCCGAGCGCGGCGGGCAGGTGCTGAACCGGCTTTACGTCCGCACCGGACGGCTGCCGGAGGGGCGCACCAGTATGGGCGAAGTGGCGGTGGGCGAGGCGTTCGCCGAGGTGCACGGCTTGAAGCCGGGCGACACCATTTCGGCGATCCTCAACGGCGCGAAGGAAAAATTTCGCCTGTCCGGCATCGTGCTATCGCCGGAATTCGTGTTTGAGGCGCCACCGAACGCGGCGTTGCCCGATAACAGAACCTACGGCGTGTTCTGGATGCCCTACAAAGAACTCGCGACTGCGTTTCAGCTTTACGGGGCGTTCAACGCGGTGGCGCTGACGCTGGCGCCGGGGGCCTCGGAGCGGAATGTGATCGCCGCGGTGAACCGGCTGCTGGCGCCGTATGGGGCGCGCGGCGCGTACGGGCGGGTCGATCACCCGTCGCACCGTCGCGTCGACGACGAGATTCGGATTTTGGAGGGTCTTTCCGTGGCCTTCCCACTTGTGTTTCTGAGCGTCGCGGCGTTCATGACGAATTCGGTGATGAGCCGGCAGATCGCGTTGCAGCGCGAGCAGATTGCGATGCTCAAGGCCTGCGGATTCAGCAACCGGCAGGTGGGGGCGCACTATTTCAAATTTTCCCTGGCGATTGTGGTGGCGGGCGTCGGCTTCGGCGCGCTCGGCGGAATCTTTCTCGGCGCGCGGCTGGTCGGGATGTACCATCTGTTTTTCCGGTTTCCGCTGTTGGAGTTTCTGCTGGATACGCGCGTGTTGGTGGCGGCGGCGATCGTCAGCGCGCTGGCGGCGTTTTTGGGCGTGGCGGGTGCGGTGCGGCGGGCGGTGCGACTGCCGCCGGCGGAGGCGATGCGCCCGGAGGCCCCGGCCAGTTTCCGGCCGGCACTGGTGGAGCGGTTGGGCGTGGGGCGTTGGTTCAGCGCCTCGTTTCGCATGGCGCTGCGTAACATCGAGCGCCGGCCGGTGCGCAGCGGTCTCACCTGTGTGGCGCTGGCGCTCGCCACGGGAATTTTAATCGTGCCGAATTCGTTTCGCGACGGGATTGGGTATGTGATCGATTTCCAGTGGGATGTGGTGCAGCGGCAGACCGTGACGCTTTCGCTTGTCGAGCCCGGACCGATGCGGGCGTTGTTCGACTTCCGGCGCATGCCCGGCGTGGTGTGGGCCGAGCCGTTTCGCTTTGTGCCGGTGGAATTGCGCGCCGGTCCGATCGCGCGGCGACTCGCGCTGCAAGGGCTGCCCGCCCGCGGCACGTTGAGCCGGGTGGTAGACGCGCGATCGCAGCAGCTCACGTTGCCGGCCCGGGGGATCATCATGTCCGCCAAGCTCGCGGAGGTGCTGCAATTGCAGCTGGGCGATGAAGTGGTGGCCCGGGTGTTGGAAGGCCACGGTCGCGAACTCACCGTGCCGGTGGTCGGGCTCGCCGAGGATTTCGCCGGCACGGCGGCTTACATGGAGCTCGCGGCGCTGAACCGGCTGTTGCTCGAGGGAGATCGAATCAGCGGGGCGCATGTGGTCGTGGACAAGGGGCGGTGGTGGGAGTTTCTCACCGCCGTGAAGAACACCCCCCGGCTCGCCGGGTGCATGATCAAGGATTCGCTGCGCGACGGCTTTCGGAAGACGACGGCGGAAAGCATCGGCCTCCTGCAAAAGATCTACATGCTGTTCGCGATCATCGTGGCGTTTGGCATTGTCTACAACAGTGCGCGGATTTCGCTCTCGGAGCGGGCGCGCGAGCTGGCGACGCTCCGCGTGCTGGGCTTCAGCCGCGGAGAGGTCGGCGCGGTGCTGGTGGGCGAACTGGTTCTCCTCACCCTGATCGCGCTGCCGCTCGGGCTCGTCATCGGCTCCGGGTTTGCCAAGGGAATTCTCCTCTCGGTCAACACGGAGACGGTGCGGTTGCCGCTGGTGCTCACGGCCGCCAACTATGCGTTTGCCGTCTTCGTGGTGGCGCTGGCGTCCGCGTTGTCCGCCCTGTTTGCGGCGCGCAAACTTTCCGACATCGATCTGGTGAGCGCCCTGAAGGCCCTCGACTGAGTTCGCCCATCTTCCATGAACCCGACTCCCCTCCCCTCCCCTCCAGTGAAAAAGAAAAGTGCGCCCGCCTGGCGCCGGCAGCTGCCGTGGTTGGGCGGCGTGGGTTTGATCGGGCTGATTGTCGTCGGGCTGTGGCCCCGGCCCCTGCCGGTCGAGCTGGCCGCGGTCACCCGCGGTCCGCTGGTGGTGACGGTTGACGAGGAAGGCATGACGCGGGTGAAGAACCGCTACGCCGTTTCGGCGCCGGTCGCGGGGCAGCTGCGCCGGATCGACTGGAAGGCCGGGGCGGTGGTGGTGGCGGGAAAAACCGCGCTGGCCGTGCTGGAAACCCGGGGTGCTGATTTCTTGGATACAAGTGGGCAGGCGCAGGCGGAGTCGCGGGTGCGGGCGGCCGAGGCGGCGCGGGAGGCGGCCGTGGCGCAGCGGGCGCGGGCGGGCGCGGCGGCGCGGATGTTTGCGGCGGACTTCGCGCGGGTGAAATTGCTGCGGGAGCAAAAGGTGTTGTCGGCGCAGGAATTTGACGGGGCGCAGATGCGGACGGAGACCGGGGCGCAGGAGGCGCGGGCGGCGGAGTTCGCGTTCAAGATTGCCGAGTTCGAGTTGCAACAGGCGCGGGCGCTGCTGACGCGGGGGTTGTCCGGGGGCGGCGGGGCCGAGCCACTGGTGATTACCTCCCCGGTGGACGGAAGAATTCTGCGCGTGATGCAGGAGAGTTCGCGCGTGGTGCCGGCCGGCTTTCCGCTGATGGAAATCGGCGATCCAACCGACTTGGAGGTGCGCATTGAAGTCCTCTCCCGCGATGGCGTGGCGATTCAGCCGGGCGCGCGGGTGCGGCTCGAGCAATGGGGCGGCGGGGAGCCGCTGACGGCGCGGGTGCGCCTGGTGGAGCCGTCGGCGTTTACGAAAATTTCGGCCCTCGGCGTCGAGGAACAGCGGGTGTATGTGATCGCGGACTTTGTCGACCCGATCGAGCGGCGCCCCACCCTTGGCGACAGCTATCGCGTCGAGGCTCGGATTGTGATCTGGGAGGATGCGACGGCGTTGCAGGCACCGGCGGGGGCGTTGTTCAATCGCGGCGGAGCCTGGCGGACCTTTGTGGTGGTCGGCGGCCGGGCACAATCGCGCACGGTCAAGGTCGGCCGGGGCAATGGCGTGCAGTCCGAGGTCAGCGACGGGCTCCGCGAGGGTGAACAAGTGATCGTCTACCCCGGAGACAAGGTGGTGGAGGGCGCGGCGGTGACGCCGCTGGTGGTGGGCGGGCGTTGAGGCGCCGCGCGCCGCGCGTTTGACTTGCGGCGCCGGGGGGCGAAACGTCGCCGGCAGCATGCCGCGTCCCACCGAGACCATTGCCGCCCTGGCCACACCGATGGGCACGTCCGCCCTGGCGGTGGTGCGTGTCAGTGGTTCGGATACAAAGGCGCTGGCCGTGGGCATCGGCGGCGCGGTGCCGCGGGCGCGGTCGGCGCGGCACACCGACTACCGCGGTCAGGACGGCCGCCTGCTGGACGATGTCGTGCTGACCTTTTTTGAGGGACCGCGGTCGTTCACCGGCGAGGATTCGCTGGAGATCTCGTGTCATGGAAATCCATTTGTTGCGCAAAAGATTTTGGAGGATCTTTTCCGGCGCGGTTGCCGGCCGGCGGAACCGGGCGAGTTTACCCAAAGGGCGTTCCTGAATGGCCGGATGGATCTGAGCCAGGCGGAGGCGGTGATGGATTTGATTCACGCCCGGAGCGATCGGGCGCTCGCGGCGGCGAATCAACAGCTACGCGGCGCCTTGGGCCGGCGTATGCAGGGGCTTATTGATGCGCTGGTCGGAGTCTTGGCGAAAATAGAGGCCTATATCGACTTTCCGGAGGAAGACCTGCCCCCGGAGGATCGCGATGAAGTTTTGCGTGAGATTCGTTGTATAATATTGGAGAATAATAGATTAAGTGCTACTTCGCGCTATGGCGAATTACTGCGAGACGGAATCAAAACAGTCATCTTAGGCGCGCCGAATGCGGGGAAGAGCAGTTTACTGAACCGGTTGATTGGGAAGGATCGGGCACTGGTAAGTTCGGAACCCGGTACAACGCGTGATTTTATCGAAGAGAGGATTATCGTCGGCCCTCACTGCCTTCGGCTGATCGATACGGCGGGTTTCAACCCCTCCCCTGCCCCGCTGGAAAAACTCGGCATGCTGAAGACGCTGGAGCGGGCACTGGAGGCTGATTTGATTCTTGTCGTGCTTGATTCCTCGGAGCGGGCCGCCCCACCCTTTCCGCCGGGTTTGCTCGAGAAATTTAAGGCCTCGACGACTATCATCGTGCTCAACAAGACGGACCTGGCGCCGGACGCGAAACCTTCGTTTACGCTTCCAGGGGCGGCGGTCGTGGCGGTTTCGGCGTTGTCCGGTTTGGGTATCGACGACCTGCAGGCGGCAATTGTCGGCTTGGCTGACAAGGAAGCTCACAACCCACAGGATATGGTGGCGATCAATGCCAGGCATGCAAACGCTTTGACCCAGGCGCAAGCGTGGCTGGCCGCGGCGGAGCGCAAGCTGATCGCCAACGAGCCAATGGAGTTGGTCGCGAGTGATCTGCGCGGCGTCATGGGTGCGTTTGGCGAGATTACCGGGCGGATCGACAATGAAAGGATGTTCGACCGGTTATTCGCGACGTTTTGCATTGGCAAATAGCGCGCTTGCACCGGTCGCCAGGCTCGGCGAGATCGGTGCGTTTGGCGACGCAGTGCATGTCTAACGAAAACAAACCCTTTGATGTAATTGTTTGCGGCGCCGGCCATGCGGGCGTCGAAGCGGCGCTGGCTGCGGCGCGGATGGGTGCGTCAACGTTGCTCTTGACCGGCAACATCGATACGATTGCGCAGATGAGCTGCAACCCGGCCATCGGGGGTCAGGCCAAGGGACAAATGGTGAGAGAAATTGATGCCTTGGGTGGCGAGATGGCCATCACAACGGATGTGACGGGAATTCAGTTTCGGCTGCTAAACGAATCCAAGGGCCCGGCGGTGCAGTCGCCGCGGGCGCAGTGCGACAAGAAAGCCTACCAGTTTAGACTCAAACATACGCTGGAGTTGCAGCCAAATTTGCAGATTTTCCAAGCGACGGTCATAGGCCTGATCTTCAAGGACGGACGAGTGGTTGGATGCCGGACCAATCTGGATGTCGAGTTTTACGGTCGAAGCGTGGTGGTCACCACGGGGACGTTTTTGCGAGGACTGATGCATATCGGTCAGAACAAGAATGAAGGTGGGAGGCTAGGGGACTTCAGCGCGAAAACGCTGTCGGCGAGCCTGAATGAGGCGGGAATAGAACTGCGTCGGCTCAAGACGGGAACGCCTCCGAGATTGTTGGGGCGGAGCCTTAACTTTGCGGCTATGCAGGAGCAGAAGGGCGATGTGGAGCCGACGCTCTTTGCGTTTCACGACACCCGGGATAAAGAGGAATTGTTCCACGTGGAACATACGCGCGAGACTCGTCTCGGGTGGACTCCCGGATGTGAACAAGTTTCGTGCTGGATGACGTACACCACGGCGGAGAGCGCAGCCATCGTCCGTCGCAACCTGCATCTCTCAGCCATGTACAGCGGAGAGATAGAGGGCGTTGGGCCAAGGTATTGCCCAAGCATTGAAGATAAATTTGTGCGGTTTGCAGACAAACCCCGGCACCTGCTTTTCCTCGAACCAGAGGGTAGGGCGACGAACGAATTCTATGTGAATGGCTTGTCAACAAGTCTGCCGTTCGATGTCCAGCTGGAGTTGGTCCACAGCATTCCTGGCCTGGAGAAGGCGGTGCTGCTGAGGCCGGCCTACGCCGTCGAATACGATTTTGCCCCACCCACCCAGCTCTTTCCCTCGCTGGAGTCGAAAAAGGTCGAGGGGCTTTTTTTCGCCGGCCAGATCAACGGCACGTCAGGCTATGAGGAGGCGGCAGCCCAAGGGCTGGTCGCGGGCGTCAATGCGGCCAACAAGGTCCACGGCAAGGCACCGCTCCTTATCGCGCGGCACGAGGCATATATCGGCGTGCTGATTGACGATCTCGTCAACAAGGGGACCAATGAGCCGTATCGGATGTTCACGAGCCGGGCGGAGCATCGTCTTCTTTTCAACCACGGCAGTGCGGAGTTGCGGTTGGCCCACCACGCTCGGGCGTACGCACTTGTCTCTGCTTCGCGACTAGGACGAATTGAAGCCAAGCGCGACCGAATCGAGCGTTGGCTGGTACGACTGGAGCGAGAGCGCAGCTCCGTCGAACCCGGCACATGGGCTGCCGCGATTCGCCGCGATCGTATTGGAGCGATCCTGCCTCCCGAACTGGCCAGTGAACCACGCGCGCTGCGTGAAGAAGTTGTTTACCGTATTGCCTATCAAGGGTATCTAGCGCGGGAGGCTCACCATGTCGAAAAGTTGGCGCACATTGAAAAAATTCGCCTTCCTGTGGCAAGTAACTATATGAATATAAGAGGCTTAAGACGGGAAAGTGCGCTAAAACTAGCTGAGATTCGGCCGATGACTTTGGGACAGGCCAGTAGAATAAGTGGCGTAAACCCGGCTGACATCAGCATCTTAATGGTGTGGGTTGAATCGGAACGGGGTAGGGGGAGGGCTGATTCCAGTGCTGCTCCCGGTACTGCCGAATAAGGTGTTAATATCTTGAGCACAGGTGCTTATGCTGACTTGTTAGAGGAGCGTCGTCGCATCTTGCGGGAGGCGCTCGCGCCGATTCTTCCCGCACCGATGGATTTTGTCTGTGAGATCGGGAGTGGACACGGGCACTTTCTGACGTCGTATGCGACCGCGCATCCCGAGAGGGTCTGCGTGGGCATAGACTTGGTGGGAGAGCGAATCGAGCGCGCGTGTCGTAAGCGCAACCGTGCCGGCCTCACCAATCTCCATTTCCTTCGGGCCGATGCCCGACTCTTCTTGGAATGCCTGCCGTCGGACGCTCGCATCTCCACGCTCTTCATCCTCTTTCCGGATCCATGGCCCAAACTCCGGCATCACAAACATCGCATCCTGCAGCCCGACTTTCTCGACGCGGTTGCGTCGAGGGCCGCTGCCGGTTGCCGCCTGCATTTTCGCACTGATTTCATTCCTTATTTTGAGGAAGCACGCTCCGTCGTCCGGGAACATCCGCGATGGGAGCTCATCGATGTGCCCTGGCCCTTTGAATTCGAAACGGTCTTTCAACAACGGGCGGAATCCTTCGCGTCGTTCAGCGCCGCGCTTCGCACCCGGCCCATTAGTTGACCGGTGAAAAAACGCGCCGCAGCTAATTTGTGGCACACCTTTTTTTCACGAACGATTTCGAAGATTGACGGAGGGTAGGGTGCTCGCCTTTGCTGCGCGTTTCCCTTTTTCCACCAGCAACGCGCACGCATGTCCCGGGCCACCAAATCAGCCACTTTTTTCCTCACCTACGCCTGCGGCACGGCGTCGCTCTGGGCGGAAGGTGTCGCGCCGAGCGCGGCAAAGTTGGTCGATTTTGGCGGCGGTTGGGCGATCACGAATGCGATGGCCACCGGTTGGGTCATGTCCGCCCTTTTGGTGGGCCTGGTCCTCTGGCTCATCGGAAAACCCTCCATTATTCCGTCCAAGGGTCAGGCGGTCGTCGAATCGCTGATCGAGGGCCTGCGCGGGATTTTTGAACCCATTGTAGGACCCCGGGCCTTTCCGACGGCCTTTCCGATTCTCATCACGTTTTTCACTTTCATCCTCTTTCACAATTGGATGGGTCTCATCCCTGGCGTCGGCACCATGGGCTGGGGCCACGACGTTGACGGGCACTTTCATCTCACGCGCGCCCTCATCCGTCCGCATAACGCCGATTTCAACGGCACCATTGCCCTCGCGCTGATCTCCTTTGGAGCGTGGGCCATCATCGTGTTCAAATTTGCGGGCCCGAAGGTGATCTTGGTGGATCTGTTTGGCAACAAGGCCGACAAGAACGAGACGCCGGGTTGGTTGTATCCGGTTCTGTCGCTCGTTTTTCTCGTGGTGGGATTCATCGAGGTTTTCTCGATCGTGATCCGCCCCTTCACGCTTTCGGTCCGGCTTTTTGGCAACGTGTTTGGCGGGGAGAATCTCCTCCACGGCACGGGTTTTCTCTTCGTATTTTATTTTATGGAGCTGCTCGTCGGCGTGATTCAGGCGCTGGTCTTCACCCTCCTCACCTCGGTCTACATCGGCCTGCTCTGCAACCATGAGGGCGGCGATCACGGGCACGACGACAAACCCGGCCACGAGGCCGGAGTGCCCCACTAATCCTTTTTCCGCCGGGAGCGTGCCACGTGTGCGCACGGCGGATCCAACAACAACAGCCAGTAATCATCACATGAACCTCATCATCGCTGAACTCTACGGTAATATCACGAGCGCTTTCGGTCTGCTCGGCGCCGCCATTGGCGTCGGTCTCATCGGCTTCAAGGCCGCCGAGGCCGTCGGCCGCAATCCCGCCGCTTCCGGCAAGGTGCTCGTGCAAGCCATCATCGGGATGGCGCTCGCCGAAGGTCTCGGCATTCTCGCCCTTTTCCTCGCGGTCAAGTAAGCCGCCCGTTTTGCCACGGCAGCGCGCCCGCCGCGCTGCCATTTCCCTTTTCCGCCATGTCGCTGCCACTCTTCCTCGCCGCCGCCGCCCAAGCCCAGGCTCCCGAAGCCAGCATCCCGGAGCGTTTCGGTCTCGAACCGAAATACATCGTCATGCAGGTGATCAGTTTTCTGATCGTCCTGTTCGTGCTCTACAAATTCGGCATCAAGCCCGTCACGGCGACGATGGAGGAGCGCACCAAGAAGATTGAGTCCGGCATCAAGCACGCCGAGGAAATGCAGGCGAAACTCGCGGCCGCCCAGCAGGAGAGCGCGGTCATCGTCAAGCAGGCCAACGTCGAGGCCTCCCGCATCGTGGATGACGCCCGCAAAATCGCGAAAGATTTCCTGGACAAACAAACCCAGGAGGCGACGGCGAAGTCCACCGACCTCCTCGGCAAAGCCCAGCAGGCCATCGAGCTTGAACACAAAAAGATGCTCGCCGACGCCCGTACCGAGATTGCGCGCCTGGTCGTCACCACGACCGAGCGGGTCCTCGCGAAGAAACTCACCGACGCTGATCGCGCCGCTTATAATGACGCCGCGTCACGCGAGCTCGCCGATCTCAAAGGCTGAAAAACTGAACGACTGAAGGACTTAACCCGGGAAACGAGCAGCCTTTTTTCCGGCACATCATTCCCAGCCCTTCCTCCTTTCCGCCTTTTCTCCCATGGCCTCCGGTAGCAAAAAAATCCAACAACTCGCGCGGCAGTTTTTCAAACTGAGCCTCGTGGACGGTGGATTGTCCACCGATCTCGTGACCGGCGTGCTGCAATATTTGGAGAAGCACCGCCCGCCGAACAGCCTGGCGGTGTTAAGGGCCTATCAGCGGCTCATCGCCGCCGAGATCGCGCGCGGGCAGGCCGTCGTCGAGCACGCCGGCTCCATCAACGACACCGTCCTCGCCAGTGTCGCCACCGCGATGACCCGGAGATACCAGCGACCCATCGCGAGTGTCGCCCGGCGCAATGACACGCTCCTCGCCGGACTGCGCGTTCGCGTGGGCGACGATGTCTACGAATCTTCCGTCGCCGGCCAGCTGGCCGCGCTCGCCACCGCCGTCTAAAATTTTCCACGCTTCCCGCCCAACTCCCACTTTCCGATGAGCTCCGTCCTCGAACAAATCGAACAACAGATCGCCAAGCTCTCCAGCAAGGCCGTCAAAAAGAACACCGGCAACATCCGCACGATCGCCGACGGCGTCGCCAAGATCGACGGCCTCTCGGAGGTCATGTACAACGAGATGGTGCAGTTCCCGGGTGGGGCAATCGGCATCGCGCTCAATCTCGAGGAAAACGAGGTCGGCTGCGTGGTCCTCGGCGATATTTCGAAACTGAAGGAGGGCGACCAGGTCCAGACCACCGGCCGTCTCCTCTCCGTACCGGTCGGCAAAGCCTTGCTCGGCCGGGCAGTCGACGCCCTCGGCACCCCGGTCGACGGCAAGGGCCCCATCGCCGCGACGGAAACCAACCCCGTCGAAAAAATCGCCCCGGGCATCATCGTCCGCAAATCCGTTTCTCAGCCGCTGCTCACCGGCATCATGGCGATCGATTCCATGATACCGATCGGCCGCGGCCAGCGC
>SXSC01000131.1 GCA_005792355.1 Opitutaceae bacterium
ATGAAGAATCCACCGAACGCCACCCGTGCCGTGTTCCTCGCCGCAAGACTCCGATGCGCGCAAATCGCACCACCGTCGATTCTGCGGCGCGGAGCGGAGCTCCTGCTCGTCAGTCCAACGGGGATACAAGACACCGATGGTCATCCCCAAGTAGGCACGACTTCCCGCGATGCTAGACACTGCGCCTCGATCTCGAATTAGTGCTGCGGCGCGGCGCGGCGAAATTCCAGCACGGGCGATCCAAGGGGTGATCTAAGGGGTCGAGGCGTTACCCGTTAGCGAGCTGGCAGACATTGCCACGGCCGCACGCCATCGTCCGCTGTAACCGGTAACGCCTCGACCCCTCATGACGACTCGGCGTCGGGCTGAGCGATGGCGCGATGTATGGCGCCGCACCGGGATCCTATGTGCGTATCAATTTCGGCTGCCCCCGCGCCACGCTCGTCGAAGCGCTGCGGCGGAAGCAGGCGGCGCTCGCCGCCAGGTGACGGCGTTGACATCGCAGCCATGTCAGGCAACATGCCTGACATGACGCTCACTCTCCGCGAATTCCAGCGCAGCCTCGCGAAAGTCCGTCGGGCCGCCGACGCCGGCACGGAGATTCTCATCACCGAACGTTCCGGGGCAAACTACGTCTTCAAGGCGGCCAAGCCGCTGGCGCAACGAAAGACTTTCGGCGCCATGGCCGGCCATCACTTTGGTTGTTTCGCCAGCGGACTCGGCGACCTTTCAACCAACAAGCAACATCTGGCTGATTTCGGAAAAAAGAGCGCGGCGCGGCGATGATCACGCTGTTGGACACCGGGCCGCTCGTTGCCCTCCTCGATGTAAGTGATCAGCACCATCATTGGGCGACCACCGAACTGGCCAGGCTCCCGGGGCCGTTTCTTACCTGCGAAGCAGTGGTGGCCGAGGCGAGCCACTTGTTAATTTCCCATAGTGCGGCGTTTTGGCGGGTGCTCGCGATGATGCGTGACGGTTCACTCGAAATTGCCCGACATCTGCCGGAGGAAAGTTTGGCCCTGGAAGATCTGCTGCGCCGCTACGCGCCAAGAATGGATTTCGCCGACGCCTGCCTGGTGCGGCTCTCCGAACTGCATCCGCGCGCCCGGATCGCGACGGTCGATTCGGATTTCACCTTTTATCGTCGCCGCGGACGAAGCCCCATTCCCCTCCTCTCACCGTTTGCCTCGTAGCCGCCATGCGCCTCGGGCCCTACGAACTCTCCTCGAACCTCTTCCTCTCGCCTCTCGCGGGCTACACCAACCTGCCCATGCGGCTCACGGTGCGCGAACTCGGCGGACTCGCCTGGGCCACGACCGATCTCGTCAACGCGCGCTCCCTCCTCGAGCGCAACCCGACCACGCTCAAACTCGTCGCCTCGTCCCCACTCGATCGGCCCCTCGCGATCCAACTATTCGGCAGCGTGCCGGAGGAGATGCGCGACGCCGCCGTGGTCTGCCAGGAACTCGGCGCCGAGTCCGTCGACATCAACATGGGCTGTCCCGTCAAGAAGGTCGTCAGGATTGGCGGCGGCTCCGCCATGATGACCGAGCTCGAAAAGACGGCCGCGCTCGTCCGCGGCATGATTGCGGCCGTGAAGATCCCGATCACCGCCAAGATGCGCCTCGGCTGGGATGACGACAACCTGACCGCGCCCGATCTCGCCCGCGTGCTGGAGGACACCGGGGTCGCGGCCATCTTTGTGCACGGGCGCACGCGCGCGCAGGGCTTCTCCGGCACCGTCAACCTCGCCGGTATCCGCGCCGTCGTCGCCGCGGTAAAAACTATTCCGGTCATCGGCAACGGCGATGTCACGACACCGGAGGCCGCGCGCCACATGCTCAACGAGACCGGCTGCGCGGGTGTGAGCATCGGGCGCGGGGCGTTTTACGATCCGTGGATTTTCCGCCGCACCGCCCACCTGCTGCGCACGGGGGAGTTGCTGCCTGAGCCGGATTTCGTGGAGCGTCTGCGTGTGCTGCGTCGGCACTTCGAACGTTACATCGAGTTCTACGGCGAGGAGCATGGCGCGAGGCTCTTCCGCAAGGTCGCGCCGTGGTACGCGAAGCGTTTCGGCCCGGCCAAGCCGTTCAAGCGAAGCATCATCACGATTCGCACCTGCGCCGATTTCGACGCGGCCATCGCCGGGTACCTGGAGTGGCGGGCCCGGTTTTGCGACGAGCACGGCAATCTACTGGCGAAATTCGCGCCGGCCCCGCTGGTCGCCTCGTTCATGCGCGACCCGGCGGAACCCGCGAGCCTCACCCGCGACAGCATCCCGGTGCCCAAGGGCCCCGTCGAGGTGTGGTGAGCGGCGGAAACCGAATCCGGCGCGTCTTGCCCCCGCGGATCAACCCCGCCAAGCTCCCGGCATGTCGCACGTCAGTCATTTCTGGGAGCTCATCCTTGGCACGGTCATTGCGTTGCTGCCCATCATCAACCCACTCGCCTCCGCACCAAGTTTCCTCGCCATCACCGAGGGCGACTCGCGGGAGCGCCGGCTGCAGCAGCTCCGGATGGCGTGCATCTATATGGTGGCGATTTTGGTGAGCTTTCTCGTGGGCGGCACGTTCATCATGAGTTTTTTTGGCATCTCGATTCCCGGCCTGCGCATCGCCGGCGGGTTGCTCGTCGCCGGCATCGGCTCGACCATGCTGGTGGGACCGGCGCGCAACCCCAATCGGAACGACCCCGCGGAGATCGAAGCCCGCGCGAAACGCGACGTCTCCTTCTCCCCGCTCGCGATGCCGATGCTCAGCGGGCCCGGCTCGATCGCGGTCACGATTGGCTTCACCTCGCTCTCGACCCACTGGCACGACTATGTGGCCATCACGCTCGGCATCATCGTCGTCGCGATCATCTCGTACGTGGTGCTGCGCCTTTCGGAACGCGTCGTGCTCGTCATCGGCGTCAACGGCATGAACGCCCTTTCGAAGGTGATGGGTTTTCTCATCCTCTGCATCGGCATTCAGTTTGTCGTGAATGGCGTGCTCGGCATCGTCGCGGACCCCGCCGTGGTCCGGGGCATTCGCGACGCGGTACTGGCGAAATAGGTCTAGTACTTTCGCGCGACGATCGCGCCGGACTTGTCCTTGAAAATAAGGTGGCGCTTCACCGGATCCACGCCGTCGAAAATGATGCCGAGCGTCAGATCGACGGTCTCACCCGAGCGCGACATCCGGCCGTTGATAAACGCCCGCGAAGGGGCGCCTTGAAACACGCCGCTGATCTTGGCATTCGCGACGAACGAGCGGAACTCCGGGCTGGCCTCGGCCCCCGCATCCAGCGGAGTCGTCGCCGAGAGACCGCCCCCGAGGGACTTCACCCCGGTGGCGGGAGGAGCCTTGGGATTGGCGGCCGAGGGGGCCACGGCGGGTTTATCCGCCAGCCCTGTGCCCGCTGCCGCGCCGTCGATGTTAGTCTGCCCGCTGGCCTTGCGGGCATCAATCGCGCTTTTCGCCTTATTGACCGCGTTCGCCGGCGCATGGGCGATCTGGTCAAGCGTTGACGGCTGCGTGGCAGTACCCGGTGCAACTGCCGGCGTGGGGACCGGACCTGCCGCCTTCGGCACGGCAGTGGACGCGGTCGGTGTGGCGGCCTTCGGCTTCGCCGCTGGCGGGGGAGGCGTCGGGGGCGGAGTCAGGAATTTCTGATACGCTAAAAAACCGCCAGCGCCCAAGACGAGCACTGCGGCTACCCCGGCGGCAATGAGCACCATCTTCTTTTTCTTCGCGATTGCAGAAGCAGGAAGCGAGGCGACCTCCGGCTCCGGCTCGGCGACGTCGGTCTTGATGCTGACGTGCGGGATCGGCGGGGTCGATTTACCACTCTTCGGCGGCGCGACTACGGGAAACGGAGGCGGAGCATTATGGCCCGCGCCGGGTGGGGGTGGGGGTGGGGGGGGGGGTGGCG
>SXSC01000132.1 GCA_005792355.1 Opitutaceae bacterium
AGCGCCAGCGAATCGCCATCGCCCGGGCACTCGCGCTGGAGCCAAAGATCATCATCGCCGACGAACCCGTGTCCGCCCTCGATGTCTCCATCCAGGCGCAAATCCTGAACCTGCTGGCGCGACTTTGCCGCGAGATGAACCTCGCGCTCATTTTCATCGCGCACGATCTCTCCGTCGTGAAACACATCTCCGATCGCATCGCGGTGATGTACCTTGGAAAAATCGTCGAGCTCGGCCCCGCGGTGGAGGTAATCGAGCGTCCGCTCCATCCCTATACCCGCGCGCTGGTCAGCGCGATTCCAACCCCCAACCCCGACATCGAGCGCACCCGGGTGCGCATTGTCCTGCCCGGCGACCCGCCCTCCCCGATCAACCCGCCGGCCGGCTGCTCGTTTCACCCGCGCTGTGCCCACGCCGAGGAGAAATGCCGGGGCGCCATTCCGCCGCTCGTCACGGCCAGCCCCGGCCGCGACGTCGCCTGTGTGCGGCACGGCGAAATCTGCGGTTCAACTCCGGTGCCTTGAGCCCGGGCTGAATTTGTCAGAAAAGTAGGGTCAATAATATTCCCCAACCCGGGGGTCTGAATTTTTTTCTGACCGAATTTTTCTGACAGAAGATTGGCGGTTTGTGCCCCATCCCCGACCGAGGCACTTCATTCGGTTCATGCGCTGGCGCCATCGGTCTTCCGCATTTATCATTGAATAGGCCTCCGGGAATTTCGTGACGCGCTACCGCCCGCCGCGTGCGCCACCACAACAGCCTGGGTGTCGTCGGCCTAGTGGCGCGACCAATAACTTTCGTGAGGTGTAGCTGCGAGCGCCAGCGAGTGGACCACCGGCGCGCTCCACTCGCTGGCGCTCGCCGCTACTTGTCACGCTACTTTGCGGTCGGCACACGAGTGCGCCGCATCGTGATGGGCTGCGGCCACGCTTGGAGCGTCGCCCGCAAATAACCAACGCCAATCGCCCCGGAAGGACTTCCCCAATTCCAAGGCTCGCCACCAGCAGCGCGATGCCTGGCGCATGATCAAAGCCTGGCACCGTGCAAGAATCCGCCAGGAGATCGCACCCTGAAAGTATTTCGTGATTTCCACGGAATCCGTATTTAGTGTCTTGTTGCTGCGTCGTCTGCGGCCTCTGTAAACTTCCGGCACTGGTGCCCAGCGCATACCTCGTTCTTCTTCGCATGAAAAATCATTCCCTCCCCGTCCTTGTCCTGACCACGACCCTGTTCGCGCTGCTCAGCAGCTCGGCCCGCGCCGCCGATCTGCCCAACATCCTGTGGCTCACCAGTGAGGACCACGGCATCGAAATGGGTTGTTACGGCGACGCCCACGCGCGCACTCCCAACGTCGATGCGCTCGCCGCCAAGGGCATGTTGTTCAAGCGCGCCTGGTCCAACCATCCGGTCTGCGCCCCGGCCCGCACCGCCATCATCTCCGGGATGTATTCCCACAGCAGCGGAGGCCTGCATATGCGCTCCATGGTCCCGATGCCCGCCGGTGCGAAAATGTATCCGCAGCACCTGCGCGAGGCGGGGTATTACTGCACGAACAATAACAAGGAGGACTACAACCTGCAAAAACCCGCGGGCGCGTGGGACGACTCCTCCACGCAGGCGCACTGGCGCAACCGGCGCGCCGGGCAGCCGTTCTTCGGCATCTTCAACTCCACCAAAAGCCATGAAAGCCAGATTCGCACACGCCCCCACCGGCAGATCACCGACCCGGCGAAGGTGCGCGTGCCGGCATACCATCCCGACATTCCCGAGGTGCGCGAAGATTGGGCTCAGTATTACGACAAAGTCAGCGAGGCCGACGCCGACGCCGGCCGCCACTTGAAGGATCTCGCGGACGCCGGTCTCGCCGCCGACACCATCGTTTTCTACTACGGCGATCACGGCAGCGGCATGCCACGCAGCAAGCGCTGGCCCTCCAACTCCGGCCTGCACGTGCCGATGGTCGTTTTTTTCCCTCCGAAGTGGCAGCACCTTGCGCCGAAGGAATACCAGCCGGGCGGCAAGTCGGACCGCATGGTGAGCTTCGTCGATCTCGCCCCCACCGTGCTGAGCCTCGCCGGCGTACGCCCGCCGGCTTCGATGCAGGGCCACGCGTTTGCGGGTCCGTTTCAGACCGCGCCCCAACCGTATCTGTTCGGTGCGCGCGGCCGGATGGACGAGTGCATGGATGGCGTGCGCAGCGTGACCGACGGCCGCTATGTTTACCTGCGCAATTTCTATCCCCACGTCTCGCAGGCCCAGCGCGTGGACTTTCAATTCCAGACGCCCACCACCCGTCTCTGGCGCCAACTCTACGACCAAGGGAAAACCAGCGACGCCCAGTCCGTTTTCTGGCGGACACCCAAGGCCCCCGAGGAACTCTACGACCTGCAGACCGACCGCGATGAAGTGCGCAATCTCGCCGGCTCGCCCGCGCATCGCGCGGTGCTGGATAAACTGCGGGCGGCCCAACGCGCCCAGGCGGAAAAAATCCGCGATCTCGGCCTCCTGCCCGAGGGCGAAATTCACGCCCGCTCGCAGGGCAGCACGCCTTACGACATGGCGCGCGACGAAACGAAGTATCCGCTGCACCGCATCTACGCCGCCGCCGATCTCGCCTCGCTTCTCGATCCCGCCGCAGTCCCGCAATTGCGCACGCTCCTCACCGATTCCGACAGCGCCGTGCGTTATTGGGCTGCGCTCGGATTGCTCATGCGTGGCCAGCCGGGCGTCGCGGATGGGCAGGCCGCGCTGCGCTCGGCGCTCAACGACCCTTCTCCGTACGTCCGCGTCGTCGTGGCCCAGTCCCTGGCTGCCCACGGCTCCGATGCCGATCGTCCGGTCGCGCTCGCACTGCTCCGCGATCTCGCCCCGCCACAGAAGAACGGCGTGTTCGTCTCCATGGCGGCGCTCAGCGCGATCGAGGCCCTCGGCGCAAAGGCGGCTGAATTGCACGAATTCGTGCGGACGCTGAATCCAAACGGCGCGTCGCCGGACGGCCGCTTCAATTCCTACGTTCCCCGCCTGATCGCGAACATCGCCCCACCAACCGCCGGTTCGGAGGCCGCGCCCGCCGCCAAGGGTAAACGCCAAAACAAAAAGAAAGCCGCGGCCAACTGACTCTCATGCATCTCCACCGCCTGCCCCGCTCCTGCTTTGTTGCCGTGTTGTTGTGCACACTTCTCGCGACCGTCCCGCTTGCCGACGCAGCCGCGGCGGCGTCCCGTCCGCCCAATGTCGTGATCTTCCTCGCCGACGACGCCGGTTGGGGCGACTACGGTGTCAATGGCAACACCGGGGCACGTCTGCCCAACATCGACTCGATCGGCCGCTCCGGCGCGCAGTTCGATCGCTTCTTTGTCTGCTCGGTCTGCGCCCCGACCCGCGCCGAATTTCTCACCGGCCGCTACCATCCGCGGGGCGGCGTGCGCGGGGTCTCCACCGGACTCGAACGGCTGAACACCGACGAAAAAACGCTCGCCGACGCCTTCAAGGCCCGCGGCTACGCCACCGGCGCCTTCGGCAAATGGCACAATGGCAGCCAGTGGCCCTACCACCCGATGGCCCGCGGTTTCGACGAATACTACGGCCATACCTCCGGCCACTGGGGCGAGTACTTCGATCCGTCAATCGAGCACAACGGGAAGATGATTCGCGATCAGGGCTACATCGCGGATCTTTTCACCGACCGCGCGCTCGATTTCATCGATCGGAGCCGCGCCGGGCCCTTTCTTTGCTACATTCCCTACAACACCCCGCATTCTCCCTGGACGGTTCCGGAAAAATATTGGCAACGCTTCAAGGACAAGCCGATCACGCAGACCGCCACCGACCCCTCGCAGGAGAACATCAGCCACACCCGCTGCGCTCTCGCCATGCTGGAAAACCAGGACGACAATGTCGGCCGGGTGCTGCGCAAGCTGGAGGCCCTCGGTCTCGCCGAAAACACCATCGTGGTCTATTTCTCCGACAACGGCCCAAACAGCTGGCGCTGGAACGGCGGCATGAAGGGCCGCAAAGGCTCCGTCGACGAAGGCGGCATTCGCTCACCCCTCCTCATCCGCTGGCCGGGGAAAATCAAACCCGGCACGATGGTGCGCGATATCGCTGGCGCCATCGATCTGCTGCCGACCCTCACGGCGCTCACGGGCGTGCCGCGCGTCGGCAACAAACCGCTCGACGGTGTCGATCTTTCCCCGTTGTTGCTCGGCCAGGCGACGAGCCGGCCGGAACGGTTGATCTTCTCGCACCAAAACGGCCAGGTCAGCGTCCGCTCACCCCAGTACCGTCTCGACAGTCGCGGCGCGCTTTTCGACATGATCGCGGATCCCGGCCAGACGAAGGACGTCGCCGACGCCCAGCCCGCCGCCACTGCGAAGCTGACCCAGGCTGTCGCCGCTTGGCGGAAGGACGTCTTCGGTCTCACCTCCGAACAGCTGCCCGATGCGAAGGCCAAGGGCAAAGGCAAGGGCAAGGCGGGGAACTTTGTCGTCCCCGATGATCGCCCCTACCCGGTCGGCTACGCCGCATTCCCGTGGACGCCCCTCCCCGCGCGCGACGGCCTCCCGCACGGCGGCGTCCAACGCAGCAGCGGCGCGCCCAACAGCTCCTACTTCGTGAACTGGAAGACCACCGACGATCGGATTACCTGGGACATCGAGGTGAACACCGCGGGCACCTACGAGGTCGTGATCGATTACACCTGCCCCGTGCCCGCCGCCGGCTCATCGATCGAGCTGAGTTTCAAGAACAGCAAACTCACCGGCAAAGTCGCACCAGGTTGGGACCCGCCGCTGTACACCAACCAGGATACGCTGCCCCGCCCCGCCGGAGAATCGCAGATGAAGGACTTTCACCCACTTTCCCTCGGCACCATGCGCCTTGAGCAAGGACGCGGACTGCTCACTCTGAAGGCGGCGGATGTGCCAGGCGGCTACGTCATGGATGTGCGCCGCGTGAACCTCACGTTGCAAAAATAATTCGAAATTTTCTTCTGCCGTAACTTCGCTCGCCCAAAACGAATCGCTTGGAGGTGGAGTCCGTTGTCCCCATCGGGCTAGGAAATGCCCGCTCCAAATTCAGCCCGATGGGGACATCGGGCTCCACCTTCAAAACGGATGCAGAAATCTACTTCGCCGCCGTCAACCCAGCCCGCTCGCATTAACATGAAATCAGCTTTTGCCCTCCTGCTCTGCCTCCTTGGCGCCGCGTCCGGCTTCGCCGCCGAACCGCCGCCCGCGGTGAGCCCGTCGAAACCGAACATCGTTTTCATCATCTCCGACGATCACGCTTGGACCGACTACGGTTTCATGGGGCATCCGCAGATCGAAACGCCGAATCTCGACAAGCTCGCGGCCCGCAGTGCGCTGTTCTCCCGTGGCTACGTTCCCACCGCGCTGTGCCGGCCGGCCCTCGCGACGTTTGCCAGCGGTCTCTACGCCCACCAACACAAGATCAGCGGCAATGATCCCGCGCTACTCCCCGCCATGACCAACAAGGGGGCCAAGGCCGCCAAGCAAGGCGGCGAGCCCGCCGAATATCAGCGCCTCCGGGAGAAACTGATCTCGCACCTGGATCGCCAGCCCACGCTGATGAAGCAGCTCGGCGCACAGGGTTATTTGAGCCACCAATCCGGCAAATGGTGGGAAGGCGGTTACGAACGCGGCGGGTTTACCCACGGCATGACGCGCGGTTTTCCCAACCCCGGCGGACGTCACGGGGACGACGGTCTGAAAATCGGCCGTGAGGGCATGACGCCGATCTCTGAATTCATCGATCACGCCGTCACCGCGCAGAAGCCCTTCTTCATCTGGTATGCCCCGTTCCTGCCGCACACCCCGCACACGCCGCCCGAGCGTCTCTTCGCCAAATACAAGGCCAAGGGCATCGCGTCCGACTTCGTGGCCAAATATTACGCGATGGTCGAGTGGTTCGACGAAACCTGCGGCCAGTTGATCGACCGCGTTGAAGCGAAAGGTCTCACGCGCAACACGCTCTTCGTCTACATTGCCGACAACGGCTGGATTCAGCAGGTTGACGGCCAGGGCTTCGCGCCCCGTTCGAAACAATCCGCCAACGAGGGCGGCATCCGCCAGCCGACAATGTTCAGCTGGCCGGGTGTCATCCAACCCGGCAATCGCGGCGAACAGCTCTGTTCGAGCGTGGACATCGTCCCCACGTTGCTCGCCGCCTCTGGGGCGCCGATTCCGAAAAACCTGCCCGGCCTAAATCTTCTCCCGATTCTGAAATCCGGCCGCCCCACCCCGCGCGATCGCGTGTTCGGGGAAACTTACGCACACGACATCGCCAACCTCGAAAAACCGGAGGACAGCCTGGTTTACCGCTGGGTCATCGAGGGAAAATGGAAGCTGCTGTTGACCTACGACGGCGCGGTGAGCACGCGTTACGCGAGTTCGAATCCACGCGCCGAGAAGCGACCGCAGCTCTTCGACCTCCTCGCCGACCCGCACGAGAACCAAAATCTCGCCGCAAAGAATCCTGACGTCATCGCCCGCCTCGCCGCCCGGCTCCAGGAGTGGTCACCCGTCACCGAGCGAAAGGTGATCACAAAGTGGACGGAGTGAGGACCCCGGCTCGAGCACTTTGAGTGAGAGAATATTGCTGCTGAAGTTGAATCGAACGGAGAAACCGGTCGTTTTCTGTCACCCGGTGTGCCGCGTGATACTACGTCTCCGGGTCTCGAGCAGGAGCCGCGACTCCAGCGGTGGCTGGTTCCCCTTCCTAATCCACGTCAGTTCGGGCTGCTACTGCTTCGACATGCGGCTCAGGAAAGTTGGTCCACGCGCCAGATGGCGGTGGCCTGATTGGCCATCCATTTCTGACGCGCGGCCAGTCGCTCCGGAGTCCAGTCCGCATTGTCCTCGGCAATCTTCCGCGTGACGCCAAACGGACTCCCGGCATAGACGGGCTTTTTCACGGCATAGGCAGCGTTGCCCAGATCCTTGTTCGCGCCCAGCTGCAGGAGGGTGAAGTTGCCCAGGCGGTAAACCAGCGCTTCCACCTCATCGTCGGAGAAGGCTTCCCAGCCGGCCGCGGGGTTTTCCGGCAGGATGTGCTCGAGATTGAAGCTGTCGCTGTCGAAATCGAGTACCGTGCCGGTGAGGCGCTTTTCGAGCGCGCGAAGAACGTAGCGGACGACGCGCTTGTTGCGAGACTGGGTGGTGCGCAGGGATTTTTCCGCGAAGGCAGCCCGAAACGCATCGTCGCCGGGATAAATCGAAGCCATCGCGGTCAGCACGGCCCCGGCCTCGGTCAGTTGTTTGCGGGAAAGTTTTTCCGCCACGGCGTTGTAAACCCGTTCTTGCTCGCTCGTCGGCTGGCTGCCGATGACATTGTAGCGAAAGGATACGATGGCGCTCGCCCGCAGCAGGGTTTCGAAGTTGGGATCGTCAAACGTCCGGCGCGCGGCCATCAGGAACGGGAAGGGCTGCCGCACGCCGAACATGCGGAGTTCGCCGGCATATTGTTTCGCGATGGGCGACCATTGGGAGGCCTCTGGCTGCGTGAGTGCCATGTAGGCATCCACGTCCTCCTCCATCTGGCGGATGAGGTCGAAGACGGCATCGCGGGTGGAAATCTGCCCGCGTATGGTCTTGAACAGCTCGGTCTGGCGCACGAACGAGAAGCGGCTGTTCCAATGGACGCGGAGGAAATCGGGAAAACTTTCGCTGCCGAGTCGGCCCACCATCGCCTCCCAGCGATTCTCCAACGACCGCATCTCGTGATCGTGCTGGCCATCCTTGTGCAGGACGGAGAAGAGATAATTTTTGAGGAGGTCGGTGGCGGAAAGGCGGACGCCGCGGGCGTTGAGGGTCTCGAAGACTTTGTAGGCGTTGAGTTCGTCCGTCACCGTGATGACGGTGAAAAACAGCTTGTCGCTCAGCGACTCAACCAGTAGCGCGAGCGCGACGCCTTCATCGCCACCGGCCTTGGCAGCGTGATCGGCCACGCGTTTGTCGAACCATTCAAACGCCTTGCGCAGACTGTGCTCGGAGGCCCGAAACCCGCGGACCGGCAGGTGGCCCAACGGCACGATGTACGTCTGGAAATACGTGTCGTTATTCCGGTTGAGCACGAGTTTCGACCGGGATACGAGCGTGACCGGGTCGAGGTAGCCCACGTAGGTCTGGCGGATTTGATCGAGGCGCTGCTTGTTGCGGTCAGCCTCTTTTCCGGCATCGACGATGCGCTGAAGGTTTTTCAACACAGCCAGCACGATCAGGCTCATGGTGGTTAGGCGTTGCTGACCGTCGATCACGTCGAACAGCTTGTCGTTGTCCGACTGGAGCACGAGGTAGCCCATGTAATGCGCCGGCTCGCCGCCCGGCTTGATCGTGCCCAAGATATCCATCCAGAGATCTTCCCACTCCTCCTCGGTCCAACTGTAGTCGCGCTGAAAACGCGGAATGCGGTAGGTCAGCCCGTTGCCCATCAGCTTCCGGTAGGTGTCGTTCTTGGTGTTGAAGTTGGTCGCCGACATGGTGAGGGAGATTGGAGGGGAAGCCGTTCAAAGCAAAGCCCAACGAATGAGAAATAGAGTAGCCAGCTTCATAATCTCTGTTTGGCCTAGCCACTGGGCCGTACCGCCCCGACAATGATCCTACTCGCCCAACGGAGTGACTCCGTTCAGAAAAGAATTTCTGTACTGTGCGGACCGAAGAGCCTGCATCCCCTGCTGGCGATTTATCTCATCTCAGCATTCGAAGACTTTCTCCCATGCTCAATACATCATGCGCAATCCAGGCCATGGTCTCCTTCGGCCTGGTTGGTTTGCCGCTGGCGACTTCGGCCGCGGTGGAGCGGCACGCCAACATCCTTTTCCACTTCCCCGACGTGCACGATCTGTACGGAAATTAGCACACTACGCCCTCGACCATGAAATTGACCCATGTCCTGACCCTCGCCGCCCTGCTCGCCACTCACCTGGCGGCCGCGGAAAAACTCAACGTCGTATTCATTCTGGCCGATGATCTCGGCTGGGGCGAGCTCGGCAGCTACGGCCAGAAAAAGATTCCCACACCGCACCTCGACCGCCTCGCCACCCAGGGGATGCGCTTCACCCGACACTACAGCGGCGCGCCGGTCTGCGCCCCGTCGCGCTGCGTCCTGATGACCGGCAAACATCTCGGCCATGCCGAGGTGCGCGGCAACCGGCAGGCCAAAGTCACCGACGCGAAATTCCCCGAGGGGCAGCATCCGCTTTCAGAGCAGGCAGTGACGATTGCCCAACGGTTTCAGCAGGCCGGCTATGCGACCGGTGCGATGGGCAAGTGGGGCCTCGGCCCCGTCGGCAGCACCGGCGATCCCAATCGCAAGGGCTTCGACCTTTTCTTTGGCTACAACTGCCAGGCGGTCGCCCACTCCTACTACCCGGAGTATCTCTGGCGCAACGCGGAGAAGGTTGCGGTCAACCGCAAACCCGTCCCCGGCCACGCCAAACAGCCGCAGGGCGAGGTCAAACGCGACGACTGGATCGGGGAGACCTATGCGCCCAAGCTGATGATCACCGAAGCGGAGAAGTTTATCGCCGCCCACCAATCGCGCCCGTTCCTCCTCTACCTGCCCTTCATCGAACCGCACGTGGCGATGCATCCCCCGCGCGAGTCGGTGGAAAAATTTCCCGCCGACTGGGACCCCGAGGTTTACCGCGGCCAGTCCGGCTACCTGCCGAATCCGCGTCCGCGCGCCGCCTACGCCGCGATGATCTCGGATCTCGACGGCTATGTGGGCCGCGTACTGGCGGCGCTCGATCGCGCCAACGTCGCGAATCGCACGCTCGTGATTTTTTCGAGCGACAACGGTACGACGCACCCGGGCCCCGCCACGACGCACTTCCACATCGGCGGGGCCGACCCGAAATTCTTCAACAGCACCGCCGGACTGCGCGGGTACAAGGGCAGCGTTTACGAGGGTGGCATCCGCGTGCCCATGATCGCGCGCCTGCCCGGCCGCATTCCGGCCGGCACGGTCAACGACACGCCCGGCTATTTCGCCGACTGGTTTCCTACGCTCTGCGATGCGGCCGGGCTGCCAAAACCCGCCGGCCTCGATGGCGAGAGTCTTTGGCCGGCCCTCACGAGCGGCAAAACGTCCGCTCGCACCAAACCGATGATCTGGGTCTTTCCCGAGTACGGCGGCCAGGTCGCGGTGCAGCTCGGTCAGTTCAAACTTGTCCGTCAGGGGCTCAAGACCAAGACCCCGGGCGCGTGGGAAGTTTACGATCTTTCGAAGGACCACGCCGAGGCAACCGATCTCGCCGGCACACACACCAAACTAATCCAAGAAACCGAGGACTTGCTCCGCCGCGAAGTCACGGAGAACACTGTCTTCCCGGTTCCGATCCCCGGCGTGAACACCGCCGCCCGCTGAATCTTTCCATGAATCCACTCCGCGCTCTCGCCCTCCTCTCCGTTCTCTCCACTGCTGCTTTCGGCGCCAGCTCGGCAGCGCCGAAAACACCCAACATCGTCATCTTCCTCGCCGACGATCTCGGCTACGGCGATCTCGGAAGCTACGGTCATCCCGTCATCAAGACGCCAAACCTCGACGCGTTCGCGCAACAGGGCGTGCGTCTCACCCAGTGTTACGCCGCCAGCGCGGTGTGCAGCCCCTCCCGGTCGGCCATCCTCACCGGCCGAACTCCGTTCCGGAACGGCGTCTTCACCTGGATTCCGGAGGGTCGCGACGTTCATCTGCGGACCAGCGAGATCGCCCTGCCAAAACTATTGAAAACTGTCGGCTACGCCACCTGCCACGTCGGCAAATGGCATCTGAACTCGCACTTCAACCAGCCCACGCAGCCGCAACCCAATGACCACGGTTACGACTGGTGGCTGGCGACCCAGAACAACGCCGCCCCCAGCCACGCCAACCCCGCCAACTTCGTCCGCAACGGCCGTCCCGTCGGCCCGGTGCAGGACTATTCCGCACCATTCATCGTCAAGGAAGCCGTCTCCTGGCTGAAGGAACACCGCGACCCGTCCCGGCCCTTCCTGCTCGCGGTCTGGGCCCACGAACCGCATTACCCCATCAAGTCCGCGCCGGAATTCAAGGCTCTGTATCCGGACCTCACCGACGACGTGCAACGCGAGCACCACGCCAACGTCACCCAGCTCGACCACGCGTTCGGCCAGCTCATGCGGGCCCTCGACGAACTCAAGCTCGCCGGAGACACCTTGGTCATCTTCACCTCCGACAACGGCCCGGAGGGCGACGGGATCAAGACACCCGGGCGCGGCTCCACCGGCGGTCTCCGTGGCCGCAAACGCGCCGTCTACGAAGGCGGCATCCGCGTGCCCGGCATCGTGCGCTGGCCGGGACAGGTCCGGCCCGGCACCACCAGCGACGTGCCCGTAATCGGCTCGGACATTTTCGTGACGGCTGCAATCGTCGCCGGCGCCCCGCTTCCCGCCGATCGCGTGCTCGACGGAGGCAATCTCCTGCCCGCGCTCGCCGGCCGCCCCGTCGAGCGCGCCCGCCCGCTCTACTGGCGCTGTGTCATCGCGCCGGAGCCGCTCAAGACCGCGATGCGCATCGGCGACTGGAAGATTCTCGCCGACGAGGCGCTGACCCGCTTCGAACTCTACAACGTCCGGCGCGATCCCCGGGAGACGACCGAGCTCAGCACTACCGAACCGGCCAAGTTCGTCGAAATGAAGGGCGCGCTCGTCAAACTGAACACCGAAATCGAGGCCGAAGGCCCGACTTGGTGGAAGACCTACAACAGCGGCGCCCGGGAGGGAAAGGCCAAGGCCAAGAAAAAAACGCAGTAACGATCTCCGAAGCGAACATAGTGATTCCGACCTGATGAACATGAAGTCCAATCTGCTCCTCACCGGCTTGCTCGCGGCCCTCTGCACTGGTGTTTTCGCCGCCGGCCCGGCGGCGCCGAAAACACCCAACATCGTGTTCTTCCTCGCCGACGATCTCGGGCAGCGCGATCTCGGCACCTATGGCAGCACCTTCTACGAGACACCCCACCTCGATCGCCTCGCCCGCGATGGGGCGCGATTTACCGACGCCTACGCCGCGTGTCCGGTCTGCTCGCCGACGCGCGCCAGCATCCTCACCGGTCAGTGGCCGCAGCGCACCGGCATCACCGACTACATTGGCGCCGCCCGCACCCCCGCCGCATGGAAGCGCAACACGAAATCGCTTCCCGCCCCGTACACCGATCGTCTCGCTCTCAATTCCCCGACCATCGCGAAATCACTGAAGGCCGCCGGCTACTCCACCTTTTTTGCGGGCAAGTGGCATCTCGGCCCCGAGGGCTACTGGCCGGAAAACCAGGGCTTCGACGTCAACATGGGTGGCATCGATCGCGGCGGCCCTTACGGCGGGAAACAGTACTTCTCGCCCTATGGCAATCCGCGCCTGCCTGACGGTCCCGACGGCGAACATCTCCCGGACCGCCTCGCCAGCGAAGCGGCGAAATTCATCAAGGCCAACCGGAACCAGCCCTTCCTTGTCTATTTCCCATTCTACTCCGTCCACACGCCGCTGATGGCCCGTGCGGATTTGAAGAAGAAATACGAGGAGAAACGCCAGCGCCTCGGCCTCACGCCGCAATGGGGCCGCGAGGGTGAACGCGATGTCCGCCTCGTGCAGGAACACGCCGTTTACGCCGGAATGATCGAGGCGATGGATCTCGCCGTCGGCAAGGTCCTCACTGCGCTCGACGAGCACGGTCTCCGCGAGAACACCCTCGTCGTTTTCACGAGCGACAACGGCGGGCTCTCCACCAGCGAAGGCTGGCCGACCTCCAATTTGCCCCTGCGCGCTGGCAAGGGATGGATGTATGAAGGCGGGATTCGCGAACCACTGATCGTGCGCTGGCCGGGCGTGACCAGGCCCGGCAGCGTCATCTCAACTCCCGTCAGCAGCCCGGATTTTTTCCCCACATTTCTCGAAGCCGCCGGCGTTAAGCCCGCACCCGGCCAAGTGCTCGATGGCAAGAGTCTCGTCGCCGTGCTGAAAGGGGGAACCATTCCCGAGCGCGCCCTGTTCTGGCACTACCCGCACTACGGCAACCAGGGAGGCGCGCCAGCCGCCGCGATTCGCCGGGGCGACTGGAAGTTGATCGAGTGGCAGGAGGACAACCGCGTCGAGCTGTTCAACCTCGCGCACGATCTCGGCGAGAAAACCGATCTCACCGCCCGCGAACCGGCCCGCGTCGCGCAGCTCACCAAGGAGCTCCGTAACTGGCAGCAACAGGTCGGAGCGAAATTTCCTATCGCGAACCCAACCTACGACTCCACCAAGCCCGGCGGTCGCGCTTCCGAACGGAAACAATAGCCGTGCGCCCGGACCGTTCCCTCGCGCCTCGCACGCCGCCGACCAACGAAAGCGCGGAAGCGTTTTAACGGCTAATTTCGGGACCGATGGCGGGAGCGGTTGACGCGGGCGCATCTCGCGATTGGCGGTGGCGGGTCGAGTTTCGGAGGGCGCCGCTTTGTCGGCGCCGTTGCGTTTGGATTCAAGCTCGGCTGCGACGAAGCGCAGCCCTCCAAAATCGAATGACGTCGGTGCCCGATCAGTCGCACCGACAATCGGGAGATACGTCCGCTTGACGCTTGCTCCACTTTTTGGCGCCGGTAGATTCGCGGCGTCCCGGTCAACCTCAAAAACAACCCCATGCATACTCGCACCCTCCTGTTCGCTGTCGTGGCGCTCGTGGCCGTCACCGTCCACGCGGCCCAGCCTGCCCGTCCTCCCCTCCTCGCCGCCGGCACCGCCGCGCCGGATTTCACCGCGCTGCGCCCCGACAATACGCCCGTCAAACTCTCCGACTTTCGCGGAAAGATCGTGCTCGTGGATTTCTGGTCCACTTGGTGCGGCCCGTGCAAGGTTTCGATGCCGCACCTGGAGAAACTCCACCAGAAACTCGGCAACCAAGGCTTCGTGGTCCTTGGCGTCTGCGTCTGGGATTCGCGGGACAAATTCGACGGATGGCAAAAGAAGCCCGAGGTCCCGACGAGTTACCTGAAGGTTTTCGATCCGGCCGGCAGGGCGACCGGCAACAGTATCGCGAAAAAGCACTACAGTGTTTCCGGGATTCCGACGTTTTACGTGATCGATCGAGAGGGGAAAATCGCTTTCGCCGGTGTTGGCTCCGGCAAGAAAACCGAGGAGGCGCTCGATCAGGCGCTCACTAAAGCGGGCCTCAAGCTCTGATTCACATGCCCAACGAAGTTCATGGTCACGAGGTCATCGATCTGATTCTCGGGTCAAAGCTGGCCTACACTCGCGAGTCGCTCGCGGCGGCCATTGTCGCCCGTTTCGGCTCCGCCACGCGGTTCCACACCTGTTCCGCCGCCGGGATGCGCGCCGCCGAACTCGTCACGTTTCTTGAAGAACGCGGCAAGTTCATGCCGTTGGACGGTGGCTTCACCGTCGACCCCGCGCTGGTCTGTTCGCACTGACGACCGCCGCAGGGAAACGGGCGGCGAATCGTTGATCCCGCCCGTCGATCAGCCTTGTTCAACCCGGCCCCTTCACGCCGTGCGCAGTCCAATCGAAAAATCCAGCGTGCGCGTTTCAAAGGTCCATCCCTATCAATGGCTGTGGGAACCACTGCAGCGGGATCCGACTTTTCTCCTGCGCCCGATGTTTGGCGGCAGGTCGGCCTATCTTGACGGCAAACTCATGCTCTACTTCGCGGCCAAGACCGAACCGTGGCGCGGCGTCCTGCTCTGCACCGAGCGGGCGCACCATGTCTCTCTCCTCGCCGAATTTCCCGATCTCTCGCCCCACCCGGTCCTGCCAAAGTGGCTTTATCTGCCGGAGACCGCCGACACCTTCGAACGCACCGGTGCTCGCCTCGTGTCGCTGGCTGATCGCCGCGACCCGCGCTGCGGCGTGGCGCCTCAGGCCAGGAAAAAGAACTCCCGCCGGCGGAAGCCCAACGAACCGGGCCGGCGCCCGCCATGAAGCTGCGGCATTCTTGCCACACCGACCGATCTCCACGTGTGGTTGGAGACTCCCACCACGGCCGGGCCGCGGAGCACCGGCTCGGTTTCTACCAGCAAGGATCCGGTCGGACCGGATTGACCGATCAAGAAGCCGTCGATGAAGCCCGGTGGCGCCAGAAAAAAAATCCGCCGCCGCAACGGCGGCTGACGTTCTAATCGCTTACCAACTAGGCGCTCACTTCGCACCCGCTTGCGACGATTCTGAACGCCCCATCCGTGGGTCACAGAGGGCACCGGGGACGAGCGCGAGGACACCGAGCAGAAAAGCGCGCGTTCATTTCCGGTGGGATTCTCCGTGACCTTCTCCCGGGTCGCAGTGACCTCTGTCACCTGCGGTTCGATTCCTTCGGTTGCGGTATCCGCGTCGGGGAAAATGCGGGCTATTTCTGCTCCAGGCGATTCCGCAGGAAGGCCAGTACGTCCTGAAATTTCGCGCGGTTTGTCTCGTCGGCCGCGACGAGATTCTCGTGCGCTTCGAGCACCAGCCGCGCATTCTCCACCTCGCCGCGCTGCTGACACTCCAACGCCGTGCCGGTTTTCCCGAAGCTCACCGCGGCCGTTCCCGCATCGATCGTCAACAGGCGATGCAGGCCGAGATTGCGCAGCAGTTCGAGGTTGCGGGGACCCGGGCGGGCCACCACCAGACTGCCCCCCGGAGCGGTCTTGCGCAGTTCAATCGCCGCCCCGGCCAGCACCCCCAGAAACGTGCTGTCCATGCTTGAGCACGACTGGAAATCGAGGACGAACCGCGTTTTCCCGCGCGCCAGCATCTCGGAGATGAAGTCCCGCAGGCACGCGCTGTTCTGAAAGCAGGCCCGGCCATCAATCCGCACCACCACCGGATCGGCGTAGGCGTCGACGAGAAACACCGGCTTGCTGGCGGAATCAGGCATGGGGGACGATTCGAGTGGGAAGACGCTCCCGGAGAAGAAGCGCGATTTTTGGACAACCGCAAGCGGAGGAACCGGAGCGCGTTTGCTCCGCCTCCGCCGCGGTCCGTGCAAATTCAGGTTCTGGCCACGATTTGCCGCAGCACATAGGGCAAAATTCCCCCGTGCTGATAATAATCGATTTCGATTGGCGTATCGATCCGGCAACGCACCGCAACGTCCTCGATCGCGCCACTTTTTCGCGTGATGCGCAGGGTGACGTCCTGCTGTGGTTTCAGCGCGGGCGAAAGTCCGATGACGTCGTAGACCTCCGAACCGTCGAGTTGCAGCGTCTGCGCAGTGGTGCCTTCCTTGAACTGCAGCGGCAGGCTGTAGCGGCTGGCGGCGGCCTGCAGCACGCGCAGGCCCTCGGACATGACTTCGCGGCCGATGCCGTCGCCGGCTATGACGGCGATGCGTGCTGTCTTCATCTTGAACTCGGGGCGGCATTCGGGTCGATGCCGGCGCGCAGGAAGTGGTCGACGAATTCGCGGTCGAAGCGATCGACGTGCTCGTTGAGCCACTGCAGGGTGAAGTCGGCCAGGTCATCGGCAACTTCAAAGTCCTGGGCGCGCTTGCGAAACTTTTCCAGCTGGTCGCGCAGCGTCTGGTGCTCGGTGACATGCTTCTCGACCTCGGGAAAGGAGAGCATGCGCATCAGGCTCTCTTCGACGGCGAAATGGATGCGCGTTTCGATCGCCAGCTCGTCGAGGATGGCATTCGTGGCGTAGCCATAGTGTTTGCCCACCGCTTCGCGCAGGCGCACCAGCAGTGCATGCAGGTGCTTGTGCTGGGTGTCGAGTTCGGCGATGCCGATCTCGAAATTGGCGGGCAGGGTATGGCTGGGTGTGGTCACGTCACGTGGGCCTTCTTCGGGAAGCGGAATCCTAACATCATCTTCCGCCGTTGATGGCGATCAGGCGCCGAAGCGCCGTCGGTACTCGCGCGGTCCGCTGCCGGTCCAGGCGCTGAAGGCGCGATAGAAGGCGGCGGCGTCGGCAAAGCCGAGGTCGGACCCGATGCGGCCCAGGGGGCGCTGCGTCTTGGTCAGCCATTCGATGGCCAGCTCGCGGCGCAGGCCATCCTTGATGGCGCGAAAGCTGGTGCCTTCATCCTCGAGGCGGCGATGCAGCGTGCGCGGCGAAAGGAACAGGCGCCGGGCGATGGCCGGCAGCGCGAGGTGTTCGGGCAGCGCGGCGCGCAGGTGCTCGCGCACGCGCTGTGCCAGTGCACGGTCGCGGCGATAGAGCGTGGTGATGCTGGCCGGCGCATCGGCGAGGAAGGCCTGCAGCGCGGCCTCGTCGCGGCGCACCGGCAGGGCCAGCCATTCGACGGGGAAGCGTGCTTCGAGGCGCGGCGCGTCGAAGGTGTGGCGCGGGGCGAACACCAGTTCGTAGTCGGCCACATGCAGCGGCGGCGGATAGGGGAAGCTGACCTCGTCGAGCGGCAACGGGTGGGCCACCAGCCAGGCGGCAAGGCCGTGGATCATGCGCAGCAGCCATTCGTAGGCGAAGACGCGGCCGGTCGCGCCGACCGGTGGCGCCTGCTCCTCGCTGATGACGATCACGGCGGCGCGGGCGCTTTTCTCGACCTCCACCGCCAAGTCGTCGAGCACGACATGGAGGAAGCGCGCGATGCGCTCCAGGGCAAGCCCGAGAGTCGGCGCTGACAACACGGCGCGGCAGAGGAATTCGAAGCTGCCGCGGCGTAGCGGGCGCGAGAACAGCGCGAAACCTTCGTCGTCGAGCTGCTCGTTGATCAGGCGATAGAGCGCCGCGTAACGCGCCACGGGGACGCGGGCATTGCGCTGGTGGATCAGGTAGCTGGCAATTCCTGCATGTTCTAGCAGCTCGCTTGAGCTTAGTCCGGTCCGCCCGAGTCCGGCCAGAATGCCGGTAACAAAGCCAATGGCAACCGTCGGCGAGCTGCCGGTGGTCCTGCGGGGCGGAGAGCTTGGCGCGACCATGGTGGCAGATTATGCATAGTTATCGTCGGTTTGTGTCATGGCATCGCCGCCGGGCTTTCCCTATCATGCGAGGTCTGCCGCCTATCCGTGGAGCCATGCCATGACCGATCTAAGCATCGCCGCCAAGCTGGTGCCGTTCAAGCCCAAGCACAAGGTCCGCTTCGTCCCCGCCAATTCGCTGTTCGACGGCCATGACGCCTC
>SXSC01000133.1 GCA_005792355.1 Opitutaceae bacterium
CGAGGCTTTGTGCCTGAATGAAGCACAGTCGCGTTACGCAGGCCGACATTGCGCGCCGGGCGAAGGTCACGCAGACGACGGTGTCGCTGGCGATGCGCCGTCATCCCTCGATTTCCCAAGCTACGCGCGAGCGAATTGTCAGTCTGGCCAAGAAGATGGGCTACGTGCCCGACCCAATGCTGGCTGCGCTGGTGGCTTATCGCCGGGCCCAACGTCCGGCCAGCTTCCAAGGCGTACTGGGCTGGGTCACCAACTATCCCACTGAGCGCGGTTGGTGGAACGGGCAGCAGATTGGCTATTTCAAGGGCGCCACCCAGCAGGCGCAGGAGTTGGGTTACAAGCTCGAGACGGTGTGGCTGCGCGAACCGGGGCTGAAGCGGGATCGCATCAAACAGATTCTTTTTGCGCGCGGCATCCAAGGGTTGCTCATGGCGCCGCAACCCAAGCCGCATACGACGATCGACTTGGCGTGGGCGGATTTCTCGGCCGTCGCGTTCGGACACACGCTCCAGCAGCCTCAGCTCCATGTGGTGATGAACCATCAGTTTCGAAACATGGTGAACCTGATCCGGAAATTGCATGCCCTCGGTTTGCACCGCGTGGGCCTCGCGATGCCCTCGAGCCAGGATGAGCGGGCGGAGCATAGTTATCTGGCGGGATATCTCGTCGAGCAGATCAAATGCGCCCGCCCGGACCGGCTGCCTTATCTCCTCACGGAGAAATTCGAGCAGAGGGAATTTACTGCTTGGTTCCAGAAACACCGGCCCCGCGCCATAGTCACGGACTTGAAAACCGCGCCGCAGATCCAGTCATGGCTGCAGATCCTGGGCTGCCGGGTGCCCGGGGACATCGCCTTGGTCCTGCCCAACGTTCCCTTTGGAGATTCCTTCTACACGGGCATCGATGAGAATCCCCTGCTGGTGGGAGCCACGGCCGTCAATGCCGCGGTCGGCATGATTCATCGTGGCGAGCGGGGCGTGCCGGAAAATCCGCGTTCCATCCTGATTGAAGGACGCTGGTTTTCGGGCAACAGCCTGCGGCCTTAGCGGCCGGCGTCAGGCGAAAATAAATCCAGGCGGAGGGTTCATCCGGCCGCCGCCAGCCAGGACTTTTTAGTAAAAGTGCCGACGTTGCTGCATGTCGCAGCGGGCTACGCCACGCCTTCACCAGCACTAGCCCCGTCGACCCAATTTCCGCATGCTTACCCGAGAAACCTATCGCGGCATTTTTGCCTATCCGCCCACGCCGTTCACGAACGAACTCGCCCTCGATGAGGATGCACTCCGCAGCAACCTGCGCAAACTGGTCCGCGTCGGCGTCGACGGCATCGTCCTCGCCGGCACTTCGGGCGAATTCTACACCCTCGAGCCGGAGGAGTATCGAACGATGGCGCGGATTCTGCGCGAGGAGAGCAAGGGTGGCGTGCAGGCCATGATGGGCGCGATCGGCCTGTGCACCGCGGATACGATTCGCCAGGCGCGGATCGCGACAGCGGAGGGCATCGATGGTGTGCTGGTCGTCCAGCCCTATTACCTGCAACTTACCACGGGCGAACTGCTGAAGTTCTGGAGCGATCTCTGCCACGCCTGCCCGGAGATCGGGATCGTCATAAATCATTACGATTGGATCCGCCAGACGTACTCGCTGGAAACCTACCGGGCCCTCAGCCATCTGCCAAATCTACTCGGCAGCAAGGAGGCGCATTGGGATTTCGAATTGTGGCGAAAAATGCACCGAGAGAGCCCGCTGCTGCACATGAGTTCCACGGACGCCGGCTGGCTGGTGGAACTTTACCGCAACGGCGCCATCGGCGCCGGCAGCCTGCAGCTGGCGATGATGCCGCATGTGGTCCGGGACGTGATGGATCTTTGTGCGACGGGTGACCTGCCGGCGGCCGAAGCCGCCTTGTCACCGCTGACGGAGCTCACGGCGCGGATGAAGTTAGGGCAGGGCCGGCCTCATGTCTTTCCCTCCGAGCTGGCGGGCTGGCAGAACTACAGTAACACCGCGCGGCACAAGGCGCTGGTGGACGCGTTCGGCTTTCTAAAGGCCGGGCCGCCACGGCGGCCGGGCATCGCGGTGCCGCTCGAGCTGCAGCAGCAACTCGCCGAGTATCTGCGCCAGCGCCATCCCGCGCTGATCCCGCCTGCGAATTACGAGCAGCAAGTGCCCGCGACCCGCATTTGGCGTTGATCCTCTTATCGCACCGGCATCCCTCGCGGGATGCCGGTGCGGAAATCCCCATATCCCCGTATCCACCACATGAAAAAATCACCTCTCCTCCTTGTCCTCGCCCTGCTGTCGTTGACGAGTTTTGCCCAGAATACCGCCCCAGCCCCAGCGAAGGAATCTGTCCTCAAACTCGCGCCCTTTACAGTCGGGGCGAAGAAATCCTCCGGTTACGGCGTCTCGAGTTCCTCCACTGCGACCCGCACCAATGAGCGGTTGATCGACATTCCCCAGACGGTGAACGTCATCACCTCGGAGATGTGGGAGGACACGGGCGCCACCGCCTACGACCAGGCCCTGAAGTACGTTGGCAATGTGTTTGTGCGTAATCGAGCCGCGCAAGGTCAATCGTTCGTCTCGCGCGGATTTAGCATCGACGCCAACAACGGCTTCGCGGCGGATGGCGTGCGCGTCTATGGCTACCGACGCGACCTCGTGGCCTACGACCGCGTCGAGGTCGTGAAAGGTCCGCCTTCCTCCGTACAGGGTCGGGGATCGAACTCGGGCTTCGTGAATTTCACCTATAAAAAACCGGTGTTTGGAGGCCCTTTCGCCCGCACCAAGCTCACCGTCGGCGGCTATGAGAGCGAGGCCGGGTTCTATCGGGGCGAAGTGGACATCAATCGCACCCTGAATGCGAAGGGCACGCTGGCCGGCCGCGTCATCGGGGTCGTCGAGCAGAGCGACGGTTATCTGAATTTCCAGGAAGGGATCAACGAAGTCTACGGCGTGTTTCCTTCGCTGCGCTGGAAACTGAGCGATCGGACCGAACTCACGATGAACAGCGAATTACTGCGCACGCACGGCCCTTATCGCGAGCCCGGTCAAGGTTTCACCTTTCATCCCGGCGGCCTGCGCCGGCTAGTGCCGGGCATCGACAGTCCCACTAATCCGCTGACGGCACTGAATCTCCCTCGCAACTTCAATGCCGGCGGCGAGGCCCCGGGTTTGGACGAAGAGACCGGCACGATATTCGTTACGCTCGTGACGAACCTCACCGAGAAACTGTCGCTGCGCCAGGTGGTGAACTACTTCCACTACTACCATCTGGGCGAGTGGTGGGACGCCGCGGGCAATTTCCCTACAGTGGGGACCAACGGTACGCTCACCAATCCCTACACCTGGGGCCGCGACCGGCTCAAAAACAGCGGCCTGACGCTCCAGGGCGATGCGATCTACAAGTACGGCCCGAAATCGTTTTCGCTCACGAGTATGGTGGGTTACGCTTACAACACGGGACTTAATAACACGGATAATTACCAGGGCACCCCGTCGCCCGCCCGGTTCGACTTCGCCAATCCTAACTACACGCGCACGATCACCAACGCACGCCTGGCGGCAAACAGCAGCCATATCGACAGCACGCAGTGGGGGGTCTACGTTCAGCAAGGCGCGGACCTGTTTAAACAACGGCTGCTGCTGGTGGGCGGGTTCCGGCGTGATTTCGGCGACGCTTCGACCTACGCGCCGACGACCACCACGACGATCAACTCCAAATCGGCGGTCAATTCGTGGCGCTACGGTGCGACGTTCAAGATTACACCGGTGATTGCGGCCTACGGCATCGTGAGTGTGCAGAACGACCCGACTGCCGTGGCCCCGCGCTTCACCCAAGCCCCGGCGGGCGACCCGCGTTTGGCCGAGCGGCTCAGTTACACGCCCGAGACCGAACTCACCGAGTTCGGCCTGAAAACCGAATTGCTTAACGGGCGCCTGACGGCGACGCTGGCCCATTACGAGATCGTGCGCAGCAGCACGCTCTCGACTTTCTCTTACACCCAGCAGATCCCGCCTGGCTCCGGCAACACGGCGATCATCACCGAGCAGTTTGTCTCGCAGGGCGACACGTCGAAAGGCTGGGAAGTGCAGCTCATGGGTTCGCTCACCGAGCGGCTGGGCTTGCTCGCCTCCTACGCCAAGACCGACACGGTCCAGCCCAACCAGCTCACCCCGCTCACCGGTACACAGAAGATTGTTTTTACCCCGAGCTGGAGCGGAAACATTTATGCGAAATACAACCTGAGGAATGCGAAGGGCGGCGGCTGGGAACTGCGGGGCGGCGGGCGCGTGATGGGACCGTTCTGGTCGAATGCCACCGGCATCGGTCCGGCCAGCCGCGTCTACATCGACCGGACGCAATACTCGCTCGACGGCGGTGCGGCGTACCATTGGGGCAGCCGCCACACGATCGATCTCCAAGTGAACAACGCTACCAACGAATGGTTTTTCCTGGTGCGCGCCGATCCGCCGCGCAACTGGCGCCTGACTTATCGCTGCGATTTCTAACCGCCGAACCGCCCAAATTGGGGACGGCCCGCGCGTTCCAACCGGAGACCTCTGAAATGAGCACGTTGACCCATCCCCAATCCGCCGGAAGTGCTGCCCTCGCGACGAGAATCGCGATCGCGGACACCGATATTCATCACGCGATCCGCTCCAACGACGATCTGCTGCCCTACCTGAGCGCGGTGAACCGCGAGCGCCTCACCCGGTTTGGCGGGACCGGGGCCGCGTTTCAGTGGTTCAACAACGGCGGCGTCCAGGGGCACCGCACGGACCTGCCCGAGTCGGCGGTGAACGGCGCGGCCGTCTGCGACGTGGCCTGCCTGATTCGCGACCATCTCGATCGCTACGGGGTCGATTACGGCCTGCTGACCGGCTTGAGCGTTTATGGCGCGAGCGTGTGGCCCGACGTGGACTACGGCAGTGCGCTGTGCTCCGCGTTCAACGACTATACGCTGGAGCACTGGCTCGCGAAAGACTCCCGGCTGCGGTTTGCGATGGCGATCTGCACCCAGGATCCGGCGGGCGCCGTGAAGGAAATCGAGCGGCTAGGCAGCCACCCGCAAATCGTGGGTGTGCTCATGCCCACTGGTGCGCCGCGGCCGTTTGGCAATCGGTTTTACGATCCGATTTATGCGGCCTGCGAGGCCCACGGGTTGGTGCCGACGCTGCACTTGGGCACGGAAGGCCTGGCCACGGTCGGCGCGCCCACAGCGGCCGGCTGGCCTTCGTATTACATCGAGAGTCGGCTCGCCCGGCCGGGAGTTTACCAGGCCCACCTGGCGAGTTTCATCTTTCAGGGGACTTTCGAAAAATTCCCGCGCCTGCGCGTGGCGTTCCTCGAGTGCGGCATCGGCTGGCTGCCATCCTTCCTCTGGCAGATGGATTCTGATTGGAAGGCCGTGCGTTACCAGACGCCGTGGGTGAAAAAGCTGCCATCGGAATACGTGCAGGAGCACGTGCGGTTTAATTCCCAGCCGCTGGTGGAACCACCGAGCCCCGCGGTTCTGGACCAGATGCTCGAGTGGATCCATGCCGACCTTACGCTGATGTTCGGCAGTGACTTTCCCCACTTCGACTTCGACGAGCCCACACAGACATTCAAGAACATCGATGAGGGACTTCGCCGCCGCATTTTTCACGACAACGCCGCGGCGATCTTCAACCTGCACAAAGGGGCCTGATCCGATGGCAGCTGCGACCAATACCCAGGTGCGCCTCGTTGTCTGTCCGGCGGACGAATTGCCGCCGGGCAGCCGCCGGATCATCGAGCATGACGGCCGGACCATCGGCGTCTTCAACCTCGGTGGGCAGCTATTTGCCCTGAAGAATGTCTGCCCACACAAATACGCGCCGCTGTGCGAGGGACCCTTGACCGGCCTGGCCACCGGGGACCGGCCGGGCACGCCGGCGCTGGAGCGAGCGGGCGAA
>SXSC01000134.1 GCA_005792355.1 Opitutaceae bacterium
GGACCGCCAAGCCGGTCCTCCGACCGTTCCTGAGCTTCGGGGGGAGGCTCGCCTGAGATGATACTACAAGAGACAACCGCTTCATTATACATGGTGCTTTCGTTCAGATGAGATCTTCGAACTCATCCTTGAGCGCGCCGCTACAATCTGCTGCGCACCCAAATCGACACCAACCAACCGCTGGCCGGCAACACCCTCCTCGCCCGTTTCAACGGCGTCTGGCAAAACGGCATGCAATACATCGATCCCACGGGCAACACCTCGGATCAAACTTGGGTGGTCGCGCCCACCGTGACGTGGAATATCACGCCCAACGTCACCCTCTACTCGGACTACGAGTGGTTCCACCGCCGCGAAAATGTTCCGCAGATGTTCAAGATGAACATGGACATTCCCGGCCTCACGAGCGCGATTGACAGCAGTGATTTGGGGTTCATGCCGAACGTCCCGTACGGTCGGAATTTTAACTATGCCAGCCGCAACGACTGGCGGAAGAGTGACAATGAGTCGGTCAACGAAGAACTCGTCATCAAAGCGGGCAACGACTGGACGGTTCGCGCCGCGTTCGCCTACAACAAGGCACGGATTGCCCACAAGCTGACCGGCGGCGGCTCGGTGAATATCGCAACGCCGGCGCGCTACGGCACCGGCACGGCCGGCGCCCAGGCGTTCGCCGCCGCCGTTCTGGCGAACCCGGCCGTGGGCCTGACCGGTGATTCCGCCATCATCAACCGGCGCGCCCGCCTGCAGGAAAGCTGGAGCGCCAGCAATTCGTACCAGCTCGAGGCGGTGGGTCGCTATGATTTCTCCTGGGGCAAGCTGAAGCCCCTGCTCGGGGTTTTCACGAGCACCTTTCGCTCGCAGGACCGGCAACGCCAGATCTCGGGCCTGGGCACGACCAACCCCGGGCCGCAGGGGGCGAAACTCCCTCCGTTCCCTGCGTGGGATTTGCTGAAGCCCTCGACCATTGACTACAACACGGACTTCGACCTGGCGACCCTCCCGCTTTCGAGCTACAGTCAAAATATCGGCCGCAACACCGCCGCCTACACCGTCCTGAACGGCAGCATGCTCAACGACCAACTCTACCTGGTCGCCGGCCTGCGCTACAATCGCGCCAACGCCTACGCCAACAATCTGCGCACGGGTGCGTTCAAGATCGGTGACAACTCTCCCGCCCGCACGGCGCCGCAGCTTGGCATCGGTTACAAGCTCGCACCGGATGTCATGCTCTATGGCTCCTACAGCGAAGCGTTCGTCGTCAACAATTCCGCCCTCACCGTCCTGAACGTCCCGGTCGGTCCGGCCAAGCCGACGACCTCCCGCGGTTACGAGCTCGGCATCAAGACCGACCTGCTCCAGGGCCGGATTTCATCCACCATCGCCGTCTACGAGATCGAAAACCGGGACCGCATCACGAGCTTCAATATCATCCAGCCGAACGCCCAGGTCGTCATCACCACGACCCAGGGCACGGTTGATCGCAGCCGCGGCTTGGAAGGTGAGTTGACCTACTCTCCGATTGACAACTGGCAGGTCTATTTCAGCGCGGCCATCGATGACATCCGTGTGACGCAGGTGCCCAGCCCGTCGCTGAACATCTACCTCGGCACGCATCCCGAGGCCTCGGCGAAGTTTCTCGCGAATCTCTGGACCCGCTACTCTTTTACGTCAGCCGGTCTCCGCGGAGTCTGGATCGGCGCCGGTGCCAACCACACCGGTCGCAAGGCGCAGCGCCTGCAAAACCCCAACCTCTTCCTTCCGGCTTACACCCTCTACGATCTCACCGTCGGCAAGGACTGGAAATGGGGCAAGACGCCGTGTTCGGCGATCCTCGCTTGGAAGAACATTTCGAACATCGAATACTTCCCCGCCAATCAGCTGCGCGGGTACCCGGGACGCGTCACCCTCGATCTGGGTTTCCGGTTCTAAGCGCCAACCTGGTCTTCACCCTTCCGCGCGCCCGCCGTCCTGGCGGCGGGCGCCCCTCCGCATGACTCTTCCACGTCGAGATTTCCTGAAAATCGCCGGGGTCCTCGCCGGTGGCTATGCCACCCGCCTGGAAGCGCAGCGGCCATCGTCGTCCACGACTAACACCCCGTCACCCGCGGAGGCCGCCGGCGGATACCGCCACTGGCAAGACTCGGCCCGACGGCTCATCGAACCGCTCACCGCCCTGATGGTGGCGGGCCGCGCCGACTTGCCGATCGCAGGCTTGGCCAGCGAATACGGGGGAAAGCAAGCCGACCGTTTGGAGAGTCTCGTTCGTCCGCTCATTCTCGGCGCGCACTGGTTGCAGTCCGTGGTCCGGCCCGAGGATGTCGCCCTGCGGGAAAAAATCTCCGCCTGGTTCCGGTCCGCACTGCTGATTGGAACCGACCCGCATTCGCCGCAGTACTTCGGGCCCGACGCCAACTACCAGCAGCAGCACGTGGAAATCGGCCTGCTCTGCATCGGCCTCCAACTCGCCCCGCAGGAACTCTGGGCGCCGTTTTCCCCCGCGGAAAAAAAACAGGTGGCGCATTGGATCGGCACCGCCCGCGGCAGCGGGATCGTCAACAACAACCACTACTTCATGGGCGTGCACATCCTCGAGTTTCTCGAGGCCCAGGGTTTCGGGCATCGCACCGACCGGGTCATGGCGGACGAATTTCTCACCCGCCTGGAATTCATGCACCGCGGCGGCGGCTGGTTTGAGGATGGCATCAACCAGGCCTACGATCACTACAACGCGTTCGCGTTTCATTTCTACGGGCTGATGTGGGCGCGATTGCACGGCGCCCGCGACCCGCAACGGGCCCAGCGCTGGCGGGAATGGGCCCGGACTTTCATCCGGGATTACCAGCATTTCTTCGCGGCCAGTGGCGAACACCCGGCCTTTGGCCGCTCGATGACCTATCGGTTCAACACGATCAATGTCTTCGGCATGGCGGCCGCAGAAAACTGCAGCGACCTCGCGCCCGGCCTGATTCGCCGACTCTGCACGCGCAACCTCGATTTCTTCCTGTCGAAACCCATCTACCAGGCACAGGGCTGCCTGTCGCTGGGCTGGACGGATGAATTTCCTCCGCTCGCCGAACGCTATTCCTGCGCCGCGTCGCCGTATTGGGCGGCCAAGGGATTCGCCCCGCTGCTGCTGCCCCCGGGCCATGCGTTCTGGACGGCGCCCGAACAGCCACTTCCCAGCGAACTCGGCGACCACGCGCATGTGATCAAGCCCGCCGGGCTCGTGGTGCGCAGCACGGGCGGCGAGGTCGAGATCATCAATGCCGGATCCCAGGTCTCGAACGGCAATCTCCGCTATGGCGCGTGGAAATGGAGCAAGACCGCCTATCGCTCCAGCGTGGGCTTTACGCTCGCGTTGCCCAACGAATCCAACTGGTCGCTGGACAGCGCGCTGACGGTGCGGCACGCAGACGGTTCCGTGTTCGGACGCCATTCGACCGTCGCGGTCGAAATGGATGAAGCGCACATTTTCTACAGCGCAAACTTTGGCGGCACGATGAAGCAGTTCAACGTCGGGATCGAAGCGGGGGTGTGGTGGCGTGCCGGCTGGCTGCTTCAGCTCCACAACTACCAAGCCCGTCAGCCAGTCGAGTTCCGGCTCGGAGGTTACGCCCTGCCCCTTGCCAGCCCGAAGGTGGAACGTAGGATGAGCGAGCAGATCGGCACCGCGTGGTCGGAGGACGGGCGCGGGACGGTTCTCCAGCCGCTGCATGGGTTCAATCGCACCTATTGGGACGAGCGCCTCAACGACAACCAGCCGCGCGCCCATATCGCCAAGCCCTTTCACGCCACTCCGGTCGCCGCCACCGCCGCCCGCACGGAAGGCGCCGGCTGGCTGGCCGCACTCACCTGGACCGGCACGAACCGTGACGAGGCGGCTCCTTGGCGTGTCGCCGAAGCCCGGCCGGGCCGCTGGCGGCTGGAGCACCCCGCGCTGGGCCAATGGGAGGTCTCACATTGGGCACTCCCCGAAATCCCTCGGGCCGGCGGATGAAGGCACGCGCGACCAATGTGCCGCACAGGCACGTCACGGCCTCATGAGTTCCGCAGCCCGTCAGGTCACCGAAGCCACGGACTCCGCACGACAGCAGGCAGCGACCCGGATCTGCTTCGCGCTCACCGCCCGCGAGCGGGAGATGTTTTTCAACGGAACGATCCACGCGTCGGATCTGCTGGCTGCCTCGCGCTGGATTGACGCCGAGGATCTGCAGCCCGGGGTGTGGGAGCAGACGCTGCGGCGGCTGCGTCCGGAGGTGCTCGTCACCGGCTGGAGCACGCCGCCGCTCGCCGAAAGCTGGCTCACGGAAGCGGACTGTCCCCTGCGCTACGTGTGCCACGTGGCGGGGTCGGTGCGACAACTGGTGCCGCGCCGCTATGTCGAACGCGGCGGCCTGATTTCAAATTGGGGCGACAGCGTGAGCAACCAAGTGGCGGAGCACGCCTTGTTACTCGCGCTCGGCGCGCTGCGTAATCTGCCCGCGTGGCGACCGTTTTTCGCCCGGGCGCCCTCCGACCGGCAAATCCAGGAGCTTGGAACGCGCACGCTTTTTGGCCGGCGCGTCGGCATCCATGGATTCGGCAGCGTGGCCCGCGCCTTGGTTGCCCTGCTCCAGCCGTTCGGTGTCCCCATCAGCATCTTTTCGGCGGGGGTGCCCGTCGAGGTCATCCGGGAAGCCAAGCTCACTTCGCGGGCCACGCTGCAGGAACTATTCGAGACTTCCGACGTGCTGTTCGAATGCGAGGCCCTCACGGCCAACTCCGCCGGCAGCGTCAACTCCGCGGTCATCGATTCGCTGCCCCATGGGGCCGTTTTCGTCAACGTCGGCCGGGGTGGTCTCGTCGACGAGGGAGCGCTGGTTTCAGCCGCCCGGTCCGGGCGCATCCGGCTGGCCCTCGATGTCACGGCGGAAGAGCCGCTGACGAGCCGTTCGCCGGTCTGGGGAGTCCCTGATGCACTCTTGTCGCCGCACATCGCCGGGCCCACCCGGGATCGCTATGGCTCCTGTGGTGAAATCGTACTCGACAACCTCACCCGCTATCTTCGAGGGGATCAGGTGCGATTCGCCATGTCACTGACCACCTATGATCGTGCCACCTGAGCCGTCAGTCCGGCCCGCCGCCCGCATTCCGCCGTCGCCCATATCCTCCCCGTGACCGCTCCGCTCCCGCCGGCCCCGATCGCCGCCGCGCCCCGCCGCACCTGGAGCGTCGGCACGCTGACCTACACGACCGGCGGGCTCGCCCTGCTGGTCTGCTGGCTGCTCTGGGGCGACTTCGCGTGGTGGATGCGGGAGCGCTCCGCGATGCCGATGGTGCAGCTGCTGCTGAAAAAGTTTCAGGCGTCGGACCTGCTGACCGGCGTGTTCCTGATCACCATGCCGAGCCTGACCTCGATGATCATCGGGCCGGTGGTGAGCTACTGGAGTGACCACCACCGGGGGCGCTGGGGCCGGCGGATTCCCTTTCTCCTCGCGACCACACCGATCGTGACCGTGGCAATGTTCGGCCTCGGCTTGAGCGGCGAATTGGGCGCCGCTTTGAACCGCCTCATCGGCGGCCGGCCGGAAACCCTGCACCAAGCGGTGCTCGTGGTGATCGGCTGTTGCTGGACCCTCTTTGAAATCGGCGCGCTGACCGCGAACTCTGTCTTCGGCGCCCTCATCAACGATGTCGTTCCCCGCGAACTCATCGGCCGTTTCTTCGGGGTGTTCCGCGCCGTGAGCCTCGCCACAGGAATCTTGTTTAACGCGAAAATCATCGGTCACGCCGATGCTCATTTCCGGGAGATTTTCATCGGCATCGGCCTGATCTACGCGGCCGGGCTGACGTTGATGTGCCTGCGCGTCAAGGAAGGCGACTACCCGCCGCCACCCGTGGAGGCCACACCCGCCAATCCGTTTTTCGCCGCCGTCCGATCCTATTTCCGCGACTGCTTCACCCAGCGCTATTACCTTTGGGGCATCGCCTTTTTTGCCTGGGGCAACCTCGCGTTCATCCCCGTAAACACGTTCATGCTGTCGGCCGCGAAGAGCCACGGGATGAGCATGGAAACATATGGCCGCTATTTCGTCGTGATGTTCATGGTTTCGTTCGTGCTGGCTTTTCCGCTTGGATGGCTGGCCGACCGCTTTCACCCGCTGCGCGTGGGGAATGCCGCCATTACGGCGTACGCGGCGGCCGGGGTCGCCAGCTACCTGCTGGTCCGGGACAGCGAGAGCTTCGGCCTGGCGCTGCTGGCCCATGGGATCTTTTCCGGATGTTTCTACACGGGTACCGCCGCCGTCTGTCAGGTGATTTTTCCCAAACTGCAATTCGCCCAGTTCGCAGCCGCCGCGTGGATAGTCAATTCGATCTGCCAGATCCTGCTCGGGCCCGCGCTCGGCTGGTTTCTCGATCTGGTCGGCAACCAATACCGTTACGCGTTTCTCTCCGGGGCGGTCATCGCCCTCGCGACGCTGTTGGCGGGACTCGTTCTGCTGCGCTCCACCCCGCCGGCCGGCGCCACGGACGAAACTTCCCTCTAACCGCCTGCCCCCATGCAACAATCCCTCGCCACCGCGCCCTGGCGCTTTCGCGGAATCGATCCCAAGTCCGGACGCCCGTCCGGCTGGTTGCCGGCCACGGTCCCGGGCTGCGTGCACACGGACTTGATCGCCGCCGGCAAAATCGCCGACCCATACTATGGCACGAACGAACTCAACCTCCAATGGATCGAGGAGCGCGACTGGGAGTATGCGACCACGTTCACGGTGCCGGCCGAGTTGCTCCGCGAACCGCGGGTCGAGTTGGTCGCCGATGGCCTCGACACAGTCGCCACCGTCACCGTCAACGGCCGGAGGGTCGCGACGACGGAGAACATGTTCGTCGCGTTTCGCTGGGACGTGAAGGCCCTGCTCCGCCCCGGACGCAACGTGATCGCGATCCGTTTTCGCAGCGCGATGGACTATGTGCGCAAAGCCCGCTCGTTCACGCCGCCGAGTGAATTCAACGATCCGGTCGGTCTCTGTGTGCGCATTCGCAAGCAGCAATGTCAGTTCGGCTGGGACTGGGGGCCCCGGTTTGTCACCGCCGGGATCTGGCGGGATCTCCGTTTGGAAGCCGGCGCGAAGGCGCGGCTGGACCGCGTGCACGTCCAACAGCACCACGCGGCCAACGGCGCGGTGCGCCTCGAGCTCACGCCCCATCTGAGCCGTCGGCTTCCAGGCGCTACGTTTCAGGCCGAGTTGGCCCACGGAGGTCGGACTATCTTGTCGACCACTTCCTGCGCGTTTGAAGTTCCGTCGCCCCAGCTTTGGTGGCCCGCCGGACAGGGAAGTCAGCCGCTCTACGAGCTTACGGTGACCGCTCGCGACGCCTCGGGTCGCGAGCTGGGCACCATCCGCAAGCGGCTTGGACTGCGGACGATCGCGTTGGATCAATCGCCCGACCAATGGGGCCAAGCATTCCGCTTCGTGGTCAACGGCCGGCCTGTTTTCATCAAGGGCGCCAACTGGATTCCCGCCGATTGCTTCGTCACTCGGCTTGATCGCGAACGCTACTCGCGCGATTTGCGCGGAGCGGTGGCCGCGCACATGAACTGCGTCCGCGTCTGGGGCGGCGGGATCTACGAAAGCGAGGACTTCTACGACCTGTGCGACGAACTCGGCCTGCTCGTCTGGCAGGACTTCATGTTTGCCTGCACCCTCTACCCTTCCGACCGCGCCTTCCTGCGCAGCGTCCGCGCCGAGGCCGAACATCAGGTCGCGCGACTGCACCACCGGGCCAGCCTGGCAGTCTGGTGCGGCAACAACGAACTAGTGCAACTCAACGGGCCCGCCCTGCGCACCAGGCCGGCCCTGCGCCGCGGCTACGAATCCCTGTTTCACCAGTTGCTGCCCGCCGTGGTCGCCACCCACGACGGCGCCACCAGCTACCACCCCACCTCAGAGTGGCGCGGGACCTTCGAAAACGGCCACGCGTTGGGCGAAAAAAGTGGCGATACCCACTACTGGGACGTCTGGCATGCGCGACATCCGGTCAAGGATTACGAAAAGTGGGCGTTCCGGTTCTGCTCCGAATTCGGCATGCAAAGCTACAGCTCGCCGCAGACAAACGAGACCTTCGCTCCCGCCCGCGCCAACGTTTTTGGCTCGGTCATGGAGAACCACCAGAAGAACCGCGGCGGCAACCAGGTGATTCTCGACTACGTGTCGCGCCGCTATCGTTTCCCCAAGTCACAGGATGATCTCATTTATCTTTCCCAGCTGAACCAAGCCTACTGCATGCAGGTGGGCGTCGAACACTATCGCCGGACGACACCCCGCTGCATGGGCGCGATTTATTGGCAGCTAAATGACTGCTGGCCGGTCGGCTCTTGGTCCTCGATCGAATACACCGGCCGCTGGAAATTGCTCCACTATGCCGCCCGGCGCTTCAACGCACCTGCGCTGGCCTCCGTCCATATTCCTGGCGACGAGATCGTCGCCATCGGCAACTACCGGCGCTCGACGGTGCGCGAAGCTCATCTCTACACGGTCTATGACGCGCCGATTCCCGCACCGGGTCGCCTGCGCTGGGAGGTCTTTCACCTCGACGGCCGCCGCCTTCTGCGCGGGGCCCAACCCGTGAAACTGCTGCCCGGCCGGAGCGTGCGCCAGCACACCTTGGACCTCGAGCCACTGATCTCCACCCACGGTCGCGATCATATTTGCCTGCGCGTCGCTCTCGAGGTGGACGGCCAGGCCGCCAGCGAACAAACCGCCTTCCTGACGCACCCACGTTTTCTCGAATTACCGAAGGGAACCACTAAGTTCACGGTCCGCCGGCTAACGGATACCGAGGCCGTGCTGAGGTTCACCTCATCGGTGTTTCAGCACGCGTTCATGTTTGATTTCGGATCCCATGGATTCACCGCCACCGACAACGGGTTCGATCTTTACCCGGGCGAGGTGAAACAGGTCGGCCTGAAGTTTACCCGCGCCATTTCCGCGGCTGCGCTCCGCTCCCACCTTCGTCATCGCTCGCTGGTTGACACCTATTAATGCCGCTGCGTTGGCCCATCCTTGAGTGAGCCGGCGTTTCGGGCCCCGGGCCCGGGCTGGATGACTTCGCGGCAACTGGCCGCGAGGCCCAAGCGGTTACAGCCTTTTGTGGAAGAATTAGCTGACGTGCCGGGCCACCTTGAAAAAAAGCGCACCGCGGATCGGCGGCGCGCTCGCAGTCGGGGGCGCCCTGGGCGCCGCCTGGGTCAGAACTCCTTCTTCAACTCGATGAAGGTGAAGCGGCCGATGATGTCGTACGCATACTTCGCGGTGTTGGCTTCAGTGCCGCCACCGCCGCCCGCGCCCGGCACAAACGGCGCGGCCTTGTCGAACACGTTGTTCACGCCGGCCGTCACACTGAAGCCGCGCGCCCACTCGCGGCCAAAGTTCGGCAGCAGGTAGGAAAACGACAGATTGGCGGTCGTGTAGCTCGGGATCGTGTAGGCCTTGCCGTCCCGGCGCTGGCCGTTGACGGTGCCGGGCGCTTCCCCGAACGCGGTGCCCGGGGCGTTGAGTTTCGGCAGATGACCGACCAGCAGCGAGGCCCGGAGATCCTTGTAGGCATAATTCAGGCGCGCCTTCATCGCGTAATTCGGAATCACGCCCTGCGGGTTGCCCTTGCCGTTGCCGCTGTCGGTGAAATTGCGGGCGTATTGGTAATAGCGGCTCGTCGGGCTCGTGCGGGCCTTGAAATTCAGCGGGACGTTCACATCCGCGCCGACCTCAAAGAACCCGGCCCGGTCGGTGCGGAACTGGTAGTTCGTCGCCAGATCGATGCCGTCCGTCCACTGGTCGCCGACCGGATTGTACACGACGCCGATCATCCCGAAATTGGACGATGTGACCTGATTGGGCGTGTTGCCCGTCAGGCGGGAGCCGTCGGTGAAGCGGAAGGAAGGAGCGTAGACCGACGTGGCGCCCTTCGCATTGAGGTCGGCGGCGATGTAGGTGTAGTCGAAACCGCCGACCTTGCCCTGCCGGACGTGGTAGTAGTCCGCGGAGAAGTTGAGTCCCTTGAGCTGTTTCGGCGAATACACGAAGCCGCCGGTAAAATCCAGTTTCCTATCGGTAACGAGGAACTGCGCAAGCTCTCTCCATCCACCCGCTACCGAGAGTCGGCGTGTTCCATGAAAGACCCTTCCCATGAAAACCAATCCTCCATCAGGCCTCGCACAACCCCGCCAGTCGCAGTCCAAGCTGCTCCGCGCGCCCGAGGCCTTCGTCCTCAATCTGGTTGAGCGCGGCTCCTTGGCGTTTGGCTGACAAAATTTATGCCCCTCCTACAAGACCCCATCAAATCCCTGCGTTTTTGGTTCGCCTTCGCTGCCGTCCTTTCGCCGTCACCGTGGGATAATGCGATCAACCACGGAAGTTTCGCAACCGTCGCTTCGGTGGCATGGTGGCTGAACATGATCGTCGCGGTGCTGCTCATCTTCATCGCCATTCGATTCGAGAAGCTTCTGCCGAAGCCAACTTTGATCAAAGTCGTGCTGGTAGTAAACATGGCCCTGAAGGCCATCAGCCTGGCTATCTCGTTCCGCAGCGGGGTGCAGGGCCACTTCCACTACGGAGATGCGGCTGGCGGCGGCATCAGCCTCGCCGTCTCGCTCCGCAGCGGCGTGCCGGTGTCGTCGGTCGCCGACCTGATTCTGTCGCTGGTCGTCTGCGTTTACCTCCTCAAAAGGGTCGCCCGACTTTCGACGGAAAGCGCCCGAAAAATTGCCTGACCCGCCGAGCTGGCGGAAAAAAATCGGCCGCGCCGAACACCCCTCGATGATCCCCTTTGCCGCGAAATCCCGCACTGTCTGGCCAACCCACCCCGGCCCATGATTGACCACATTATTCCCAGCCCGACGGAGCCGCGACCGAACTGCCGGCCAAAACATTTTACCGCAGATTTCGCGGATGGCGCAGATGCCCGAGGTCTTCCTGCCTTTATCCGCGATATCCGCGTCATCCGCGGTCAAAAATGCCTGGGGCCGTGCTTTGTTTGCGGGTCCGCAACGCCGGGCCATCCGTGGTGAAAACCTGCTGTTCATTCGTGCGACTGGATTGATCTGAGAAACCACCCATGACCCCGACCCCCGATCGTGAGGCCGGTGCCACACAAACACCCCACTTCAAGGATCACTCCATCCGCGCGCTGCCGTGAGGCGGCGCGTTTTTTAGCGAAAGACCCATCCCATGAAAACCAATCCTCCCTCTGTCCCCGAACAACCCCGCAAGCCGCAGCCCAAGCTGCGCCTCGCTAATACCTCGAACTCGGGGAATTTGTTATTGTTTTTGGTATTCGCGCTAAATGCCGCACTTTCGGTGTGTGGCCACGACCTGCAAAACCCCATGTCCCGCCTGCAAACCCCTCCCGCATCCGATCCCCCTGAAAATCCAGTTTCCTATCGGTAATTACCGCCACGCGATCTTTGAAACGGTGGGAGCGGCTGGGGCTTTCGAGGCCGTGTTGGGGGAGGCGTGTGAACGGTTCGGCTGGAGCCTGCACGCGTACGCCATCATGCGAAACCACTTCCATCTGGCTCTGGAGACCCCGCAGCCAAATCTGGTCGACGGCATGCATTGGCTGCAGAGCACCTATGCGACGCGGTTCAACCGGTTTCGCTCTGAGCACGGGCACCTCTTTCAAGGGCGGTACCAGTCCTTGCTGGTGCAAGACGCCGCGGCACTTCTCCGGTTGATCAATTACATCCATCTGAACCCGGTCCGGGCAGGCATCGTGCCGGCAGAACAGGTGGCGGCATATCGCTGGAGCAGCTTGATGCAGTTTATCAAAGGGCCGCGCCTACCCAGACTCACGGCGACGGACTGGTTGAACCAGTTGCGCCTTCCGGATACCGCCGAGGGATGGTCGCAGTATGTGAAATGTCTAATTGAACTTGGCAGCGACACGGAGGAGCAGCGACGGCAGGGTTTTGGTAGATTTGCTCACGGCTGGGCGATCGGAACTCACGCTTGGCTAAAAGAAGTCGCGTTGGAACATACCCACCTGGCAGTGACGGCTGGGATTGCCGGCGAGGAACTGCGGGAGATCAGGGAAGCCGCGTGGCGGCGGTCGCTCGATGCCGCGCTGCAAGACCGGAGCAAGACGCAAACGGATATTGCGCGAGACCCGAAAAAGGCGCGCTGGAAAATCGAGATTGCCACTCAGCTACGGCGGGAGTCCGCCGCGCCCTATCGCTGGATTGCAACCGCCTTGAACATGGGAAATCACGATTCGCTTAGGGTATACGTGTGCCATCAGCGTTAACGTTTTACGGCCTGACCCCGTTCGGAGCGGGTGCGATCAGAACTGGCCCTTGACGCCGAAGACCCAGTTGGCGCCGAAAGCGTTGATCTGCCGGAGCGCACGCTGTTCGCCTTCCATGACGCCGGGAGGCGACTGGTACCACATGTCCTTCACGTTGGAAATATTGCGGCCCTGCACATAGAGCGAAGCCCACTTGGTCAGCCGGAAGCTCGCCGAGAGATCGTACTTCGTGATCTCGCCGAAGAACTGCCCGTAGTTGCCGCTGGGCTTGTCTTTGACGTGCACGAGGCCGAAGGAGCCGTTGAAGCGCTTGTAGGTGTAGCCCAGTCGCGCCGTCGCGCGCCATGGGGCGACGTTGTTGCGCCGCACGTTCACGTAGGTGCGGCTGAGGTTGGCCCCGAGGCTGATGCCGCGCAGGTAAGGGCTCGGCAGAAAACCCAGCGTCTGGTTGTAGTTCAGGTCCATGTTGCGGGTGCGCTGCATCCGATCGTCGTTGCGCGTGGTGACGAACGTGTAGCCGGCAAAGATGGGATCCTCGACGCCGAATTCCGAGGCCGTGTAGTTCTGCGTGCTGACGAAGTTGGTCGCGCGGTCCTGTGAGACCGCCGCCGAGAGCTGCCCCGGAGATCGGCCGCCGAAGTAGTAGGCCAGCCGCGCCTGGAA
>SXSC01000135.1 GCA_005792355.1 Opitutaceae bacterium
CGAGGTAGGCGCAGCCGGAACCCTTGCGCTTGCCGCCCTGATTGACGGCGACGAGCTGATCGTTATGGAGCTTGAGAAACGGAATGACGCCCTGCGACTCGCCGTTTGTGCCGGCGATGTAGGCGCCGGTGCCGCGGACCGCGGTCCACGAGCCACCGAGGCCACCGGCCCACTTGGCGAGGAACGCGTTGTCGGCGATGCCGCGGAGCATGATGCTCTCAAGCGAATCGTCGACATAGTAAAGGTAGCAGGAGGAAAGCTGCGAGTGGAGCGTGCCGGCGTTGAACAACGTGGGCGTGCTGCTGCAGAAACGGCGGCTCTTGTAGAGATCGTAAAGGCCGGCGATGCGGACCTCGCGATCGCCCGGCTCGTCGAGCATCAGGCCCATCGCCACGCGCATCCAGAAAAACTGCGGAGTCTCGATGCGACGCGAGAGTTTCTTCGTTTTGTCGATAATGAGATACCGGTCGTACATCGTCTGGATGCCGAGGAAGTCGAACTCCAGGTCGGATGACGGATCGAGGGCGGACGCGAGCCGGCTGAGGTCGTAGTCCAGCAGACGCGGGTTGAGGCGCTGGATGGCGACGCCGTGCTCGAGATACTTCTTGAAGGCGCGCTGGTGGGCGGTCTTGAGGGCCCCGATGCCGTCGGCTGTGATGTCCCAGCCGAGGACTTCCTCGTAGATATATGTGAGCTGGATGCGCCCGGCAAACTTGGCGAAATCGGCATCCTTCTCGATCAAGGTCTTCGAGTTGAGGATGATGGTGGCGTCGAGGTCCTTCTGGGTGATCTGGTCGTAGACGGAGCGTCGAAGCTCGGCCTCGATTTCGTCGTTGGAGAGGTGAAGGTCGAGACCGATGCGGGCAAACTCGATGCGCTTCCGGAGGTCGGCGCCGTCCCAGAAGACATTCGTGCCGTCGGCCTTCTTGACGACGATCATGGAGGCTTGGCCCGGCGTGACTGCTTCGGAATCGAAGGGGATGGACGTATCGGACGGCGTGTCGATCCCCATGTCACGGGCGGCGGCTCGCTGGGCGCGGAAAAGGATGTAGGCTTCGGCGACCTTGTAATGGCCGGACTTCATGAGCTCCTCCTGCACCATGTCCTGAATTTCCTCGATATGGACAAAGGACTGCTTGGACGAGTGCACGCGGGCGGCGACTTCCTTGGTGATCGCGATGGCGGGGGCCGAATCGCGCTGGAGGGAGAGGAAGGTCTTGCGGATGGCGATCTCGACCTTGTGCTCGCTCCACGGCACGACGTGGTTGTTCCGGCGGATGACACGCAGCGTGGAAGTGGCGGCGGAGTCGCGATCGATGGAGATCTTGCGCGCGCGGTTGAGCAGGAGGCTCTTGGCGACGAAGTAGGCGTTGTTGTCGACCAGCGTCTTCTCGATGAGTTCGTAGAGCGCGTTGAGGGAGAGGCTGACGGGCGACTGTTTGCGGGACAGCTCGGTGAGGTTGGCCGCAACCTCCCGGCAGATCTTCGCGATCCAGGCGCGGTTGGCCTCGGTGAAGATATCCTTCTCGCCCTTGGCCAGGTGCACGTTGGTGAGGGCCTTGCCGAGCGTGTCGGCGACCTCGATCAGGGCGAAGCGCTCCTCACCGTGCGGGCAGATCAGGACGACCGGCGGAACCTCGATGTTCTCGGTGGCGATGACATCACGCCAGGCGTAATGGGGTTTCTGTTCGACTGGAGTGTGGACGGTGCGCTTGAGGGCGAGGTCGTGGGCGAGGGAGGGATTGCTCATGGCAAAACTATATTAACGAGAATGTAACGAAGCGACGGGAGGCGGAGGCGGAAAGTAAAGAGTCCCGGGCGATACCGGCAAAAGCGGCGGCGCGACGGGAAAGGCGGAACGACGGAAGGAGCGGGGCGGGTCTTAAGACTATCTCGAGCTGACGGGGGAAAGATTAGGCGGGAAGGGGCGGCGGCGGGCGACGCCCCCGGGCTGGCCTCTGCGCTTAAAGCTCGTCGTCGTGCGCGACGTTCAGGGATGAGGCCTTTTGATATTCGGTGACACGACCTTCGAAGAAATTTTGCTCCTTCTTGATGTCCATCATTTCGGCGAGCCAAGGCAGCGGGTTCTTGACGCCGGCGGCGAGCGGAGCGAGGCCGCAACTTTCGAGGCGACGGTCCGCGATATAATCGATGTAGGTCACAAACTCCTCGGCCGCGAGGCCGATGGAGTTTACCGGCAGGCAATCGTTGATGAATTCCTTCTCCAGGTCGACGGCCTCGCGCATCAGGCTGCGCAGCTCCTCCTTGAACTCGGTCGTCCAGATCTCGCGGTTTTCGTCGACCAGATCCATGAACAGATTGCGGAAGACCTCGATGTGGTTGGACTCGTCGCGCAGGGTGTAACGGAACATCTGGCCGATGCCGGGAAATTTGTTCTGTCGGTAGAGCGACAGCACCATGCCAAAGAGGCCGTAGAACTGAGTGCCCTCCATGCACTGGCCGAACACAAAGATGTTTTTGGCCAGAAGCTTTTTGTTCTCGGGCAGGGTGAGGTCGAGATCGCGCCGGAGGGCATGCGAAGTCTTGGTCACGAACTCATTCTTGCGCACAATCGTGGGAATATCCTCGAACATCGCCTCGCACTCGTGCGGGTTGATCTGCAGCGACGAGATCATGTACAGCAGCGAGTCCGCGTGGATGTTCTCCTCGTGGGCGTGCCGGCCGAGAACCAGCTTGAGCTCCGGGGCCGTGACGAGCTCGCGGACCACATGCTGGATGTTGTCACCGACGATGCCCTCGGCGGCCGAAAAGTACCCGATGCCCATGCGGATAATCCAGCGCTCGACATCGGACACGACCTTCTCATCGCGCCACTGCTCGATATCCTTGCCCATCGGGATATCCTCCGGCTCCCAGTGATTGGCCTTCATCTTGCGGTAAAGATCGTAGGCCCACTGGTACTTGAGGGGGAGGAGATTGAAGGTCATGGTCGCACGACCGTTGATGACCTTCTTGGCGGCAAACGCGGCCTCGGCCTTGGCTTGGTCGAGCACGAAAGTCTTGGCACCAACTTGGAAGGTTTTTTGCATGGAACCGGGCGGAAAATTGAAGGCTGAAAAGGGCGGAAAGTGACTGGTAAACAGGGCTTTTCTGGGACGGAAAGCCGGGAGGCGAACTAAAGTTGTTGGAAGTTATTGACGCATTGCTGACCACAACAGGATGTGGTCCATCTCCGCGGCAACCACTACCGATGGGACTCGACCCCATGCCCGTCAATGAGTTTGTGGTGAGATTTTTGCTAAATTTTCCGCATATTTTTTTGTTGCACGGCGGGTCAAGATCCGACCCTGCGGCCCGGCCGAACGACACCGAGGATTGACGCCCGGTACGGTCGCCTGGCGTCGGCCGGAAAATCCCCCAGCCAGGGACCAAAGGCGGCGTATTCAAAACGTTTGCACGTGGCGCGGCCGCGACCTTTTTCCCGCTCGTAAACCGGTTTGGACCGATGTCACAGCAATTCTGCGACATGAGCCCTCGGTCACCCGCCGCAGCTAGTGCCGGCCAACCCGCCGGGTCAAATTTCGCCGTCGCCGTCGCGGATCTCAGAAGCGGATCCGCACGCCAGTCTGGAGCTGCCAGCGGGAATTCCCCGAGGTGCCGTCGGCCGTGGTGGGCACCGGGTTGAGCAAGGCCGGGGTAAACGTGTAGACGTATTGGTTGGCGGCCGCGTCGTACGTGGCGCCCGCGACCGAGCGTTTGTAGGAGAAGGGCAGTTCCTGCAGGAGGCCCCAGTTCCTTTTGATCAGGTTGCCCACATTGAGCAGGTTCGCAAAAATCTCCGCCTGCAGGTTGCCGTGGAGCGGGATGACCTGGGTGAACTTGAGATCGACCGTCTGCACCCAGAGGGAGGTCTCGCTGTTGCGCGGCACGACCGTGCCGGCGTATCCACTGAGGGATGACGAGCGCGCGAACGCGAAGAAATTGTCCCGCTCGGTGGCATTGGTCCACCGGACCTTGGGGTCGGTCGGGCCGGTCGGCACGTAGAACAGATCGTTGAAGGTGAAGCCGTCGCCGTTGGCATCGCCGGAATAGACCCACGAGTAGGGCCGGCCGGTGCGGCTCTGCCAGAGGGCGGTGATCGTCGTGGGAGCCTTGAATTTCTTGATCAGGTTGGCCCGATAGGTGAGCTGACCCACGAGGCGGTTGGCGATGTTGTAGTTGGAGGTGGAGGCGACGTCTTCGTTCGGATTGAAGACCGCGCGGGTGTTGTAGAACGACTGTGCGATCCCGGTCGCGGTCATCGGCGTGACCTCCTGGTAATTGCTGTGGGTCCACGACAGGCTGCCCGCCCAGTTGTTTTTCATCCCGCGGGCGATTCGCACGGTGAGGTCATTGCCGCCACCCTGCTTGGTGTTGGTCAGTTCGTAGACGTCGGCAAAGCCGGCCTGCTGATAGTTGGCAATGCTTGAGTAGCTGTTGCCATTCGCGCCGCGGGCGTTGCCGGTCGACGTCGCGACAATGGCTCCGGCGTAACGGATCCGGCCGTCGGGCAGCGTGCCGAGGGGCCGGAGATTCAGGTTCCGGAGGATGGTGCCGTACTTCGTCTGGAGGGCGCCGAACTCCACGGTGGCGACCAACCCGCCGAAGGGCAGGCGGTGATCGACCGCGAGATTGCCCTTCCACACGGCCGGAGCATGAAACCCCGGATTGGTGAGGTTGATGACCGCCACCGCCGGCGCGGCGGTCGCGGTGTTGGACAGCGCGGGCGAAAACGTGGCGTTGGTCGTGGTGACGATCGCGGTGACTCCACGGGTCTGATACGCATTGTTCAGCCACACCATCGGGTTGGTGCCCTGAAACAACCCGACCCCGCCGCGCAGCTGGGTCCGCCGCTCGGTGGCCAACTTGTAATTGAAGCCCACCCGGGGTGAAACCGAGTAATTGCCGTCGTTTGTCGTGTTACTTCGGATACCAAATGCGCTCTGGAAGCTCGCCTCACTGTAGGTCGGTCCCGTCGGGATCGGCGTCGGAGACTCCGGCGAATAGCCGCCGTCGAACCGGAGGCCGGCGGTGACGGTCAGGTGGGAGTTGGGCTTCCACATATCCTGGGCGTAGAGTCCGAGGGTGGTGTAGGTGAACGCGCCCACGGCGTCCGCCTGCGTCTTGCCCGGGGCGAGCACGGTCTGGGTCTTGGCGGCGCCGGTGCCGGCCAGCCAGCTGGCGAGGTTGGGAAAGGTGTAGGAGCCGTAGGCGTTGTTGATGAAATCGTCCAAGGTCTCCGCGCGCTGGTAGTCGACCCCGACGGTCAGCGTGTGATCCCCGCGCAGATACTCGCCCGAAATGGCGCCGGTCCGGGACTTGGATCCCTTTTTGTTTTCCTGCTGCACGTTGTAGGTGCCGAGGTTGACGGTGCCGGTGGTCACGGTGACTCCGTCGTTCGTGCGCACCGCGGTGAGGCCCTGGATGAACACCTGCGGGAACGGCGTGCCGCGGTTGGCGGCGGTGCCGTCATACTTCATCGAGGAGAACGTCGCCTCCGTGCGGAAGTTCGAAGTCCACGTGCTGAACAGCTGGGCGGTGTAGGCGTCGGTCTTGCGACTGGAGTCGTACCAAAAGTTGCTGAACGAAGTGTTGTTGCCACCGAAGAATTGGAACACCGGGGAAAGACTGCGCACCCGGCGATAGGTCACGCTGAGGCGATGAGCTCCCGTGATGTTCCAATCGAGCTTGGCGAGGTGCGATTTCTGGGCGGCGACATTTTCCGCGCCGGTAAAATCGCCGGTTTCGTAGCCGACGGTCTTGGCGCGGGCCACAATTTGGGCGACCTGGTTGGAATCCAGCCGGAGGTCGAGCGTGGGCGGGGGCGTCTGGCGGCGGAATTCATCGTAGCTGAGGAAGAAAAACAGACGATTACGCACGAGCGGGCCGCCCAGGACGCCGCCCATGGTGCGCTCGCGAAACGATTCCCGGGCCCCCGTGACGGGGTGCTTCGCCCGCATGTTGAGATCGGTGTATTCGCCGTAAGCCATGCCGGTGAAACGATTCGTGCCGGACTTGGTCACCGCGTTGATCAACGCGCCGGTAAAGCCCGCGCGGCGGACGTCGTAGGGATTCAATTCGACACTCACGGCCTGCAGCGCCTCGAACGGCACCGGGCTGCGCAGCGTGGTAAAGCCGTTTGAATTGAGGCCGTATGGATCGTTGGTCTGGACATTGTCGACGAGAAACGAGTTGAACCGGTAGTTCTGACCCTGCGCGCTCATCTCGCCATCCTGGGAAAGATTCATCACGACGACCCGGGAATCCATTTGCGCGATGTCCTGCACGTTGCGGCGGACCGACGGCACCTGTTCCACGTCGGTGCTGTTGAAGTTCGATCCGGTGCTGATTTTTCCCGAGGAAAACGTCGTCTCACGTTCCCCGAGCACGGTGAACGCCTCCATCGTCACCACCGGCGCGGCCCCGAGGGAAAAATTGACCGTCGCGCCTTCCCCCAGCTCGAGGTAGACGTCTTTGCGCGTGTCACTCCCGATCGGCCCCGCGACCGTGACCGTGTACGGCCCGCCTGGGCGCAGGCCGGAGAGCGCGTACTGGCCGTTGGGCCGCGTCACGGTGTCGGCCTGGGTCCCGGAGGTCTCGTGGCGCACCGTGATGCCGGCACCCGCCACGGGACGATTCTGGGCGTCGCTCACTGAGCCGTTGATCGCGGATGTCGTGATGCCCTGGCCAAAGGCGGCGACGGAGAACGTGAGGAGGCACGCCAGCACCCCCGTGAATTTGAAAAACGAAACGTGCTTGGATGTTTGCATGTTGAAAAGACCCGGCGCGGACGGTCGGGCCGCGACGCGATCGATGGACGTTTTGTCGGCGCCCGGCCTGGAACGCGAGCGCAGACGCGGCGCCACCGGGTGGAAAAAAACCGCCGCGCCAGGAGGGCGCGGCGGTTTGGGGAATCGGGATTTGACCGGATCGGTCGAAACTCAGAACTCGATGCGCGCGCCGAACTGAATCTTCCAGCGGGTGTCGCCGTTGTTGATCGCGATCGCGGAGTTGCTCGGCGCCACAAGGTTGCCGGCGGCGTCAAATGCGCCGACGGGAGTGGTTGGTTGGATCCGGCCCGCGGCATTGTAGACCCCGCCGGGCACCTGGCGGGAGAGGCCGGTGTTGGTCGGAATCGGGAGGGTTTCGATGTGGTTGAACAGGTCCCTCGACAGCCAGGAACCGAAGTTGATGAAGTCGGCAAATAATTTCACCTTGAGCGATTTGATCGCAGGAATCTCCTGTTGCAGCCGGAGGTCCAACCGGTTTTGCCAGGGCTGGGTGAACGCGTTCTTCCGGGCATAGCCACCGGCGAATTTGGAGAGACCGTTGGCATCGAAGTGCCGGAGGTATCCGGCGAGCTGGGCCGCGGTCAGCAGGGAGAAGTCGAACCGGGTGTCGCCCGCGCCGGTCGGCACGGCGACCAGGTCGTTGGCGGTGAAGCCGTCGGTGTTGAGATCGGTGCTGTAGACCCAGCTGTAGGGACTGCCGGTGCGGCCTTCGTAGAAGAGGGAAGCGGACGTCCTGAGGTTGCGCCAGTATTTGAACTCCTTCGTGAGCCCGGCGACCACGCGATCACGGATTTCGAAATCCGAACGGGCGACATCCACCGCGTTCTGGTTGAACACCATGTTGAACTGCCAGTTTGAGCCGGCGGTCGTGCTGCCGTTGTTCTGGGCCTCGGTGGCGGAGCCGCGGGTGTAGGCGACGTTCCAGCCCCAGGTGTTGCGCACCGGGCGATCGAGTTGAATTGACCAGTAGCGCGACCCGCCCTCCTTCACGTTGCGAAAACGCAGGACATTCTGGAATCCCGCGATCCGCGGCTGGGCGGCGGCGCTGCCGGCAAACCGCTGGCGACCGTCGGCGCCGATCGTGGTCGGACGCAGGTTCAGATTCTCGGTGAACATCGCGTCGATGTTTTTCGAGTAGATGTATTCGACCGTGAGGTTGACCCCGAGCGCGGTCAGCTTGCGATCCAGCGCGAGGTTGCCACGCATGACGGAAGGCAGTTTCAGGCCCGGCTGCGCCAGTGCGATCGCGGCCGCAGCCGCCGGGGGCGCGGCCGTTGTCGTGCCGATCGGATTCGCCGGGTCGAATCCCGTGCGCAGATACGTCGCGAGGTTCGGCGCCGCCGGCGTGCTCGTGCCGGTGAGCGCCTGGGCAAAGCGGCCCACGCCGGTTCCGCCATAGGAATTGGAGAGCCAGACCCACGGCGCGCGGCCAAGGATCACACCCAGACCGCCCCGGATCTGTGTCGTGCGTTCGTCGTTCAAGGCGTAGTTGAAACCAACACGGGGTGCGAGCAGCGACGTGTCGTCGATCGTCCCGGCATTGGAGATGCCGAAGGCGTTCCGGAACGCGGCATTTTCGGTGGGGGCGATGGCGCTCGCCATCCAGTCGTAGCGCAGGCCCGCCGTGATCATGAGCCGGTTGGTCAGGTCGGTGCGGACCTGGCCGAACACCGCGCTCTGCTCGAATTCGCTGACGTCGGCGATCGGAAACCCGCTTTGGACGAACGAGCGCGTGAACGCAAACGGCGTGTCGGCGACGAAATTGGCCACATTGGTGTATCCGATGACACCATACGAACTTTGCCGGAAGAGGTTTAGGAACCCGCTTTTCTCATGGTCGAACCCTCCGGAGAAGATGAACCGGCCCAGGGTGTAGTCGGCGCTGCCGCCATAGGTCTCCGACTTGACGTCGATCTTGTTGCCGTGGCGGCTGTTTTCGGTACCAAACACGACGACGCCGTTTGAAACGGGGGCACCGGTGTTGGTATCGACGCCCGGAACGCCGTAGACGCGGACTTCGGGGAAGGTCACCGGGGAGACGGAAAGCTGCAGGTTGGTCACCTTGGAATACGAGAGTTGAGATTTTAGACTGGGGCTCCAGTTGCTGAACACCTGACCGGCCCACACTTTCTCGGTGCGGGCCGCCGTGTAGAAATTCGACGTCAGCGCGGTGATGCGGCCGATGGCGGGAGCGCCGGTCAGGGCCGCACCGCCGGAAAACGCGGTGCTGTTCAATCCGCCAAAGCTCGGCTGGCTGCCTTCCGTGTCGCTGTAGCGGACCGTCATGCGGTGGTCCTTCGTGATATTCCAGTCGAGCTTGAGCAGCCGCTTGATTTCCGAGGTCTCGTTGGCCCCGCCGCTGATGCTGCCGAAATTCACCCCGCTGCCGGCGGCGGTCGCGATCTGCGTGATGCGGGTTTGCAGCTGGGTCAGCGCGGCGGCATCGGGCGAAAAGACCGGGGAGATCGATGTGCCCTTCCGCAGGAAGTTGTCGTAGTTGGCGAAGAAGAAGAGCCGGTTCTTGAGGATGGGCCCGCCGAGGGTGTAACCGTAGGTTTTGTCCTGGACGAACTGGCGGTTGCCGGCATTCGCGCCAATGATATCCGGACCCTGGAAATCGTCGTCGGTGTAGATGTAATACACCGAACCGTGAAACGTGTTCGTGCCGCTCTTGGTCACCGCATTCACCGAGGCGCCGGTGAAGCCGCTGCGCCGGACGTCGTAGGGCGACAGATCGACGCTGAATTGCTCGAGCGATTCCATCGCGAAGGGATTGTTGACGGAAAAGAGCCCGGAGGCGTTGAGGCCGAACTGATCGTTGATGCGGGCGCCGTCGACCGAGATGCTGTTGAACTTGTTGTTCATGCCCAGCGCGGTCATGCGGTCCGAACCTGCCCGGACGGTCACGTAGGGGTTCGATCTCATCAGATCTGCGAAGGCGCGATTGACCGTCGGTTGCGCCTCGATCCGGGCGACAGACAGCGTGGTGCCAGAACCGACCGTGGCGGCGTCGAGGTCGCTGCGCGAGGCGGTGGCGACGAATTTCTCCATCACGATGACGGTGCTCTTGAGCGTAATCGTCACGTCGACCGAAGTTCCGAGCGACGTGTAGATCTCGGGCGCGGTCGCTGGACTGTAGCCGTCGGCGCTGCCCGTGACGCTATAAGGCCCGCCAACCGGCAGGCCGGTCACCGAAAAACGGCCGAACTGATTAGTCACCGCGGCCGAAGCACCGTTGGTCGGCAGGTGAACGATCGCAACCGACGCGCCCGCTACGGAATTGCCCGCGGTGTCGCGGATCTGGCCCGCGAGCCCCGAACTCACGATTTGAGCGTGAAGCGACATGCAGGTCAGACCCATTGCGATCGCGAGGCTCTGCGCGAGGCGCCCGTGTGGCGTGCGTTTCATGATGGAGGAGATTTTCATAGGTTGTTGTGGCTAGGTTGGCGGGTACGGGCGAAGGCTCCGGTATCGGTAAGGCTTAAGCAAGACCCCCGCCAATTTTGCAGTCAAGAGCCGAGCCATGAGGTCTGGCAAGTGTCACCCCTGCGTAACGCGGTGAAAATACAGGCGCATCGCTTCATGATGTCCTGCTGCCGCAGACGACGCTCAACGGCGCAGACCAAGAAAGCCGGCCAGTTCCGCGATTGCCCCCGCCACCACGTGACCTCGCCTGATTCGACGGGACACGACCGTGAGCCTCCGTCGCTCCCGATCCGCCTTCGGATCGACATGGCCCACGATTTCCGTGCCGGCGAGCACCGGTAACGCATAGTAGCCGCGTTGGCGTTTGGCCGGTGGCGTGTAGACTTCCCACGTGTAATCGAAACCCCAGAGCTGTTGGGTGACACGGCGGTCATAGATCAAGGGGTCCAGCGGCGCGAGCAGCAGCGGCGGGGACGGCTCGGCCAATGGCGGCGCATCGCGGGTCGAAAGTCGGTCGAAAATCGCAACGTCTTCGCGCAGACAGAAGAAGGGCGGGCAACCGGGGACTACGACCGGTTGAACCAGGTCCGCCACCCAAGGCAACTCGGTGCGCTTCAGCGTGACGAGCCGGCGCTGGCGCAGCTTCAAGGTGGCCAGCCAGCGAGCCGTGTCCCCGCGGCCTGGTTCGCTCATGGCGAGCACCCGGGCGGGCAGGACTCGTTCGGGCAGGTCGTAAAGGCGCCGGTTGTTTTCACGACGGGCGATGAGCACCCGGCCGTGGAAGAAGAGTTTTTGGAGCGTGGTTTTAGCGAGGGAGAAAGAGCCCCAGACCATCTGCCGCGAGCGGCGATCATCGGCGATGTCCTCCGACGAAAGCGGACCGCGCTCCGCCATTTCCGCGAGGATATGTCTGGCCAGCTCGTGCTCGCGCGCGGTCAGTTTCCCCGACCAGGCGCCAGGGCGGCGGGTTCGACGGTGCATCGCCGCCAGCAGGTGCGGCCAGGCGTCGAGTCGGAAAGCCACCAACACATTGGTGTCGGGCAGATGGTGCTCGAAGGCGGTGCGCTGTTCCACGGTCAGGCACTGGGCGTCTCCGTGTAGATGCCGCATCAGGTCCCCTTCGCGATAACCCGCGACGCGGTTCCGCAGAATCAGGTCATGCATCCGGCCGCAGACATTGATCGGATCGATTTGGATGTAGCCGTGATGCGCGAGGACCGCGGCGATGGCCGGCACCGGAGAATCCAACAAAAGAGCCCGGCGGTGAAAGCGACGGGCCATCTCCGGCGAAACCTTTAGCGGGGCGGGCAACATCCGGGCGCCAACGAACAGCATGGCGGCGGAAAGCGCACCAAGAAAAAGGTCCGGAACTTAGCCGCGAAAGGTCGCCAGGTCCGCCATGATCCAATCTTCCACCGAACGACGCGACAGTTCGGCTTCCCCCGCAACAAAGCCCCGAGCAGCCCAGAGTTGACGAGGATTGCGCTCATGCTACCCACTGGCGTGGAAATCAAGGGCCGCATACCGCGATGATCTCCGATGCGCTGTGCCAGAAGGTCAGGGTTATGGCTCGCGAATTACGAGCTTTGGAAACCACCGGCGAAAGTCGGAAGCGTTTCTGGTGATCAGTCCCTTCCGGTTCAGGGCGCAGCCCCCGATCAAGATGTCTGCTACGGGTCGTTTGGGTATTTTATCCGCGCGCCGGGCCTTGACATAGTCATTCCATGCTCGATGAGAAGCGTCGGTATCAGCAAGAGTCCAAGCCTCGGAATGAGAGATCCCCGACTGATCCAAGAATCGCTTTTGTTCAAGCAAGTCGCCGCCGAAGGCGGCTGAGAGTTCAACCATAGTTACAGCTGAGACAGCAAGTCCGTCGGGAAGCAGCTTTTGAAGGAGTTTGGCTGAAGTCTGGCCAAACTGCGGATCGTTCTCGAAGACATCGAGAACGACGCAAGTGTCGACGATCCATGTCATGGCGCTTCTCCTTCGCGGAGTTCACTCATCCATTCGCTTGTTCGTCGAGCCGGGCCGGCCCGCAGCTTACGGGCGTAACCAAGCATGGCGATGGGCCCTAGCGGCGCATTGTTCTGCGTGATCACCCGAAATTCATGATCGGATACGGGCGCAAATTTCAGTCGCTGCCCAGGCAGGAGATTCATCGCCTTGCGGAGTGCGGCCGGAACGGAAATCTGGCCTCTTTCTGTGAGTGTAGCTTCGTCCATGGAGGAATTATCATCATGTAATCCTGTCATGTCAAGCATGACGTTTAGACATGAAGCTACTGCTTCATTATCAGGGCCGCGCCTTGCGAGCCTTCTTGATGCCCTGCTGAAGGTCATGGAAGTTTTCGCTCCCAATGAAGGAAGCAGGGGCGGAGGCAGTCGTTGTCCGCTCATCGCCTCGATGCGAGAAGCCGAGTCTCTGCCGTCTCGCGTTCTCCCCAGTCTCAATCTCTCCCGTTCTTCCTCCGCCGTCTCGCGTTCTTCCACCGGCCTCCCGATCGAATCCGGGGCCCGAGATACGGACTCAGCGAATCACCGTAAGCGACCGGCGGGATCAGTGCAGCAGGCGCAGAACTTCGCTAAGTTTGCGGCCGATGGCGGGGCGCCGTTCGGTTGACACGCGGCCAATCACCGCGGAGATGCCCGCCTTGGTGATGATGTGGATGAAGCGGCAGTCGGCGGTGGATTGAAATTCAAGCCCGTCGGCACCGTTGAGCACGACCTGATGCGGCTTGATCTCGATGGCCGGAACGAGAGCAGGGTAACCGACGGGAAGTGAGCAATTGATGATGCTTGATCCGACGAATGTTTATAGTGGATACGCATCACGCCTGCTGTCCCATGAGCGGGCGGGCCAGGCCGGGTAGCCACGCCGGTTCGGGCCGGCCGAGGTCCCGACAATTCCCGTCGGCTGTCCCGCAGCGGTGGAGCAGTTCGGTCAGGACGCGCGGCAGCCACAACGCCGCGCGCACGAAGGTGAAGAGCCGGGTGAAGCCGTCGACTTCGACCAGCGCGGTCACCCGGCGCATGACCTCGGGATAGTCTTGCGCCGTTTTGGCGACTTTGAGCACGAGCAGTTCGTCCTTGAGGATGCGTTTGTCGGCGTGCTTGGGCAGGCGTTTTTTTACTTGCACGGCCAGGTTGTCCTTGGCGCGCATCACCCAGAAGACGCCCCGACCGGTCAGCGCCCACAGGTGGGCAAAATCCACTTATCAATCCTTGCGAATGTTCGTGCACCTCCGTCAATCCGCGACGCGATTTCTCTCCAACGAGTTGCCGGAACAAGGTAGGAAAATTTTCTTGGCAGGAAGATTCTCCAAACCAAGGACAATAATGCTCCGTTTACCCCGTGACTTCCCGCAGCTTTGTGCGCTTGGCACACTGTGGCCAGATGGAGCCCATCGACCTGTCATCAGGAACCAAGAAGGGTTTTCCTCCGGAAAATCTTCTGACCAAAGAAATTTTCCTACCTCGATGCTTGGAATTGTCTCGGCATCTTCCCGCCGCACGGCTGGCACGAAATTCGGCGTGAATTCTTTTTTGCGTGTGAATTGAAAATTAGATTTGGACCATGAGAAAACGGACCACGGACTACGGACCTCCGACCATCCGATCATCCGACCCTTCTCCCCGACTCCCCTTCCCAGCAGCGGCCTTTTCCGACGCCCAGTCAGGGTTATGGCTGGCCGCCCTTGGCCAACTCGTCGAGTTCGCGGAGGTCGACGCGCGATCTCATCTCGCGCAGGTCGCGTTCAATGCGGTCCACAACTTGCCGAAAGCGCGGCTCGTTGGCCAGCGGGGCCATGAGTGGATTCACCTTGAGCAGGCCCGCGCCCAGGAACCCGGAGCTGACCGCCGCCTCGAGCGATGCCAGGGCGGCGGTCCGATCGCCGAGCATCAGATGCAGCGCGGCGTTCTCGTGCGGGATGGAAGAATTCCGATCTTCTTTCTCGAGGGCGGCGCGATTTTCAGCCAACGCAGCGTCGATCAAGGGGCGGGCCTTATCCCGGTCTCCCGCCGGCAGCCAGAGGAACGCCCGGAGCGTCCGCGGGGTATAGGCCAGGAGGCCGGACCGCGCACCTGGACCCACCTTCAGCGCTTGGTCCACGCGCTCCGGGGCATCAGCGGCTCCCGTGTAAACCGCCAGTTCTGTGAGGATGACC
>SXSC01000136.1 GCA_005792355.1 Opitutaceae bacterium
GTTCGAATCCCTCTCTCTCCGCCAGTTCTTCCGGCCGTATGAGAAATCGGTGGCTTGGCGCGCAAAGGGTCATCTCCCGGCGAGGCTCGGCGATTGGCGGCAGTCTACCAAGCGCTTGTGCGACGGTCGGGGTGGATATCGATCATCTTGGTCAAGCTCACGCCGCCCGAAACTCGTCAAGCGCAGCGAGAATTCCGCGGAAAATGTGAAAAATGCGGGCTAGTGCTTGGTGTACTCGTAACGATCGATGACTTTCCCGCTGTCGTACAGGAGGGTCTTCGGGTAATAGGCCTCATCAAAAGGGCGGGGCCGCGTCGGTCCACCCCAGGTTGAACCTTCCCGACGCCCCCAGTGTCGGCGCGCCCAGTGCGGACCCCGCAACGGATCCCGGGTGCGGTTCATCCACGCGAGCAGTTCGTCGAGCAACCGCTCCCGCTCGGGTGCGATCGCCGGGTCGCTGATCCGGTTCTGCAGCTCGAGGGGATCCGCCGACAGGTCGTAGAGTTCATCAGAATCGAGCAGGTTGATCACCAGTTTGAAGCGCCCGTCGAAGACGCAGCGAATCGGCGCGAACGCACCAAAGCCGTCGTGGTCGATCTCGAAGCGGTTGAATTCCAAGAAAACAAAATCATTGGTGCGCTGGGCGGGGTTGCGCAGCTGCGTCAGCAGCGAGCGCCCCTGGAGGATGTCCGGCACCGCCATCCCGAAGTAGTCGAGCAACGTTGGCACCAGATCGATGTGCGATATCGGCGCCTTGGATACCGCTCCCACCGGGGCCAGGCCCGGCCAACGGACGATGAACGGAATGCGGACGATTTCCTCATACATGCAGGGGCCTTTGCCGAACAGGCCATGGCTGCCGAACATGTCACCGTGGTCGCTGGTATGGATGACGAGCGCCGCCGGCGTTTCGGCATCGATCGTCTCCAGCACCCGGCCCACCTGGGAATCGCAAAAGCTGTTGCACCCAAAATGCCGCGGATGGCGCAGGTGGGCCTTGTCTCCGGCACGGACCAACTGGGACCGGTGGGAGGCCGTGTGCCGGGCCCATTCCCGCTGCGAGCCTGGTTTGTCCGCCAGCGGGTCGTCCGCATTGGGCACGGGGAAGAGGAAATCATTGAACGCGCTGGCGTAGGGTTCGGGCGCGATGAACGGGTGGTGCGGTTCGTCGATCGACACGACCAGCAGAAAATCGCGATCGCGATGAGCGCGGATAAATTCCCGCGCCCGTTCGGCAATTCGCCAGGCATGCGTGAACTCGGCCGTGATGCCGTGCGCCGCCACGTCCGGCGCATCCAGCACTCGTCGCGACAGCGCCCGCGCGGCGTCGTCCGGCAGCGACTCCAGGTAGTTACGGCCGTCCATCCAATAGGCCGGGTCCCAACCCGGCGGACAACGTCCGTCACCAAAGTAATCGCTGCCGTCCAGATGCCATTTGCCGATGTAACCGGTGGCGAAGCCGCCGTCGCGCAGCCGCTGGCCCAGCGTGGGAAGATCCAGATGGGGAGCCATGTCGTTGCCGAGGACGCCGTTGCTGTGGGGATAGAGGCCGGTGAGCAGCGCCGATCGCGCCGGCCCGCAGACCGGCGCACAGGTGTAGGCGCCGTCGAACCGCACGCCTTGCGCGGCCAGCCGGTCGATGAGCGGAGTGCCCAGCGCCAAATCCGGGCGGTAGCAACCAACACAATTGGCGCCCTGGGTATCGATGAGGAAGAGAACGGTTTGTCGTTTAGCCATTGGAAGTGAACGGGTCGAAATTTCGTACCGGGCCACCACGCGATGGCGGCGACGACCAAGCGTCGCCCTCCGATCTGAAGCACGTGTTTCGGAGGGCTGCGCTTCGTCGCAGCCGCGGGACGCTGCCCGATCCCCGGGATCGTAGTGAGATCCGCATAAGGTGCGGGCTCCGTCGGCGCCGCGGAACGGGAAAGCGGCTGCGACGGCGCCGTTTCGACCAGCACAAGGCGCCGAGCCCGTCGAGGGGCGCAGCCCTCCGACTCATCGATTTTTTCGACGCCGGCTCACTCATGGCGTGTATCCGGTTGGCCTGCTTCGACGGGCGTTTTGCGGATGGACTGGCGATACATGGTCGGCGTCCGGTGCGTGATGCGCTTGAACAGCCGGCAGAAATAAAACGGATCTTCGTAGCCGACCAGGCGGGCGACGCTTTCCACCTTGGTCTCGGTCTCCCCGAGGTATTCACACGCCTTGGCAATCTTCAGTTGGTTAAAAAAGCTCCGCGGGCCCTGACCGGTGTGCTTGCGGAACTGGAGCGTGAAATACGCATGGGACATGCCGGCGCTCGCCGCCAACTCGTGGATGCTCACGTGCGTGCCGAGGTTCTTGCGCATCATGGCGAGCGTGCGCTCGATTCGCGTCGCCGTTGATTCCTGCGGGGCGGAGCGATGGCAGATCTGCCCGAAGAGATCGCCCAACAACTGGTGCATCACCGAGGAGGCCTGCACGAGATTCTTGTAGGCCTGGCCCTCGTGGAAGACGCCGAGAATCTTTTCGAAGGCCTCCACGAAGCGCAGATCCGATTGGACGGCGATGCAGGTGTTTTTTCCACCGGTGGTCAGGACATCGTAATACTGCTGGGCGACCGTGCCGTTGAAATGGATCCAGTAGTAGGACCAAGGGTCGCCCGGATCGGCTTCGTAGGCGTGGAACTTGAAAGGCCGCAGCAGCGCGAAGGTGCCACGGGTGATTCGGTGCCTGCCTTGGCTGAGATCGAGCGTGCCCGCCCCATCGAGGCAGTAGAGCAACGTGAACGCCCAATCCCCGTTGGCCCGGGACACCTTTTGTCCCTTGGCCCGCGGGAAGTAGCCAAGACGGCAGGGCAGCAAGGCCGCTGTCAGGGGCTGCCGGGCGGCCGATTCGACGACCTTGGTCGGCAACTTGAAGATCCGTTCACCCGGAAAGTCTTCACGACCGAGGATCGAGACGAGCTTGCGGCCATTGAAGTTGAAGACGCGCGTCTTGGCGTCGGCCATGTAGCCCTCGAGCGAGAAAGCCGTTGAATTCTGCGCCGGCAGCACGCGGGTGCGCGGCTTGGCGGACGTGGCGCGACTACGCTTCGCTTTGGGGAGCCTGCTCATGACGACGGGTCTAGCCGGAACGGGAGAGTCGCCACAGCGAAAAGTAGAGGGCGACGGCGAGCACGGCGACCACCACCGAGGCCACGCGGAGGCCGCGCCAGGGCGTGAGATCCACGGCCACCACGGGCGGCAGGCCGGCCCGCGCGGCGCTCGACGTGGCGGCGACAGGGGCGATCTGGCCGGCGACCAGCATGAAGCCGCAGAGCAAGAGGGTGTTCAGGGCGGCGAGATGGAGCCAGTGGATGTGCAGCGACGAAATGTTGAAGCGGAATCCGAGGAATCCGTCGCCCCAGAGGCAGTTCAGCAGGATCGAGGTGAACACGCCCAGAATCATGGAGAAGTTGGCCGCCCAGGCCGGCACCGTCCGGCTGTACATGCCGATGACGACCACGGCGAGCAGCGGAAGTTTGAAGGCGGACATCACCTGCTTCATCATCGTGAAGATCCCCTCCGATGAGCCGCCCAGCAGGCCGCTGGTCACGATGGCCACGACCACGATCACCACGGAGAAGAGCTTGCCCGCGCGGACCATCGCATGGTCCGAGGTTCCCGGCCGCATCCAGCCGCGGTAGAGGTCGACACTGAACATGGTCGAGACGCTGTGGAGGCCGCCGTTGAAAGCGCTGATCACGGAGCCCAGAAACACCGCGGCGAAAACGCCCACCAGGTAGGGCGGCAGCACGGCGTCGACCAGCAGCGAATAGGCCAGGTCGCCGTTGCCAATGGCCGCGGGGCCGAACATTTCCGCGGCAATAATGCCGGGGATCACGAGGAAAAACGGTCCGAGCAGCTTGAGGCCGGCGGTGGCGAGAATTCCCTTTTGCGCCTCCGCGAAGCTCTTCGCGCCGAACGAGCGTTGCACGATCATCTGGTTGGTACACCAGTAGAACAGGTTGATGAAAAGCATGCCCGTGAAGAGCGTGTCGAACGGCACGTTCGATCGCGGCCCGCCGACGGGATCGATCTTCGCGGCCTGGTGCTGCAGCACGCGGGTCAGGCCCGCGAAAAAATCCCCGTCCCCCAGCTTGAACAATGCGAGCACGGGGATGAGCAGACCGCACACCAGCAGACCGGCGCCGTAGAGCGTGTCGGACAGCGCCACGGCCTTCATGCCACCGAAGAGCACGTAGCAGGTGCCGATGATGCCGATGCTCCAGGCCATGAGCTGGAAGGAGGCCCGCTCGGAAATTCCCAGCTGGGTGTGGACATGGAAGATGGTGCTCATCGCCACGCCGCCGGAATACAGCACGAACGGCAGGATGTTCAGCGCGATGGCGATGATGAACACGATGCCCATGATCCGGCGCGACGTCGCGTCGAAGCGCTGCTCGAGGAACTGCGGCACGGTCGTGATGTTGCCCGACCAGTAGCGCGGCAGGAAATACCAGGCCATGGCGATCAGCGCGAACACCGGCACGACCTCCCACGCCATCACCACCGCGCCGTGAATTGACGCGGCACCGTTCAACCCAATCAGCTGCTCAGTCGACAGGTTGGTCAGCAGCAGCGCACCCGCGACTTGGATCCACGGCAGCTTGCGGCCGGCGAGGAAGTAGGTCTGCGAGTCCGAGTTGTCCATCCCCCGCGTGCGCCACCACGCGATAAGCCCCACCAGCGCGGTGCAGAAGAGGAATGAGCCGATGGCGAGAGGTAAATTCATGGATGGGGAAAAGGCCCCTGACATCCGCCACCCGGCCGAGGTCAGGAAAGAAGAGAGGAAATTCGAATCAGAAGCTGAAACCTAAACGGGGATCACCATACGCGATGCCCGACGAGTCCGACATGGACGAATTCGGCGTCAATCTGGACTTTTTGCATTCCGCCCGGGTCTGCCCCTCGCAAACTTGGCTGCCCGGGTGCCCCGGCGATGAGCCGCGGCCCTCGAACCGTGCAAACAAAAAGTCCAGCGATCCACGCGGAATGTCTATGGGCTCAGGAGGGCGGGACAAATACTATCTCCCCAGCAAGGCTGGCGGTTCCAGCCGCGCAATCTCCGCTCCATTTCCTCTTCCCGCTCCCGCACCCAACGTTCCCCTTCCCGCAAAAACGTCATGCCCATTTCCCAATCACTCCCTGCCATCCGGTCGGTTGCCTTGATTGCACTTTGTTTGGCTGGTGCCACGCTCCACGCCGCCGAGGGATCGCGCGCGCCTTTCAACGTGGTGTTCAGCGCGATTGATGGCATGAACGCCTGGGCGGGGGGGCTGCGCGTGACCGCCTCTTTTCCCGTCTTCTTCGCCCCCGACTTCGTCCAAGACCAAGGCGGCAAAGCGGAAAAAGCGGAGCGCGCCGGCAACCCGGACCTGACGATCCGGCCTGCCCGAGCGGCGGCCCGGTTGCTATAAATGTCCCGTTTATCGCATCCAACCTCGGTAAATGAACCCTGTCGCGTTACATACTATTGTTGTGACCCCTGATTCCAACCGCCCCGATTCGGCCTCCCCGCTCACGCCCGAGCGGCAGGAGGAGTTTGTGCGGCTGCTCAACGGGACGCATGCGCTGCTGCTGCGTTATGTCATGTCGCTCGTGGCCAACCGCCATGACGCCGAAGATGTGATGCAGCGGGCCAGTGTGGTGATGTGGAAGCGCTTCGGCACCTTCGAGTCGGGCACCGACTTTGTCGCTTGGGCCACCACGGTGGCGTTTTACGAGGTGAAAAACTTCCAGCGTGTCACCGGCCGGTCGCGGCTGGAGTTCGACGATGAACTCATGCAGACGATCGCCGCGGAACGGGCGGCGGACGTGCGGCGGTGGTCGCCGCGAATGGAGGCGCTGGAGGTTTGCGTCGAAAAGCTCGATCGGGCCCAGCGCGCACTCGTGGAAGTGATCTACACGCAGGGCGTGGAAGTGGGGGAGGTCGCCCGCCAGCAGGGCCGCGCGCCGCAGACAATTTACAACCAGCTCAACTTCATCCGCCGCGCTCTCGCCGAGTGCGTGCAACGCCGGATGGCCGGAACTGCATCATGAACGACCCGACTCGCCACGAATGGCATCGCCTGTTCAACGCGGCGCTGAATGGCACGCTCACCACCGCGGAGCGGCTGCAACTCGCCGCGCTGCTCAAATCCAGCGCGGAGGCGCGCCAGCTTTGGTATCTCTACCACGACAACGAGTGCGGCCTTGCCGAATTGAAAACCGCCGCGGCCTTGTCCGCCGCGGCCGTGCCTCCGGGGGGCGGGCCGTCGTCGCGGGGCACCTCGCCTTGGTTCCAATGGCGCTCCCTGACCGCCGCCGCGGCCGGACTGGTGATCGGTCTGTTCGGTGCGTCGGTGGTATATGGCCTCGCGATCCATCGCGGATTGGAGAAGAGAACCTCGCTGGCGGTTTTTGAGCCTGGTTTCGAAAACGCCCAACTGCCGCTGCTCCGAGGTGTGCCCCGGGGGACCGGGCAATGGGGTGGCGATGCCGCGCAAATCGTGACGGGCGAGAACGGCGTGCCGCCGAAAGAGGGTCGGTTCATGCTCCGGGCCGAGCTTCCCGCCAGAGGCGCGTGGCGCGTGTATCAGGTGCTCGACCTGCAATCGCTGCCGCCGGGCGGCAACCGTGAATCGCGCGAAATCGAAATCTCCGCCTCGCTCGCGACCGCCGAGGCGGCGGCCGCCGTGCGTCTTTTCGTTCGAGTGTTCGCCGTGGCCGAAGCGCCCGGTGAACTCGATGATGCCTGGCTTGACCGGCGGGAGGAGGCCGTCGCGTCGGTCACGCGAGGCCTGGAGGTCCCGCCCGGCGCGCAGGGGTGGCAGACAATAAGTGTGAACATGCAGGTGCCCCGCACGGCCCGCAGCCTCGTGCTTTTCCTGGGCGCACGCATCCCCGACAAATCCGCGCGGACGTCGTCGATTTATTTGGATGACGTGCGTGTGTCGTTGGTGACGCCCCCGTGACCGACTTGACCGGCGTCTGCCCGTGAACGCGGACCAAGTCCGCACCGGGCCCGTAACGCAAAAACCACCAAAACCATTCTCATGAAAAATCTCCTCGTCGTTCCTGCCCTGTTGCTCCTGGCGCCGTTCGCGGCACTCGGTGCGGACTCATCTTCGCCGCCGCCCAACGCCCCGCCAGGCCAATCACCCGCTCCGGGCGGCGACACCATCGAACTGTCTCCCTTCGTCGTCAGTGTCGACAAGGACAAGGGCTACGCGGCCACGACCACGCTTTCGGGCACCCGGCTCGCGACCGACCTGCGCGACACCGCCGGTTCGTTGTCCATCATGACGCCCGAACTGATGGCCGATCTCAATGTGACCTCGATCGCCGAGGCGGTGCTGTTCTTCCCGAGCGGCAACGAGGATTTCGGATCGCCGATCGGTGGCGGCACACAGGCGGGCAACAACGGTATGGCCAACCCGGGTACACGGAAGGTTCGCGGCATCAGCACCTGGGCGGCGTCGCGCAACTTCTTCCCGGTGGCCGGGCAGGTCGATCTCTACAATTCGGAACGACTGACCGGCGCGAATGGCCCCAATTCGATCCTCTTCGGCACCAGCGGCGTGGAAGGTGTCACGGTCACGTCGACCAAACAGGCGCGCACGGATCGCAATCTCTTCAGCGCGAGTGCGCGGTTCGACAGCAATGGCTCGCGGCGCGGCGCGCTGGATTTCAACTGGGCTGCCAGTCCGAAGTTTGCCCTGCGGATGAACGCGCTCGCCGCCGATGACCGGGGGTTCCGCGATGATGAGATCAAGCTGCAGCGAAGGCTGAACGTCGTGGCGACTATCAAACCGTTTCGCCACACCACGATTCGCGCCGATCACGAAAACTTCTCGGTCAAGACCAACGTCGTGCCGCTTAAATGGGCGATGGACTCGGGCTACCAGTCCTGGCTGACCGGCGGTTCCCCTTTGATCACCACACCCGTCACGGGCGCATGGTCCGCGACGCAGCGCACGCAGTTCAGCAACGTGCTGAGCCAGGCCGGAGTCAGCCTCGTTTTTATGGGCAACCTCCCCGGGCTGCCGGCGACTCTGAACACGCGGTTCCTCGGCGCGACGATCGAGCGCCCCTTCGGCAACGGTTCGGTCGCCACCTATCAGGTGCGTGATCCGGTTGCGACCTATGGAATCGCGCGCGACGCCACCCTCACGCCTTCGACCAAGGCACTGCCGGGCAACACGCAGACCGGATCGAACACGAGTGTCTTCATCGAGCAGCGCATCACCGCCGATCTTTTCGTGGAGTTGGCCGCCAACCATACCCGGGAGGATACCCAGCAGCGCAATTTCATCCACGATGGGATCAAGATCGATCCCAATCGTTTTCTCGCCGATGGCAGCCTGAACCCGGGCTACCAGAAATTGTACGCTGAGGGCAGCCCCCGCCAGGGAACACCCCAGGACGAAAATCTGGGCTGGCGCGTCACGGCTTCGTACGACCTGAAACCGAAGGGGAGGGCCAGCATCCTGGGTCGCCACCGTTTTGCCGGCCTGTGGGAAACCAATCACAACACCTCCAAAACCAACCAGGAATTTGTGGTGAATACGATCGTCGACGGGTCCAATGGCCTGAGCACGGATCCATTGAACGCCCAGAACCGGCTCAACTTTCGCTCCTACTACACCCCGCAGAACGGAGAGGTCAGGCCTTACCCCACCTACGCGATCTTTGAAAACCCCGCCCTCGCCGACGTGATCAACCCCAGCCGACCGGGGACTTATCTCTACAAATTCAGCAAGGAAACCACGCAGGCGCCCGGCATCACCGAGAAGGAGCAGGAATCGCGGGCCCTGGTTTGGCAGGGCTATCTCCTCCAGGATCGCCTGGTCGCCACCTATGGCCTGCGCCGGGACCTGATCGACAACTGGGCGTTGCGGACCGCCGACATGAGGCGCAAGGCGGGGACGCCGTATTTCGTGAATCCCCGCGAGTACGACATTCCCAGTGGACAATCACCGGATACGAGCCTGGCACGCACGACCAGGACGCTCGGCCTGGTGGGGCACGTCACGAAGTGGCTTTCTCTCACCCACAACCGGTCGGAGGTCTTCAACCCCGCGACGGATGTCGCCAACCTCTACTCGGCGGACGGCACGCTGCTTCCGCCCGAGACCGGTGAGACCGAGGAGTACGGCATCCGGCTCTACCTGCTGGACAACCGGCTCACCTTCAGTCTCAGCCGCTACGAGGCGGCGACGCGCAACACCTCCCAATTCAATCCGGCCAACAACACGTTCATGGGCCCGCGCAACATCGTGTACGCGCTCATGCAGCGGAACTGGGCCGGCACCGGCCTCGTGTCCGACATTCCGCCGGAAAGCGTCATTCAGATCAACACGGTGCGCGGCCTGACGGATACCGCGCTTTCGGGCTGGGAGATGACCGCCGTGTTCAATCCCACCCGCAACTGGCGACTCCTGCTGACCGGGAGCATCAATGATACTGTGGAAAGCAACCGCTACGCGGCGATCAAGACCTTGATCACGGACGATCTAAAGCGGTTCGCGTCTTGGCGCACGCGCCTCGCGCAACTCGCGAATTCGCCCGGCAACCCCACGACCGCCGCCCTGGCCGCCGCGGACTTGGTTACCGTCGATGCCCGTCTGGTCGGGCTGACCACGGCGCTCGCCGACGCCAACGCCACCGAAGGGCGCGACCTCGCGTCCGTCGGCAAGTATGCGCTCAACGCCGTTGCCAGCTATGGCTTCAGCGAAGGGCGGCTCGCGGGGTGGCGTGTCACTGGGCGAGCGCGTTATCGCAGTGCGCCCACTATTGGCTACTATCGCGACGCCAACCGCCTCATCCAAATCGACCGTCCCTACCGCGGCTCCGAACTCTTCGAGGTCGGCGCCCAAGTGGTTCGGACCTTCAAGGTGTACCAACGGCAAGTCGAGGTCCGCCTCGATGTCGCCAACCTCTTCGACTTCGACCAACACCTGCCGCAACTGGCCGACACCGACGACTTCGGCGTGTTCGGCAAACCGGGCGAGACGAGGGTCGTGCGCTGGGCCCTCCAGCGTCCGCGGACTTACACGCTCTCGCTCGACGTGAAATTCTGAGCGCCACTCTGCTCCGTCCGGTTCTCAAGGTCCGGCCGTAGCAATCAATCGAGAATCACCACGAAACCATGATCTCTTCGCCCCTGCTTTCTCGTGCTTGGAAGCCCAGCCTCCTCGTCCTGCTCGGCGCCTGCCTGATGTCTCCGGTGCCCGCCGCCCCCCTGCCCAGTTCCTTCGGCGTGTGGGACCGGGGCGAAGCCCAGGATCTCCGGCAGTATCCGTTTCTCCGCGGCTCTTCGTGCGATGCGCCTTGGAACTCCGTGGAGAAGAAACCCGGGGTCTACGACTGGAGTGTGATGGATCAGGCGGTGGAGCGGGCCTTCAAGGAGAAGATCTCGCTCTATCTCTCCTTCGAGGCCGGTCCCAGCACACCCGAATGGGTTTACGAAAAAGGTGTCCCAAAAGTGGTGACGGACAACGTACGTCACGCCGACAAGTTCCCGCACTATCCGTACTACCTTTCGCCGATCTATCAGACCTATTACCACCGCTTCCTCACCGAAGTCGCCCATCGCATCCGCAGCTATCCGAAGGAAAAGCGGGACCGGATTGCCTTCATCCAAGTCAAGACGGGCTGCACCGGCGACGAATGCGCCTACAAGGGTGAGCCGATGGATCCCAAATACAATTTGGAAAAAAGCAGCCCCGGCTGGCGGAAATTCCGCCTCGAGACGTTTGCCTTGCACGCCAAGTTGTTTGGCCCGGAATCCGGGCTGAACATCAGTCTGCTCTTGAACGACGTAGTGCCTGAGGCCGAGGACGGTAGCAGCGACTACGCTGAAGTGTGGAAGTGGGCGACGACGACGCTCAAGGATGGCTTCGGCATCAAGAACGGCGCGCTCTCCCGGGGGCACCATCTGAGCGGTGAGCGCCTGGCCATTGCCACTTTCCTGCCCTACCTCGTGGCCCCTGCGGGGTTCACCCTCTTCCGACGGTCGGAGATGGATCAAACGTGGACGCGGCCATGGTATCAGCTGAATGTCCCGCTCAACTTCTACTGGGGCGCGATCAATGCCCTGAATTCCGGCCAGAGCATCTGGGACGTCAGCAAGAGCGCCATGCAGGTGAGCAAGGAACAGGGCTTCGATTATTCCTTCCACTTCTTCAATCGCTATGCCGGTCAGATCTATCCGGCGACCGCCACCGATGCGTTTTGCGCCCTGCACAAAGGGCTCAACGCCGCCGATACCAAAGCCTATCCCGAGGCGAAATTCGGCCCGGCCAGCAAGGGCAACGTCGAGCGCATGCTGAAGATCTGCGCCGAGTACGCCAGGTACGGCGCCGCCGTCGACGACAAACACGCGCTCACCCTTGGTCAGGTCGGCCAGCGGGGCGATCAAACCGGGTTCAACGACGTCGGCTGGGAAATCTGGCCGGACAACTACTCCCGGCTGCTCACTCAAATCGACGCCGATGCGACCTCGATTCCCCTGTGGCGTATCGGAGGCCCTATTACGCCGACGTCGCCCATCTACTCCCGGTTCGGCCGTGGCTTTGAGCACGCCTCCGGCAAAAACGCCCTGTACTTCAAGCTGCACGACGGCTTCTCCGCCGCCGCCAGCCCCAAGGTCATGTCGATCACCGTCGTCTGGTATGACGGGCAGGAAGGCTCCGCTTGGAAGCTGGAGTACGACGCCGGCACCCCGACCATGAAGACCGCGCTGGCGGTCACGGGCAAAGGCGACCAGCAATGGCACCATGAGGTCGTCACGTTGCGCGACGCGGTTTTCCGTCACGGCGGAACCAGAGGCGCCGACCTGGCGCTGGTGAACACCGATGCCCGAGACGACAGCTTTAGCCTCGTGGAAGTTCACCGCGGTGAGCTGCAACTCCCGGCGCTGCGCCCTCCCACCGAGGTGCGCGCCTTCCCCGGCTACGGGAAAGGCGCCAAATACCAAAAGGGTGAACCGGCCGACACCGGCGAAAAAGCCCGGAAAGGCAAGCGGAGCAAAGCCGGGACCGGGAAGGAGCCATCGAAGGAGGATCGATGACTGGCCAAAGGCTTCGCCGTGGATCGCGGTCCTTTTATCTCATGAAGAAAGTCCTTTGGGTGTTTTTGTTGGCCGCGGCGGCGACCGGCGCAGCGGCGGGGGCGCCCCCGGGCTACGGCATCTCCAGCTGGGCGGGGTGGAAGCCGGGGCAGATTTCGCGGGCGGACTGCCCGGAACTGCGCAGCGTTCCGCTCATCCTCAAATGGAATTCGCTGGAAACGGCCCCGGGACGATATGCCTTCGACGCAGAACTCGGCCAACCGCTGAGAGCGGCGCACGCCGACGGGCTCTATCTCACGCTGATGATCTGGGTTGGACCCGCGGCACCGGAATGGGTCTATCAGCAAGGCGTTCCGCGGGTGATCACGGACCGCAAGGTCAATGCGCTCGGCCAGAAGACCGATGGGCAGAAAGAGTATCCCTACTATCTGCACCCGGAATACAGAAAGCGGTTTTCCGAGCTGATTGATGCCTTCGGCAAATACGTCACCGCCCTCCCGGCGGAACTGCGCGCGCGGATCGTATTCGTGCAGTGCGCCGAGGGCTCCACCGGCGACGGCCAGCCTTACAAGGGCAACCCGTTCGATCCCAAATACGCCATCTCCGAAGAAGTGTGGAACGAGTTCCGACTGGAGGCATGGCAACGCTACCGCCATGCCGTACCCGGCATCCCGATCCTGGTGAACTCCGACGCCAACGGCGGGGCGGAGACCGAATGGCTGCTAGAGCACATGGATGTCATCGCGCTGAAGCAGGGCATGTTCAGTCACGGCTTCCAGGTCAGCGACAACGGTGCGCGGCTGGCGCTGCTCGACGCGGTGGAGTCGGCCGCGAAAAAACGCGGCAAGCCGGTGCTCACGCGCGGCGAAATGGACGGCGAGTTGTTTGAAATGGGCTGGTCAAAGCACAACATACCCCAGGCCCTCTACTGGTCGGGAATCTTCGCGACGCATTGCCGGTTGGATATCTGGAACGTGCCCCATCAGGCACTGAAGGATCGGGCCAATTGGCCGGCCGCCGCCTTTTTCAACAAGTACGCCGGGCACAAAGATCCGGCGACCGCCCCGGCCGCCTTCTGCGCGCTCCGCGACGGGCTCGACGCTTCCGACTTCAACCGCTTCCCGGCCGCCCAATTCGGCGGCAAGCCGGGACAGAAGAAGGAGGTCGAGCGCTACCTCCGCATTGCCCAGGCCTACGCCGCCTACGGCGCGCGCATGGACGATCCCGAAAAGGCGACTGGCGGCGGCATGCTCAACCGCAAAAGCAAAGGCGCCAACGACGTCGGCTGGGATATGTTGCCGGGCAACTATGCCCGCTTCCTGACGCAGATTGATCCGGGCTCCGGCGACGTGGGCCGTTGGAACATCGACGAGTCCATCTACGGCCGCTTCGGCCGCGCCTTCGCGCATCAGTCCGGCAAGAAGCAAATGCGCTTCCGACTCGACCCGGCCTTTGCGGCCAGGGAGTTGAAAGTGAGCGTCACCTATCTCGACCAGGGAACGGGCTCCTGGTCGATCGGACTCCCCGGCCAGGCGAGCGCCACGCGTATCCAGAATGCCAATAGCGGCAAGTGGCGCACCCAGGCGGTCACCTTGCCGCGCTTCGCGGAACTGGTCCTTAGCTATGAAGCAGGCGACGACACCGTCTTCCATCTGCTCGAGGTCGAGCGCGCGGCGTCGCCGGCAGTGCACAAACTCCCTCCCGCCCTTCAGTCGAAGGTCCAGTTTCTGAATCCGGAATACCTGGTCTACACCCCGAGCGGGTCGTCGAAAGAGAAGCGGCCCTTGTTGATTTTTCTGCATGGCGGGGGCGGAGTGGGGGAGGACATCCACCGGATCAAAGGCAAGCCGTCGGAAATTTGGGCGGGAATCGACAAGTTTGGCCAAGGCCCCTGCCTCGTCGTGGCGCCCCAGTGCCTGAAAAGCGCCCGGGGCGAACGCGGCATTTGGACGCCGGAAGACCTCAACCTCCTCCTCGAGCATCTCAAGGCGACCTTGCCGGTCGATGAGCGGAGGATCTATCTCACGGGGATCAGCATGGGGGGCTACGGCACGTGGGCCTGGGCCGCGCATGATCCGCAACACTTCGCCGCCATTGCGCCCATCGTCGGCGGAATCGGTCGGGAAGGGCCGAAGGACGTGACGCCCGATTTTGACCAATGGGCCAGGAATCTCGCCAAGGTTCCGGTCCATGCCTTCGTCGGCGCCTTGGACAAAACCGTTCCGCCGGAACGATCGGAACGCATGATTGCGGCGATTCAGAAAGCCGGCGGCAAAGAGGCGAAACTCAAGGTCTACCCGGATGAGGGTCATGGCGCCGCGCGTGTGGTACTGGCGACACCGGAATTCTACGACTGGCTGTTTGCCAAGAAACGCAATTGATCGCCCCGTGGACCGTCTCGCCCACCCTGACTCTCGTGGTGCGCAGTCGCCCCCTTGAAAAACAGGAGAAATGAAGAACCCCCGCCATCATTCCCGCCGGGATTTCCTGAAAAAGTCCGCGGCTTCCGCCTTGGGCTTCACCTTTCTCCCGGCCTACCTCACGGCGGCGCGGGCGGAGACGAATCCCGCCCTGCCGCCCAGCCGGCGCCTCAACCTCGCATGCATCGGCGTCGGCGGGCGGGCCGCCGGGGCCATCCCGAGCCTGACCAGTGATGGCCACGCGGTGCCGGTGGCGTTTTGCGATATCGACTTTGGGGGTTCGCGAAAAATTGAGGGCAACCTGGAGACCTGGCCCGAGGTGCCCCGTTTCCACGATTTCCGCGTCATGCTCGACAAGATGGGGAAGGACATTGACGCGGTGAGCGTGGTGACCCCCGACCATACTCATTTCGTGGCGGCGATCCATGCCATGGCGATGGGCAAGCACGTTTATGTGGAGAAACCGTTAGCGCACACGTTCGCGGAAGCCGAGATGCTGATGCGGGCCGAAAAGAAGTTCAAAGTGGTGACCCAAATGGGAAACCAGGGGCATACGTCCTCCGGCGCCGCCCAGTTCCAGCAAATGGTCGCGGCGGGTCTGGTCGCCGACGTCCATAAGATCGATGCCTGGAAGCAACCCTCCCTGTGGTTCATGCAGGCCAAGAAACGCATCTCCGCCTATCCGCCCGAGGAGAAGCTGCCGGAATCGTTTTCCGACTGGAACCTCTGGTGCGGGCCCAAGGCGGTGCGGCCATTCAACTCCCTCTATCACCCGTTTGGTTGGCGCGCCTTTCACCACTTCGGCTGCGGCATGTTTGGCGACTGGGGCTGCCACATCATCGATTTCGTCCATCACTACATAAACCTGGGCCTGCCCACGGCGGTGTCGCCGGTCCGTTTGGATGACTACAACAAGGTCATCTTCCCTCTGACATCGCATATTCGCTTCCAGTTTCCCCAGCGAGGTCCCGGTCTCCCCGCCGTGGAATTGATGTGGAAAGCCGGGGCGGACTGCCACCCCGTTTTCGACGAAAAATTCGGCGATCTGCAGGAGGACAAAACCATCAAACTCCCCGCGCTCGGCGAGGCCGGAACGCTCTTACATCGGAAACAAGGGGACTATGTGATCATGCGCGGCCACCACGGCGATGCTTCGCGGATTTATCCGCGGAAAATCATGCTGGAAAAGTGGGACGCCGTCAAAGCGCCGAGGCCGGAGTACTCCCATGGCACCAGCTTCGTGCAGGCCTGCCTGGGCAACACCACGACCACCTCACCGTTCAGGGTAAGCGGCGAACTGACCCAGGTGCTGAATTTGGGCATGATTGCGGAATACTTGAACGTAGATCTGAATTTCGATCCGAAGACGAAGCGGTTCATCGGCAACGACGAGGCGAACTTCCTGCTCGCCGGCGCGCCGCCACGCGCGGAGTGGGCGCATTATTACACGTTGGCCTGACTTCAGGTCGCGACTCTGCCCGCAAAGCCCATGACCATGATCCCTCGAATTGCGTTCCTCCAGGTCGCGCTGTTGCTCGGGTTTGCCTCCATTTCGATCGCGGCCGCCCCGCCCAACATCCTGATCATCCTCGTGGATGACATGGGTTATTCGGACCTCGGCTGTTATGGCGGCGAGATCCGCACGCCGAACATCGACCGTCTCGCGGCCCACGGGATGAAGTTCTCCGCGATGTACAACACCGCGAAGTGCTATCCCACGCGCGCGTGCTTGCAGACCGGAGTGTACTTCCAGCGCACCGATCGGGATTTTTCGAACACCGCGACGCTGGGCGAAGTGCTTCGGCCGGCCGGTTACCACACGCTGTGGTCGGGCAAACACCACGCCAAGTTCAACCCGGTGACGCGGGGCTATGACCGCTACTACGGCTTGCTCGGCGGCGCGCAGAACCACTTCAATCCGGGCAGCAAAGCCGCCCCGGGCCAGCCCGCGCCGGCGTCCAAGAGCGACGGGAACCGCTGGTCGCTCGACGGCCAGGAGGTAAAGGATTTCATCCCGGAGAATCCTCGGTTCTATGACACCGACGCGTTCACCGATCGGGCGCTGGCCTGGCTGAGTGAGTATCAGCAGACGGAGAAACCGTTCCTGCTCTATCTCGCCTACACGGCGCCCCACTGGCCGCTGCAGGCCTGGCCGGAGGACATCGCCAAGTACCAGGGGGTCTACGACGGCGGCTATGAGGCGGTGCGACAGGCCCGTTACGCCCGTCAGGTCCAACTCGGCCTGGTGGATCCGAAAACCACGCCGCTGCCACCGATGGAGTTCGGCCGGCGAGGCCAAAAATGGGCGGAGCTCTCGGCGGACGAGCGCCGCGCGGAGGCGAGGCGCATGGAGATCTACGCCGCGATGGTTGATCGCGTGGACCAAAACATCGGCCGCGTGCTGCAGCGACTGGAAGAGCAGGGCAAACTCGACAACACCTTGATCTTTTTTCTCTCGGATAACGGGGCCTGTGCGGAGAATCCGAAAGTCGACAATGTCGATCCCAAGGCCCCGCTGGGCAGCGTGGCGAGTTTTGTGAGCTACGGCCAAAATTGGGCGTCGGTGGGCAACACGCCTTTGCGCAAATGGAAACAGGACAGTTTCGAGGGTGGGATCGCCACGCCCCTGGTGGTGCACTGGCCCGCCGGCCTCAAGCCGCAGGCCGGTTGGAATCGCGACCCCGTCCACCTCATCGACCTCTTACCCACCGCCCTCGCCGTGAGCGGGGCGAAGTATCCCGGCGGGGCGAAAGCGGCGAAGATTCCTCCACCGGACGGGGTGAGCCTGCTCCCCGCCTTCGCGGGCCAGCCGATCGCGCGCCCGCGCCCGCTTTTTTTCCAGTTCAACAAAGGCTCCGCCATCCGCGACGGCCAATGGAAGCTCGTGCGCCAGGGGGCGGCTTGGGAGCTGTATGACCTCGCGACGGATCGCACCGAGATCCGCGATCTGGCGGCCCAGCAGCCCGAGTTGGTCCAAAAAATGGATGCCGCCTGGCGGGCCTGGTGGAAGGAGTGCACGGGCAAAGCGTGGACGGGCACCGCCCCCAAGGAGCGAGGCGAAGAATGACCGCCACGAGGCTCCGCCCCACCGCGCAGAAATCACCCCATGAAAAACCGCCGCTCCCTTTTCAGCCTGCTGCTTCTGGCGTGCCCCGGGGCTCTCCCCGTCGCGACGTCGGCCCTGCCAGCGCCCCAACTCTCATCGCAACGCATTCCTTTCACCCTCCTATGAAACAATTACTGTCCCTTCTCGGCTCCGCTGTTTTTCTCTCATCGGCGCTGACCCTGTCCGTCGCTGCGGCGCAAACGTCGCAGCCGTCGCCAACCGCTCCCGGCAAGAGCTACAACGTGATCTTTATCGCCGTGGACGATTTGAACGACTGGGTGGGCGCTTTCGGTGGCCACCCGCAGGCAATCACGCCCAACCTGGATCGGCTGGCCAACGAGCGGGCGATGGTGATGAACAAGGCGTATGCCGCCTCCACCGTCTGCTGCCCGAGCCGCTCGGCGCTGCTCACCGGCAAGCGGCCTTCCTCGACCGGGGTTTACGGCAACACCCACAATCTAAAAAAAGCGCCCAAGGCCAAGGACCTCGTGACCCTGCCGGAATATTTCGGGCAACACGGATATTACACGCTCTCCACCGGTAAGATTTTCCACAAGCACGCCACCCCAAACGGCCTGGATGAAGGCCAGTGGGCGTTTCATGAATTCGGCACCCCTGAAAGCCGTGGAGGCACGGGCGGAATGCTGTGGCAGAAACAACCCATCGCGACCGAGAGCGGCGAAAAAGGTGAGGAGTTCCGTTGGGGGGCGATCAAGGGCCCGCTGGAGCAGACCAAGGACTACGTGGCCAGCAAATGGGCCGCCGAGCAGCTCCAACGCGACTTTGACGGCAAACCCTTTTTCCTGGCCCTGGGCCTGTCCAAACCGCATCTGCCCTGGGAGGTTCCGCAGCAGTTTTTCGACCTGTATCCTCTCGATAAACTGAAGCCGGTCGAGATTGTGCGCGACGACCTCGATGACATCGTCGGCAAAAACGGTCAGCCGATCTTTGGTCCGGATGCACGTTTTCGCGCGACGGACCGCGCCAACCTGCATCTCGAGGCCCAGCAGGCTTACCTGGCTAACGTGAGTTACGTCGATCATTGTCTCGGCGTGCTGTTCGACGCTTTGGCGAAGAGCAAATATGCCGACAACACGATCCTCATGCTCTGGGGCGACCACGGCTGGCACCTCAGCGAAAAGCTGAAATATGGAAAGACCGACCTGTGGGAGGAGTCGAATCGCGTCCCCTTCATCGTCCGCGTGCCCGGCGTGACGCCCAACGGCTTCAAGTGCGATGCCGTCGTCAATCTTTTGGATATGTATCCCACGCTGATCGAACTATGCGGCTTGCCGGCCAATCCGGAAAATGAAGGGCGCAGTTTCGCCCCGCTGCTCAAGAATCCGACGATGGCCTGGAATCATCCGACTCTCACCACCTATGGTTTCAAAAACCACTCTCTCACCGACGGGCGCTATCGTTACACTTGGTATGGCGGTAAGGCTGGCGGGGCCGAGGAACTTTACGATCATGCCACCGATCCCCTGGAGCGAAAAAACCTGGCCGCGCATCCGGCCTCGCAGGAAATCATGGCCCGCTTCAAACCGTATTTGCCCGCGCACAATGAGCCCGAGGGTCCCAGGAACAACGCGGGCGATGGCGACAAGAGAGCCCAGCGCAAGGGCGGCAAAGCCAAACAGAAATCCTAGCCCTGCTCCACAATCGCATCGCCTCATGAAAAACTATCTGGTTCTCCCGCTCTTGATCACTTTGGCGCTGGCGCCGCTGCACGCGCTTCAGGGAGCCGCCCCGTCCGCCCCACCGATCAAGCCCAACCTCATCTACATCCTGCTCGATGACGCGGGCTACGGCGACTTCGGCTGCTACGGCCAGAAGACGCTGCGCACTCCGAACATCGACCGCCTGGCGAGCGAAGGCCTGAAGTTCACGCGGCACTACGCCGGCTCCACCGTGTGCGCGCCTTCGCGTTGCGTGCTGATGACCGGCCTGCACACCGGCCACAGCCGCATTCGCGCGAATGGCCCAAGCCACCTGCCGGACACCGATCTCAACGTCGCCCGGCTCCTCAAGGACGCGGGATACCTGACGGCCTGCATCGGGAAATACGGTCTCGGCATGCCTCTGCCGCCGGATGATCCGCAGAAAAAGGGTTTCGATTATTTCTTCGGTTACGTGGATACGGCCCACGCGCACAACGGCTACCCCACCTACCTCTTTCGCAATGGCGCGAAGGCGCCCTTCGACAACCAAATCATCCCTGGCTCAGGGAATAAACCCGGCACCGGCGTCGCCCCGGCCGACGGTCGGAAGCACTGGGCGCCCCAACTCCTTGCCGACGATGTGCAACGATTTCTCGAGGAGCGCGCGCGGGACCGGAGCAAACCGTTCTTCCTCTACTATACGCCCATTCTCCCTCATGCGAACAACGAAGCAGACGAGACCTCGCCGCTCGGCCATGGCATGGAGGCGCCCGCGGATCCCGAGTTCGCTTCGCGCGACTGGCCTGCGGTGGAAAAGGCGTTTGCCAGCGCCATGAAATTCGTCGACCGCGACGTGGGCGCGGTGCTGGCGAAACTGCAGTCCCTCAAACTGGACGAGAATACAATCGTCATGTTCTCCAGCGACAACGGCCCGCACCAGGAGGGCGGTCACAAGGCCGCGTTCTTCCAGAGCAGCGGTGGGCTCACCGGAACCAAGCGCGATCTCACCGACGGCGGCATCCGCGTGCCGTTCATCGTGCGCTGGCCCGGCCGGATCAAACCGGGCACCGTCAGCGAACACGTCAGCGGCTTCCAGGACTTGCTGCCCACGGCCGCCGACCTTGCGGGCGTCAAGGTGACGGCCGAGTGCGACGGCATTTCGTTTCTGCCGACCCTGCTGGGCCGGACGGCGGAGCAGAAGCAGCACCCTTATCTCTATTGGAACTTCAACGAACAGGGCGGCAAACGCGCCGTGCTGCAATGGCCCTGGAAACTCATCCAGCGCAACACCGCCTCCGCGAACTCCTCCGATCCGACAGCCGCCAAGAAGAAGAAGGCCGCCGACGGCAGTTCGCTCATCGTGGAACTGTTCAACCTGGACCGCGATCCCACTGAGTCCACCAACCTCGCGAGTGCGAACCAGGCAATCGTCGAAGAGCTCACCGCCCGGATGCGGCAGGCGTGGCGCGATCCCAAGTAACCCGATCCCGTGTCCGCCGCGTTCACGCGGCCGCGGCACTACCCTATTTCTGAGCCATGAAAACAACCCATCTCTTCTTTGCGCTCACCGCGCTCTCCTTTGCGGCACGGGCGACTGCGGCGATCCCGGCCAGGCCCAACGTGCTGTTCATCATCGCGGACGATGCCTCGCGCCACTTCGGCGAGGCGTACGGCTGCAACTGGGTGAAGACGCCCCACATCGATCGGCTGGCGAAGCAAGGCCTCGTCTTCGACAACGCGTACACCCCGACGTCGAAGTGCGCTCCGTCCCGCGCCGCCATCCTCACGGGCCGCAACCCCTGGCAGCTCGAAGCAGCGGCGAATCATCAGCCCTACTTCCCGGCGAAATTCATGGCGTTCAGCGAGGCCCTCGCCGCCGCCGGGATCGCCTGCGGCTCCGCTGGCAAGACCTGGGGACCGGGCGAGGCGAAGCTCGCCGACGGCAACCCGCGGAACTTTGGCCTGCGCGGACACGGCAGCATCAGCGATCGCGAACCGGGTACCTCCTTCAGCGCCTTCTTGAAAACCCGCGCCCTGGGCCAGCCGTTTTTTTACTGGTTCGGCAGCCACTATCCACACCGGGGCTACAAGCGCAACTCCGGGATTGAGGCCGGCAAGAAGCCCGCGGACATCGATCGCGTGCCCGCGTATTGGCCGGACCATGACGTCATTCGCCGCGACATGCTCGACTATGCGATCGAGGTCGAAGCCTATGACGCCCAGGTCGGCTCGTTGGTCGCCGCGCTTGAGGCCAGCGGCGAAATCAACAACACCTTGATCATCGTCACCTCGGACCACGGGATGCCGTTTCCCCGGGTGAAGGGGCACACCTTCGACGATGCTCATCGCGTTCCCTTCGTCGTGTCCTGGCCCGGACGGATCGCGAAACCAGGCCGCCGGGTCGCCGAGTTCATCAGTTTCATCGATCTGGCGCCGACCTTTCTCGAAGTGTTTGGGGTCGACGGGGCCGGCCGCGGCATGGCGCCCATCACCGGCCGCAGTTTTTCCGACGTGCTCCGGAATGAAGCCCAGGGCGGACGCGGCTTCGTCGTCCTCGGGCGCGAGCGCAACGACGTGCTGGCGCGGCCCGGTTCGCCCGCGGGGCTCGGCTATCCCGCCCGGGCCATTCGGGAGGGAAATCTCTTCTACGTGCGGAACTTCGCGCCCGAACGCTGGCCCTGCGGTGATCCCGACCGCGATTTACGCGACACCGACAACAGCCCGTCGAAGACGTTCGCGGCCGAGCGGGGCGAGCTGGATCCGTATTGGCAGCACGCCTTCGGCAAGCGCCCCGCCGAACAACTGTTCGACCTCGCCCGCGATCCGGACTGCGTGACCAACCTGGCCGCCGATCCCGCCTTCGCCAGCAAGGCCGCCGCCCTGCGCGAGAAGCTCATGGCCGAACTGCGGCGGCAGCAGGATCCCCGCGCCCTCGGCAAAGGTGAGGTGTTTGACCAGTATCCTTCCCCTCGGGTCACCAGCGCCGACCAGGCGCCGACGCGCCGCGAGAAGAAGAAAAAGCAGCCGTAATCCACCTCCGGTGCTACACTCGATCCACTTGGTGCACGCCCACCAAAACCGCTGAACGGACCCAACGCGGTTCAGGATAATGAATCTCCACGAAAACCCAGCCCGCTGTATCGAGCCTTCGTCACCCTGCAACAGACCCTGGCACCCTGCGCCACCTTCTCCGACATCGCCATCACCATGAATGATTCTATCTCCCGCCGCACGGCCCTGAAACTGCTCGCCACCGCCACCGTGGTCGGCGCGGCCTCCGGACCAAGGCCGGTCGCGGCCGCCTCCGCGCCGAAACGCGCGTCCGACGCCAAGTCGCCCGATTCCTGGAGCCGCACCCAAGACCGCGTCTGGCTCGGCGGCGAGTATTGGGCGAATCCGATGGAGGACTGGCAGATCGCCGATGGCGGCGCCGAATGCCGGAGTCTCGGCGGCAATCGCAGCATTCATTCGCTGACGCACCAAATCGCGGAACCGGCGAAGGGCTTCACGATGTCGGTGCGGATGTCGTTGCTCGAAGCGCGAGGCAAGGACGCAGGCGCCGGCTTTCGCCTCGGCGTGCGCAGCGAACTTAACGAGTATCGCAGTAATTGTTTCGTCATGCAGGGCCTCAACGCCGGGGTGGCGGAAGGGAAAATGGTGCTGGGCTCCAAGACGGCTCCGCTGGCGGCCGGCGCCGATTCGAAGAAAATCGGGCTGGTCCTTTCCGGTGTCGGAACCGGCGCGGACGTTGCCCTCACGCTGGAAGCTCGCGCGAACGACACCGGCGCCAGCCTCGGCAAACTTAGCCACACCGTCCCGGCCGCCACGCTGCTCGGCAACGTCGCTCTCGTGAGCGGCTATGCCGCGGAGGGCGCGCCAACCGCGCCCAAGAAAGCCGCCAAGGCAGCGAGCCAGGGCGGAAGTTCGCGCTACCGGTTCACCGCATGGCAAATGGCGGGTGACGCCTTCACAATCACTCCCGCCCAGCGCTTTGGTCCGCTGCTTTGGTCCATGTACTCGCTCAGCGACTCGCGCACGCCCGAAGGCTGGATCATGAAGCTCAGCGCGCTGACCGGTCCGATGGGCCGGGACGACAGCCAGGTGGTGGAGCTGCACGTACAGCGCGGCGGCGCCTGGCAATCGCTGGGGGAGGGAAAACTCGATCCCGACGCCTGGGTCGCCACCTTCCGCATCCCCCGGTGGGACGAGAAAACGGCCACGCCCTACAAGCTCGTGTATCGCGAAAAGCACCGCGACGGCAGCGTGACGCCCGACGAGTGGACCGGAACGATCTTGGCGAATCCCGCAGGCCGGCCATTGCGGATGGCGGCGATGACCTGCCAGAACGACTACGCCTTCCCTTACGAACCCCTGGTCCGCAACGTCGCGAAGCTGAAGCCCGATCTCGTGTTCTTCTCCGGCGATCAAATCTACGAGAGCCACGGCGGCTTCGGCATCGTCCGCGCGCCGGCCGGACCGGCGATTCTCAACTACCTGCGGAAGTTCTACCAGTTCGGCTGGGCGTTCCGCGGCGTGATGCGCGATGCCCCCACGCTGTGTCTCCCCGACGATCACGATGTTTTCCAGGGCAACATCTGGGGCGAAGGCGGCGCCCCGATGACCAACCTGGCGGCCGACCCCGGGGCGTCGTCAAGCAGCGGATACGCCGAGCCGGCCCGGATGGTCAATGCCGTGCACCGGACCAACGTCTCGCACCATCCCGACCCGTACGATCCGGCGCCCAGCCAGCAGGGCATCAGCGTTTATTTCGGGGACATGGTTTACGGTGGCGTCGGTTTCGCGATCATCGCCGACCGCCAGTGGAAGAGCGGCCCCGATTGCGTCAAGACCGATGGCCCGCGCGCCGACCACGTGGTCAGTCCGACTTTCGACAGTGGCGCCCTCGACCAACCGGGATTGGTCCTGCTCGGAATGCGGCAGGAAAAGTTTCTGCAAAAGTGGGTGCACGACTGGCGCGGCCATTCGCTCAAGGCCGTCCTGAGTCAAACCGTGTTCGCGGCCCTCGCCACGCACCACGGCGCCTTCGGCGGCTACCTCAAGGGCGACCTCGACTCGGGCGCCTGGCCGCAATCCCCGCGCAATCGCGCGATCGACATTCTGCGTCCGGCGATGGCCCTGCACATCAACGGCGACCAGCATCTCACCACGCTCGCCCAGTATGGTGTCGGCCAACAGCGCGACAGCCTGTGGTCCTTCTGCACGCCGGCGATCGCCGTCGGGTATCCTCGCTGGTGGCGCCCGGACGACGTGGGCATGCCGCACGCGAAACGCCCGAAGCACGGCTTGCCTCATACCGGCGAGTATCTGGATGGATTTGGCAACAAGGTCTACGTCTACGCCGTGGGTAATCCCGAGGTCGGCAAGGCCCCCAACCGCTACGACAAAGCCCACGAGAAAGGCAGCGGCTTCGGCTTCATCACTTTCGATCCTGTGAAGAAAACCTACGCCATCGATTCGTTCCGCTTCCTCATCGATCCCGCCGACGGAAAGGCGTCCAATCAGTTTCCCGGTTGGCCGGTGACGATCCACCAGTCGGAAAATCGCGGCGAGAACCGGATTGACTGACGAAGCGCGCCGACCATCGAACAGGTCGTCCTCAGCCCCACTTTCCGCTCAAAATAACACTCCCCATGCGTCGCCTCGTCTCGCTGTCTCTCCTGCTTTCCGCGGCCTTGGCCGCTGCCCACGCCGCCGAGCCTCGCCCCAACATCCTCCTCATCGTCGCTGACGATCTGGGCTACAACGACGTCGGCTTTCAGGGAGCCCGCGACATTCCCACGCCGCACCTCGACCGCCTCGCCGCCTCCGGCATCCGTTGCACCGATGGCTACGTTTCCTATCCGGTCTGCAGTCCGTCCCGCGCCGGGTTTCTCACGGGCCGCTACCAGCAGCGCTTCGGATATGAATTCAACCCGAAGTGGGATGCCACTGCCGTTACCCACGGCCTGCCGCTTTCCGAAACCACGCTCGCCGATTCCCTCCGCGCCGCCGGCTACACCACCGGCGCGATTGGCAAATGGCACCTCGGTGCCCATCCGCAGTTTCACCCAAATCGCCGCGGCGTCGACGAATACTTTGGCTTCCTCGGCGGTGGCCACCGCTATTTCCCCGGCTCGGTGGTCGAAGTCGAGATCGGCGCGGGCAAGAAGGCGGCCACCAGCGGCGACGCCGAACACAACTCCCCCCTCCTGCGCAACTCCACCGAAGTGCCCGAGGTCGGCGAACTCACCACCCGCCTCGGCGAAGAGGCCGCCGCGTCCGTCACCCGCCACGCCCGCGACCCAAAGCCCTGGTTCCTCTACCTCGCCTTCAACGCGCCGCACACCCCGCTGCAGGCCCGCGCCGATCAACTCGCCCGCTTCGCCGCGATCCCCGACGTCCGCCGCCGCACCTATGCCGCGATGGTTGCCACCGTCGACGAGGCCGTGGGCCGCATTCTCGCCGCCCTCGACGCCACCGGCCAACGCGAACGCACGCTGATCTTTTTCATTTCCGACAACGGCGGCCCGATGACCAAGCGCAACGCCAACGCCTCCGTCAACTCACCGTTGCGCGGTCAAAAGGGCGACGTCTTCGAAGGCGGCATTCGCGTGCCGTTCCTCGTTGCCTGGCCCGCCCGGATCCCCGCCGGCCGCACCTATCCGCAACCCGTTATCTCCCTCGACATCCTGCCGACGGCCCTCGCCGCCGCGAGCACCGCGCGCGACGCCAAGCTCGCCGCCCTCGACGGCATCGATCTCCTGCCTTTTCTCACCGGAAGGAACACCGCCGCGCCCCACGCGCGCCTCTTCTGGCGCATGGATGGAGGCGAGGCGTTCGCGGTGCGCGAGGGAAATTGGAAGTGGCTGCGCACCTATCAAAACGCTCCGCAGCTTTACGATCTCTCCGCCGACCTCGGCGAGACCCGCGACCTCGCCTCGGCGCGCCCCGAAATCGCCGCGCGCCTCGCCGCCGCCGCCGCCGAATGGAACCGCAGCCTCAGCGCCCCCGCTTTCGGCAACAATCCGTTCGGCGGCCTCATCAACCGCACCGGCCTGGAAAGAAGTTCGGCTCCTTGACCACCCCCTCACCCACGCCCTGCATGAAACGCCGGACCTTTCTCACCACTACCGCCGCCGCCGCCGCCAGCACCGCGTTTCCGGCGTTCGCCCTCGGCAAGCCGGGCAAGTCCGCCAACGGCAGGGTAAACGTCGCGTTCATCGGCGCCGGCGGCTGGATCGCCCAACAACCCTATAACCAGGGCTGCTCGGAGGAAAACCTCGTCGCCTTCTGCGATGTGGACCGCGATCTCTGCGCGGAGAACATCAAGAGCTGGCGAACCTCCCAGCCATTCTTCGACGACTTCCGCGTGATGCTCGACAAGATGCACCAGGAGATCGACGCGGTGGTCGTTTCCACGCCCGACCACACGCACTTCGCGGCCACGCTGGCGGCCATGGAGCGTGGCATCCACGTTTACACCCAGAAGCCGCTTACCCACAACTTGTGGCAATGCCGGACATTGGTGAAGGCCAGGGCCCGTTACAAGGTGGTGACCCAAATGGGCAACCAGGGGCACGCGGGCGACGGCATCCGCCAGTCGGTCGAAGCGGTGCGCGCCGGCGTGATCGGCGATGTCCGCCAGGTCTTCTGCCGCAACAGCGGTCCGGAGATGGGCAGTAAGCACTTCGCCAACCCTGCCGCCATGCCGCCGCCGTCCTCGCCCGTGCCTGACGGCCTCGCCTGGGATCTCTGGCTCGGCCCGGCGGCGAAGCGCGACTTCTACGCCGACTATCTCCCGAAGAAGTGGCGTGCATTCTGGGACTTCGGGCTCGGCATGCTGGGCGACTTCGGTTGCCATACCTTCGACACCCCGGTGTGGGCGCTGGACCTCGATCCGCCCACGGTGGTCGAATGCCTCCACCGCGAGAAATCACTCGAGGGCGTGATTCCCACCGCCAGCCACCTCCGGTTTCATTTTCCGGCCAAGGGCGGCCGCGGGCCCGTGACGCTCGACTGGTTCGATGGCCCGCAGGACTGGGCCAGGGTCGGCCGCCTCGAAACATTCGGCGCCGAACACGCGGCGCACCTGGGGCGCGCCTGCTGGCTCGTCGGCTCCAAGGGCCTGCTCGGCTGCGGCACCCATGCCGGAGCACCGCTGATCCTTCCGGAAGAATTGCGCGGCGAGTGGAAGGCCAACCCGCCGGCGCAGACGATTCCGCGCGTCGCGGGCGGGCCGTTCCGCGAGTGGCTGCGCGCGATCAAGGGCGAAGGGCCGGAACCGGGATCGAACTTCGACTACGCCGCCCGGCTGACCGAGATCATTCTGCTGGGGGTGCTGGCCCAGCGATTCAACACGCGCATCGAGTGGGACGCGAAGGCGGGCCGCGTCACCAACCACCCGGAGCTGAGCGTCTTCGTCAGGGAACCGGTCCGGGACGGCTGGAGCTACGGCGAGGCCCTTTGGCCACGGGGATGATCGCCGCTGAGATCACGCGCATGAGAATCCCTCTCCTTTCCTGCGGCGTCTGCGCCCTGCTCGCGGTTCTTCCGCTCAACGCCGCGACGAAAGCCGAACACAGGGCGTGGACCACTCCCGAAACCGCGCTGCGGGAAGACCCGGATTTCGCCCTCCAGGGCGAATATCGCAGTGCCGAACAGGGAAAGGCCATGGGCGCCCAGGTGGTGGCGCTCGGCGGCGGGCGGTTCGATGTTTACCTCCTCGCGGGCGGCCTGCCGGGCGCGGGATGGGAACCGGGCAGGTCGCGCACGTTGCTGCAGGGCGGACGCAAGGGCGACGTGGTCGATTGTGTGGACGCCTCCGGCAGAATCGCCGCGACGATCGCCCAGGGCTCGCTTTCGCTGACCACCGCTGACGGCGCGAAGCACACCCTCGCGCGCACCGAGCGCCACAGCGCCACGCTTGGCCGCAAGCCTCCCGCCGGCGCCGTGGTGCTCTTCGACGGCACCTCGGCGGATCACTGGGAAAAGGGCAGGGTGGAGAACGGGCACCTGCTGGCCACCGGCAGCTCCAGCAAAAAACACTTCGGCGATTACACGATGCACCTGGAGTTCCGCACGCCGTACAAACCCACGGCACGCGGCCAGCAGCGCGGCAACAGCGGCGTCTATCACAGCGGCCGCTGGGAAACCCAGATCCTCGATTCGTTCGGGCTCGAGGGGAAGGACAACGAGTGCGGCGGCATCTACTCGATCGCCAAACCCCGGTTGAACATGTGCCTGCCGCCGCTCGCGTGGCAGACCTACGACGTCGAGTTCACCGCCGCCAGATTCGACGCGGCCGGGCAACGCACGGCCTGGCCCCGCATCACCGTCCGGCTGAATGGCGTGCCCGTGCACGAGAACCTGGAACTGGCCAGGGATTTCACGACCTCCGCACCGATCACGAAGCCCCTGGATGGTCCAGCCGGACCGGTCTTTCTCCAGGACCACGGCAACCCGGTGGTTTTCCGCAACGTTTGGATCGTGCCCGGCATCCCGCGTGGGATTTCGCTCCGCCCGAAAACCTGATCGTTGACAGGGTGCGGTCGGAGGTCTGTTTCTTCGCACCGTGCCCGCCACGGCCGACGTCCGCAGAGGCGCACGCCCATTTACGCGGCCGAGGTTCGGTCATCATCCCCCCATGACGAAACCCATACTCCACCTGCTCGCCGGTTGTCTCGCGCTCGCTCCGCATGCCGCCCTGCCCAGGGTGGCGGCCGCCACGGCGCCCGCCGCGTCGGCCCAATCCACCGGCTCCATCTCCGGCCGCGTGCAGAACGTCGCCACCGGCCAGTACCTCAATAACGCCCGGGTTTCCGTCAAGGGCTCCAGCAACACCGTCTTTTCCGACAAAGACGGCACCTACCGCCTGGTGAATGTCCCCAGCGGTCTTGTGACGGTCGAGGTCTTCTTCACCGACCTCGATCTCGCCACGGTCCAGCTTGCTGTTTCCGCCGGCGGTCTCGCGACGCAGAATTTCAATCTCACCTCCGTCACCCGCTACGGCCAGCAGGGCGACGGCACCATCAAGCTCGATGCCTTCATCGTCGCGCAGGACAAGGAGACCGACGCGCAAGCCATCGCCACCAACGAGCAGCGATTCGCCCCGAACATCAAGAATGTCCTCTCGACCGACTCCCTGGGCGACGTCCTCGGCGGCTCCGCCGGCGAGTTCATGAAGTTTCTCCCCGGCGTCACCGTCGAGAGCGATCTCGCCGATGTCTCCGGCGTCTCCATTCGCGGTATCGGCGGCGGCATGACGTCGATCACCAACGACGGCGCGCCCGCCTCCAACATCTGGACCACGGCCACCCGCTCGGTCGACGTGCGCTCGATGGCCCTCAATGACATCGCCCGCATGGAGGTCTCCAAGGTTCCGACTCCCGCCAACCCTTCCGACTCGCTCGCCGGCTCCATCAACCTCGTGAGCAAGAGCGCCTTTGAGCGCACCGGCCGCCAGCTTCGCTATTCGCTCAACCTGATCGGCAATCACGAGAACCTCGACTTGAAAAAGACGCCGCACTCGCACGGGGACAAGCTGACCTCGAAGATTTTCCCCGGAGCCAGCCTCGACTTCACCTGGCCCGTCACCAAGCGCTTTGGCGTGGTGATCGCCGCCAATCACTCCCGCTCCTACAACGAGCAGCACCGCACGCTGCAGACCTGGACCGCGATCGTCCCCCCGGGCTCGCCCGCCGGCACCCCGATCAACTACGCCAATCCGATCCTCAATTCGCTCGCGTTGCTCGACGGCCCCCGCGACCTGAGGCGCAACACGCTCAGCGTGAAGACCGACTGGAAGATCAGCGACAACGGCGTGCTCTCGGTCGGCCACGTTGCCAGCCGGACCGACACGCGCATCGGGTCGCTCTCCTACACCTGGAACACGAGCACGACCGCAACCTCCTCGATTGCCGGCGGGCGCGGGCTCGCGTGGGACGGCGGCCAGACTCTCGGCGCCACCGGTCGCGCCACCCTGAATAACAACGGCACCAACCAGCTGATCAACCAGATCTCGGACTCCAGCAACGTCAGCTACCGCTACGACAATGGTCGCTGGCGCGTCGAGACCGGCGTCAGCCGCTCGGCTTCGCAAATCAAGCGCCGTTATTTCGACGCGGGCTTCTTCCTGCAGGCGAGCGCCATTCAGCGTTTCCCCGTGCGCATCAACTTCCTCGACCTTCAGCCCGGCGCCGCCCTGCCCGGTCGCATCGAAGTTTTCGACAATAACGACCAACGGGTCGACTGGAACAACCCGGCGAACCTCCGCGGCAACACCGCCAACAACGCCAACCTCAACAACCACAGCTACACCAACCAGGGTTTTCTCAACCTCCGCCGCACGCTCGACTTCCTGCCGGTGCCGACCGCGCTCCAGACCGGCGTGCTGGAGAAGCGCGTGATGCTCGATAACAACCTGAGAAACGAAACGTGGACTTTCCTGGGCCCCGACGGCGTCTCCGCCGCCACCGCCGCGATCGAGCCGTACCTGATGCAGCGATACAAGAACGCCGAGACGGGTTACGGCCTGCCCAGCATCAACTGGATGTCGCCCAGCCGCGCCTTTCGCGCCTACCAGGTCAATCCTCTGCTGTATCAGCCAACCGAGGCGCAGAGGGTCTCCGACCGAAACTCCCACATCGATAACAACGAAAACATCAAGGAGCAGGTCCAGGCCGCCTACGTGCAGGCCGACACCCGCCTCTTCGCCAGTCGCCTGCGCGTCCTCGGCGGCGTGCGTTTCGAAAAGACCAGCGACGATGGCATCGGCGGTCTCGTCGACACCGAGCGCATCTGGCAACGCCACCCTGACGGCTCCTTTGTCCGCAACGCCGCCGGCCAGCGCCTCCGCCGGACCGAGGCCGGCGCCGCCGGTTCGCTCGCCGAGAACCTGCTCACCCGCGAGTACCGCGCCTTCTTCACGCATCGCGAGTACCACGGCTACTACCCGAGCGTCCACCTCACCTACAACACCACGGAAAACTTCCTCCTCCGCGCGGCCTGGGCCAAAACCTATGGCCGGCCCAATTTTGCGGACATCATCCCGCGCACCGTGGCCAACACGAGTGCGACCGATCCCGATGAAGACGACGATCTGCAGCCCGGCCAGTTCCGCGGCACGCTGACCGTCCGCAATCCCGCCCTGAGCCCCTGGACAGCCGACAACTTCGACCTCTCGGCCGAATATTACACCGACCACGGCGGCCTGCTCACCGCCGGCCTCTTTCTCAAGGAGCTGAGAAACTTTTTCGGCAACGCCTCCCGTCGCGCCACGCCCGCGGTCCTCGACGAACTCGGCCTGCCCGACCGTTACCTCGACTGGAACATCAATTCCAAGTTCAACGCCGGCGATGCCCGCATCACCGGCGCCGAGATTTCCATCCGGCAGAACCTGCGCATGCTCGGCAAATGGGGCGGCTACTTCACGCTGTTTGCCAACGGCACCAAGCTCGAACTGGACGGCGCCCCCGGCGCGGCCTTCACGAGTTTCATCCCCAAGAGCGCCAACTGGGGCTTCACCTTCGCCCCGAAGCGTTTCACTTTCACCGCCCGGTGGAACTACCGCGGCCTCGACCAGCGTGGCCCCCTGGCCGCCGCCGGCCCCAACGGCTACGAGTACATCGAAGCCCGCACGGTCCTTGATGTGAACAGCTCGTACCAGTTCACGAAGAGTCTCTCCTTCGTGGCCAGCGCGACAAATATCTTCAACCAGCCCTACCGCTTCCTCCGCTACGGCGACCAGACGCCCGACTACGCCCGGCTCTACGCGGAACAGGAATACGGCATTCAGATGGCGGTCGGTCTCCGGGGTTCGTTTTGAGGGTTGGCCCGACAAATCGGATCCGCGGGTCGCGACGCGCCACCGGCCGCCACGCCGAGGCCGCACGTCGCGCGGCGAGCAGGCGCCGGGTTTACCGGCCGGAAGTTGCGACCCACCTTCGGGGCTCGACACCGCCGGACCGGCGTCCGATGCTTGTCCCGCCGTTCGCGGTCCCTTCGTCCCATGCCTCACTCCTTGCGCCTCGCCTTGTGTCTCCTTGCTCTGAATACGCCGCTGCCCGCGGCCCCCGCCCCGGCGGCACCATCCGCTCCGCCGGCCCCGCGCAGTTCCGCCGCCCCGCGCCAGGCTGCCGCACTGCTCGCGGCGGACCCGATCGTCATGACGCCCTTCACCGTCGCCACCGAGAAGGACGAGGGCTTCGTCGCCGCCGCCTCCCTCGCCGGTGGCCGCCTCGCCACCGACCTGCGCGATACGCCGGTCGCCTACTCGGTGCTCACGCGCGACTTTCTCGATACGCTCGGGCTCTTCGACCAGGAGCAGGCGCTCACGTGGTCGGTCGGCTCCTATATGCCGCTCCAGGACACGAGTTCCTACCGCTACAATGACAACGAGGCCGGCTCGAGCGTGATGTCCCGCGGCGTGCGCATCGCCGGCGCCGCCCAGCGCAATTTCTTCCAGCTCGGCCTCAATGCCGACACCTACAGCCAGGAGCGCATCGACTTTGCCCGCGGCCCCAACGCCCTCCTGATCGGCACCGGCGGCCTCGGCGGCGTGGTCGTGGGCATGACCAAGCAGGCCCGCACCGACAAGGCCTTCGACAAGGCCACGCTCACCCTCGGTTCCTGGAACCGCTTCCGCGCCAGCTACGACGTCAACCGGCCCCTGAGCGACAAACTCGCCCTGCGCGCCAACCTCCTCTGGCAGGACGTCGACACCTGGCGCAACCTCGAGTTCGACCATCGCCGCGGCAACCATTTTGCCGTCACTTACCGCCCTTTCCGCCGCACCCAGGTGCGCGCCGAGTTCGAGTATTACAAGCAGAGCACGATCATGGGCCGCGAGACGATGAGCGAGTCGCTCTCCGGCTGGGATGGCCGCACCACCGTCGCCGCGCCCGGCACGGTCGCGCTCGCCAACGCCGACGCCCTCGGGCTCGCGCGCTTCGGCTCGAGCACCGCGCCGCAGCTCATCTACATTCCGGGCTCGGATGGCGGCACGGTGATGAACTGGGCCAACTCCTGGCGCACCCAGGGTGGCGCCGCCAACGCCGCCGTGCCGGTCGGCGGCCGGCTCCCGCTCTCCACCGCCAACCTCGGCATCAACAATGGCCCGATGATCGACAGCGCCTACTCGGCCGACCTGCTCTACGGCCTGAGCGAGTCCGGTTCCTTCTTCCGCCGGCCCACCCGCGAGACGGTGCTCCAGCCGGACGCCCCCACGCTCTCGTACCAGTTCCGCGACACCGCCGTGTTCATCGAGCACCAGCAGGGCGAGCATCTGTTCTTCGAAGCCGCGGCCAACTGGGCGCGGACCAAGAAGCACGTCGAGGCCGTCGCGTCGCGCCTGGGCAGCGTCTTCCTCGACGTCAACGCCACCCTGCCCGACGGCCGGCCCAATCCTAATTTCAAGCAGCCCTACAGCGAGGCGGTCAGCGGCACTTATTATTACCTGAACAACATCAAGGAGGCCCGCGCCGCCGCCGCCTTCGTGTTCGACCGCACGCGCTGGGGCAGCTTCCGCGCCAACCTCATCGCCGGCGGCCGCAATGTGCACAACGACGTGCGCGGTTACGGCTACGTGATAAACCGCAACCCCGACGTCCGCGCCCGCTCCCGCGACGACCTCTTCAACTACCGCTACTACCTCAACGACCCCGTGAAGCCGTTCACGATCCCCCCCAGCGTGCGGCTGGTCGATCCCGTCGCCGGCACCAACGCCACCTACGGCATCACCAGGATCTACGACATCCGCAGCGCGGGCAACTTCCGCGCCTCCGACACCACGTTCACCTACCTGCAGGGCGCGCTCAACGCCAAGCTCTTCAACGGCCGTCTCAATCTCATCGGCGGCGCGCGCCGCGACACTCTCCAGCGCGACCTCTACACCCTCAACGGCAATGCCAACGCCGTCATCGCCGACTACCCCGCCAACTGGGACGGCCAGACGCCCATCTACCGCCCGCTCCCGCCCGCCGACTACTGGAATCTCACCTACAAGGCCAGGGAGACCAACGGCGCGATCAGCGGTAACGGCGCCACCCTGCCCGCCCTCTCCCGGCCGCGCGACGGCACCGGCAGGGCGCTTCCGCAGTACGCCAACGATCGCTTCCGCGACGACTACTCTTCGCCGCCGGTCGATTTCGATGTGACCACCGTCACTTATGGTGGCGTCGTGCACCTGCTGTCCTGGGTCAGCACCTACGCCAACTTCGCCGAGTCATTCAACCCTCCCGGCGCCGGCATCACGATCAACGGCGCCGCGCTCCCGCCCGGCCAGAGCGAAGGCTGGGACTTCGGCATCCGCTTCAGCCTGCTGAAGGGCCGCGTCAGCGCCTCGTTCGGCAAGTACGGCTCGACCCAGCGCAACAACTCCTTCGACAACACCGGCCAGACCCGCAAATACGCCAACATCGCCGCCGCGAACCGCGTGGGTGACCTCTCCGCCGACGGCCAGAACACCCGCGGTCTGCCGCTTGTGCCCACGCCGACGTTTGACTTCCAGGACTCAAAGGGCCGCGGCTACGAGATCGACATCGTCGCCAACCTCACCAGCAACTGGCGCCTCACCGCCAATGCCGGCATTCCGAAGAATCTCACCACCAATACCAACCAGGAGCAGTGGTCCTATCTCAACGCCAACGAGGCGACGCTGAAACAGATCGTGCAGGACGCCGGCGTGATCATCGGCGCCAACAACGTGGCCACCGTTGACCTCGGCGTGCCCGTCGCCAACCGCTCCCCCGACGCCGCCGTGGCCGCCACTGCGTGGAACGACATCCAGAACTTCAGGGCCACGAGCGATCCGACCGCCGCCACCTTCAGCAACCAGCCCAAGTTCACCTCGAATTTGTTCACCGACTACCGCTTCTCCCGCGGCGTGCTGAAAAACCTCCGCGTCGGCGGCGGCGTGCAATACATCGGCCAGAAGGCGATCGGCAACCGGGGCGGCGACACCATGATCAACCCCGCCAGCCCCGCCACCGCGATCGACAACCCCGCGGTTGGCGCCACCACGCAACTATTCATGCCCGGGTACTACACCGTCACCACCACGGTGGGCTACCAGTACAAGCTGCGGCGGAACCTGACCCTCGATCTCAACCTCAAGATCGGAAACGTCCTCGACAACGACGACCTCGTCTACATCGGCGCCGGCCTCCGCGCGCCCAACGGCGACCTCTCCCGCCCCGATCGCGTCACGGTGCCGACTTCCTTCCTCTATCTGCCGCCGCGCTCCTTCGTCCTGAGCGCCACGCTGGGCTTCTAGTGGCGCGACCAATAACTTTCGTGACGTGTAGCTGCGAGCGCCAGCGAGTGGACCACCGGCGCGATCCACTCGCTGGCGCTCGCCGCTACTTGTCACGCTACTTTGCGGTCGGCACACTAGCCTCGGTGGCCTTTCTGAATTCTTGCCCAAAATCTTTCTGCCAAATGGCTGGGTTGGAGAAAAATTCTCGAGCCCAAAACCGACCGGCCGGCGGCTCTGCTACGAGGGAAATTCCTTGCTGCGGACTTTCTCGATCGGCTGCCCGACGACTTCGATTTTCGCGAGATCGCACGTTCCCAGCCCGGCCCGCTCCGCCAGTACGAGGTGATTGTCCCCCGGCCCGAACGGCGGGACCCCGCGCACCGCCCGGACGTCTGGAAATCCCATCACCGCCGTGCCGACCGTGTCGGTCGCCACCGGGTTCAATCCGCAGATGAGCACACCCGGCGAGGCGATCTTCTGCGATCTCCCCTTCACCCAGGGGCCCTCGGCCCAATTCAGCGTCGTAATGCCGTCGATGATACCGAGGTGAATCGGCCGGGCCCCGCAGACATCGGTGACGATGCGGGGGATGCGATAGCCACTGTCGTTCGGCACAAAGAAATCGCGCTTCGACCCGGGAGGATCAAACACGGCGGCCGGTCCTTGATTGTCCCAACCCTTCAGGTTGTGCAACCGCCCGCGACCCTTCGTGCCGTCCTCGGAGGGGGCGTCGTCGCCATACAGCGCATTCGGGGTGATCCCGAAAAGATTCTTCATGGTCAGCGTGATTCCCGTGGTGCCATGTGTCTTCAGTTTGCAAAGCGACACAAAAACATCGGTGTCCGCGTAGGCATGGTTCAGCTCGAAGCTCTCAAAAAGGTGTCCGCCGCTCGGAACCTTGAACCCCGCATAGTTCCGCCCTTTGCCCAAATTGCGGGTGTTTTCCGCCTCGACCGGGCCGAGCGCCTGGAGCGCGTTCCAGTCGAAGCCGGCGTCGACGAGGGTCTTTTCCATCGCCTGCCGCAGCTGGGTCGATTCGACAAAACGCACGCGCCGCGCCCCGGCGGTGAACAGCGCCGCGGTCAGCGCCATCGCGGTCGCCGGATGCGTCACGTAGCTCTCCCCCACCGGACGACCGAAGAGCGGTTCGAACTTCGAACCCGTGAGATTGATCTTCACCGTGACCGTCTTGCCCTTGACGAGACTCCCGAGGCCCCCAAGTAGATCGAAGCTCTGGTCCATCGCCGCCTTCACCTCGCGCCCGTAGCCGCGACATGACAGGATCGAGACCTTGGCATTGCGCGCGCTGTCGCCAGCCACCGCGCTCTCCGCGCCCACCAGGGGCCGCATCGCCGCGCCCATGACCGCACCCGCGCCAATCCGGATGAAGTGCCGACGATCACAACCAGGAAGGGGGTGTTGTTTCATGGGGCGGCAGTGTGGGAAAATTTCCCGACGTGTGCGACATCGAAGTTTGCGGCCGCGGCCGGTTGCAATACTCGACCCCTGCGGCGAACGACACCGAGCCCGCATGGGTTGCAGGAGGCGGGGAGTTGATTTCTCGCAAAAGACTTTTGCCAGTCGCGCCCGGGCGATTTCCAATCCCCCATGCGCCTTCTCCGTCCCGGCCTGCTTTGCTCTCTTGCAGCTCTCGTCGTCGCCTTCGCCGGCTGCGCCAAACGCGAGACCCCCGCGGAAGAGGGCATCCGCACCCGCACCCTGCTCGTCGGCAACGGCGCCGAGCCGGGCGACCTCGATCCCCACCTCGCCTCCGTCGTCAGCGACCAGCTGATCGTCAACACCCTCTTCGAGGGCCTCACCCTCCTCGACGAGCGCACGACCAACCCCCTCCCGGCGGCCGCCGAGTCGTGGACCGTTTCCCCCGACGGGCTGGTTTGGACGTTTCGGCTGCGGTCCGGCCTGAAATGGTCCAACGGCGATCCGCTCACTGCCGACGATTTCATCCAGTCGTGGCACCGTGTGCTGAGTCCGGAATTCGCCTCCGACAACGCGTGGTATCTTTTCGTGGTGAAAAACGCCGAGGCCTGCAACGCGCGCAAACTCACCGACCGCACCCGGCTCGGTTTCGCCGCGCCCGATGCCCGCACCCTCGTGCTCACCCTCGAGCGCCCCGCGCCCTACCTGCCCGCGCTCGTCTCCCTGCCCGCGTGGTTTCCGCTCAACCCGCGCGCCGTCGCAAAATTCGGCCCGCTGGAAAAGCGCGGCACGGATTGGACGCGCCCCGGCAATCTCGTCAGCAACGGCGCCTTCGCGCTCGCGGAATGGAAGCCCAACGCCCGCATCGTCCTCGAAAAAAACCCCCACCACCGCGACGCCGCACTCAACCAACTCCAGCGCGTGGTGTTCTTTCCCATCGAAAATCCCGACGCCGAGGAGCGGAATTTTCGCGCCGGTCAGCTGCACGTCACCGCGAACATCCCCGTCACCAAGATCACCCCGTGGCGCGAACGCGAGCCGGCGCGCCTCCGGCTCGAGCCCGCGTTGCAGGCCAATTTTCTCCGGCTCAACACCGCGCGCCCGCCGCTCACCGATGCGCGCGTGCGCCGGGCCCTCTCGCTCGCCATCGACCGCGACACCCTCGCGCGGACCATCCTGCAGGGCAGCCGGCTGCCCGCGCATGCGTTCACGCCGCCCGGCACCGGAACCTACACCGCGCGCGCCGCGGTCGCCCTCGATCTCACCGGCGCGCGCCAGCTTCTCGCCGAGGCCGGCCACCCTGGCGGCAACGGTCTGCCCGTCCTCGATCTCCAAATTCGCAACGACGAACTCGAGCCGCGCGTCGCCGTGGCCCTCCAAGCCATGTGGCAACGCGACCTGGGCGTGCGCACTTCGATTTCGCAGCTGGAGCAGAAGGTCTGGGTCCAAAATCAACAGACGCTTAATTACACCATCTCCACCGCCGCCTGGACGGCGGACTTCCCCGACCCGGTGACGTTTCTCGGCCTGTTCTCCGCCACCAGCGGCTACAATTGGACGGGCTGGAACAGCCCCGCCTACGATCGGCACCTCACCGCCGCCGCGAATATGGCCGAACCCGCGGCCCGCGCTGAATTTTTCCAGCAGGCCGAAGCGCTCCTGTTGCACGAGGCTCCGGTCGCCCCGCTCTCTGTTGGCGCCCGCACCTACCTCCTCCACGCCGCCGTAAAAGGCTGGGAGCCCGCCCCGCTGATCTTCCGACGCTTCCAGATCGTGCGGCTGGAAAAACAACCGTAGCGACGAGCCTGGGAGTTTCCGACCACCGCGCGAAACCGTAACCGAGGAAACCTCGGAATCTATCCAGAGCGTCACCAAGCATCTCGGAGGGCTGCTCTTTGTCGCAGCCGTTCTTTCGAGGATCCTTTGCGTCGCCGTCGAAGCGACGCCCTCCGATGAGGCGCAGCCTTTTGTGACGCAGTCGGTCGGATCGATCGTCGGGCATCTGAAATCTTGCTTGCCCGGTAACGTTGGCGGAACGGGTCTACCGTTCCAAAATTCGTCAGTTTGAAATTTCGAGATTTCAGATGCCCGATTTCAAGATTTCTGAAAACTCTTGGTGGCGACCCGGTGGCGCGGTGCAAAACGTCCGGGTTGGCCACGCCCGCGATCCAACCCCCGCGATCCAACCCACGCTTGTCGCCCAGCCAGTTCACGCACATCGTCTCAGCAATGATTCGCCGCCTGCTCACAGTCTTCCTCGGTTTGGTAGGCTTCGTGGCCTCCTTCACTCCCGCGTGGGCTGGCGAAGGTGGGGCGGAGTTCGTCCGCATCTGGCCCGGCTGGCGCGACGCCGAATCGTTTGAGCGCATCGGCGAATATTTCGGTCGCGGCGAAAACTCCTCGGGCCAGATTGTCCTGCGCACCCAGCCAGAGACCCGCGAGGGTTTTTACTTTCTCGTGCGGGTGAAAAGCACCGTACCGCTGGCCGCAGCGAAATTCGCCCTGAGCGTCATCCGCCCCGACGCGCCGGAGCCAAAGGCGTATTCATTTCCCGCCGTGCTACCGGCGAAGGAAACGGTGTTCCAACTCGGCCTCACGGGCGCCGCCTGGCCCGGCGGCAAGCCGGCCAACCCGGTGGCGTGGAAGCTCACGCTCGTCGCCGGCGACGGCCGCGTGCTCGCCGAGCACAAGAGCTTCCTCTGGGAAAAGCCGGCCAAGTAGGTGGCGCGGACCAAGCCACCGCTGAAGCTCATGCCCGCGATCCCTTGGTCTTCATGGCAACCCCTCCCCGGCGCCGCTTCCGTCTCGGGCGACGTTTTGGCCGAAACGCTTGATGGTGGGCAAGCATTCCGCTGGAACCGTCAGCCGGACGGCACCTGGCTGGGCCAGTGGGAGAGCTACGCCGTGCAACTTAGCCTCAGACATCCTGACCTGCACCTGAAGCGAAGAGGTGGAGAGAGGAACGAAAAAGAGACCTGAACCTGAGTTGGGCCGGTCCGGGATTGAAGGCGGGAACCAGCCGTGGCAAGGGAGACGAATGCCGCAAATTCA
>SXSC01000137.1 GCA_005792355.1 Opitutaceae bacterium
CGAGGCTTTGTGCCTGAATGAAGCACAGTCGCGTTACGCAGGCCGACATTGCGCGCCGGGCGAAGGTCACGCAGACGACGGTGTCGCTGGCGATGCGCCGTCATCCCTCGATTTCCCAAGCTACGCGCGAGCGAATTGTCAACCGCGGCTCCCGGTGGCCGAACGAAAAATCAAATGTAACGTAATACGTTACATTTGATTTCTGGGCGAATCGCCCCGCGGCGGCCCGGCGCGGAGATTACCGCTTGATCGGCCCTGGCGGGGGTGGCGGCAGGGTCTGACCCTTCGTCTGCAGTTCCGCGAGGAGGACCTCGATGCCCTTGTCGAGCTGCTGATCCTCGCCGCGGAATTCGCGGGCGGGATCGTTGTCCACGACGATGTCGGGTTCCACGCCGTGGCCCTCGATAATCCAATTGCGGCCATCCTTGGAATAAGGGGCGAATTCGGGTTTCCGCAGATCGCCGCCGTCGACGAAGGGGAGAGTGTTGGAAATGCCGACGACTCCACCCCACGAGCGTTTGCCGATGAGCTTGCCCAGACCGTGTTCGCGAAAGCGATACGGGAACAGATCGCCGTCCGAGGCGGAATACTCGTTGAGGAGCGTGACCTTGGGCCCGAGCAGCATGCCGGTCGGATTCGCGTTGGGCGTGCCGTTGCGGCGGACGTTGACCATGGCCAGTTCGCGGCGGAGGCGTTCGATGATCTGGGGTGAGACGTTGCCGCCGCCGTTGCCGCGCACGTCGATGATGAGGGCCTGCCGGTTGAGCTGCGGGTAGAAGCGGCGGACAAACTCGTTCAAGCCCTCCGGGCCCATGTCCGGGATGTGCAGGTAGCCGGCCTTGCCGCCGGTTTTCCGCGCGACGTAGTCGATGTTCCCCTGCACCCACGCCTCGTAGTAAAGCGGCGCCTCGTCGGCGATCGGCACGATGGTGACGTCGCGGGCGCCGTCGTCGGAGGGCCGGGAGTTCACGCGCAGCACGACCTGCTGGCCGGCGGTGCCGATGAGCGCGGTGTAGAGATTGTCGAGTTCGCTCACGCGCCGGCCATCGACGGCGAGAAGGTAGTCGCCGACGTTCACGTTGACGCCGAGCTCGGTGAGCGGAGAGCGGGTCTTCGTCTGCCAGTTTTCTCCGCGGAGGATCTTGTCGATGCGATAGGCCCGGCTGGGCAAGTCCCGGGAAACCTGGGCGCCGAGCAGGCCGGTCTTGATGCGCGGGGCGTTCTCGCGGTCGCCGCCGCCGACGTAGGTGTGCCCGATGTTTAGCTCGGAGATCATCTCGCCGATGACGTAGGTGAGATCGTTGCGGGTCGCGACGGAGGGCAGGAGGGCGCGGTATTTTTCCTTCTGCGCGGGCCAATCCACCCCGTGCATGTTGGGGTCGTAGAAAAAGTCGCGCAGCTGGCGCCAGCTTTCGTCGAAGATCTGCGTCCACTCGCGCGGGCGGTCGACGCGGGCGGAGAGCTGGGAGAAGTTCAGCTTGGACTCGGGTTTGAGCTCGATCCTGGCGGTGGGCAGGTCGATCAGCGAATAGTCGCGACCGGAGACGACCATCATCTTTTTCGCGTTGGCGGTAACCTCGAACCCGTCGAAGTTGCCGAGCTCGGTCTCGCGCCGGGCCTTGAGATCGTAGAACGCGAGTACGGGCTTGGTGGCGCTGCCGGCGCCGAAACCCTCGCCGCCCCCACCACCGCCGACCGCACCGGCCGGCACGCGCCGATAATAGACCCGTTCGCCAATCATGGTCAGGCCGCTGTAATTCGACGGCGCGACGGGCAGCCCGATGATGCGGCCCGGCAGGCCGTCGGCCTCAACCTTCACGACCACTTTGGCGTCGGGTTTCTTGGCCTCGGATTTCTCGCCGCCGGCGCTGGCGACGGCGGAATCTTCGGAGGACTTCTTCTCGGAGGATTCCTTCTTGTCCGTGGGATCTTTCTTTTCGGCGCCATCTTTTTTCGCGTCGTCCTTGGCGAGGGCGACCTCGTCGCTCTTGGGCGCGAACGGCGAGATCGTGTCCTTGGCGAGCGCGACGAGATAGATGCGCTCCATGTCCTTGTAGGCATGGTTCCACTCGGTGTCGGAGAAAAACGGACGGTAGTCGCGCGCGGAGGCGAAGAGGAGCCACTTGCCGTCGTGGCTGAAGGCCGGGGCGGTCGCGTCGTACCAACCGTCGGTGACGGCGATGGTCTGCTTGCCGGCCAGGCCGTAGAGCATCACCTTGGTGAGGGTGCCGCGCTCGTTGCGCGTCCAGGTGATCCATTGCGAATCGGGTGCCCACGCGAACTGCGAGAGCGGCGCATCGGGATTCTGGTCGACGGTCGTGACTTCCTTGGAGGAGACATCGACGAAACGCAGTTGCTGCAGGCGATCGCTCCAAAGCAGCTTTTTCGAATCGGGCGACCACTCCGGCGTGAAATAGTAGGTCTGGGCGCCGCTCGTGAGCTGGACAGCCGGGCTGCGTCCGTCCTGGGCCTGGACATAGAGTTCATTCTCGCCCGTCGCATCGGAAATGTACGCGATCCACTTGCCGTCGGGCGACCAGGAGGCGCCGCGCTCGTGCGTCCCGGAGGTTTGGGTGAGGTTGCGGGTCGGGCCATCCTTCGCCGGCACGGTGAAAACATCGCCGCGGGCCACGACGGTCACGCGCTGGCCGTCGGGCGAGGGTCCGACGCTGGTCACGAAGCGGCTCACGTTGGTGAGCGCGGGCCGCAGCGCCGGGAGATCCTCGCGGATCGTGATCGGGATCACCTGGGCCCGTTCGGTGGCGAGATCGAGCCGCCAGATCTGGCCGGCCTGCTCAAAGACAATCGCGCCGCGGCCGAGGGATGGGAACTTCACATCGAGGTCGGTGAAGGTCGTGACCTGCCGCGTCTGCTTGGAACTGAGCTGATAGCTGAACAGGTTGGCGCGGGGGGTGCGCTCCGAGACGAAGTAGATTTTCCCGTTGGGCGCCCACATCGGGAAAAGATCCTGCGCGGGGTGGTTGGTGATGTTCTCGAGCGCCCCGCTCGCGAGATCGAAGATCCACACGTCGTCCGCCATGCCGCCCTGATAGCGCTTCCAGGTGCGAAATTCCCGGAAAACCCGGTTGTAGGCGATTTTCTTGTCGTCAGGCGAATACGTCATGAAGCCGCCGCGCGGCACCGGGATCTGCGTGGGCACATCGCCACCGAGGCCGACGGTGAAGAGTTCGCCGAGAAACGGGTTGAACGAGCGCCAGCGCGACCGGAAGACGACCTCGTTGGTGGTGTTGCGCCAGGCGAGAACAATATTGTTCGGGCCCATCCGGTCGGCAAGGTCGTCGCGATCGAGCGTGGCCGAGGTGGTGAGGCGGCGCGGAGTGCCGCCGTCGGGCGACATGACGTACACCTCGGTGTTGCCGTCGTACTGGGCGGTGAAGGCGAGCTGGGTGCCGTCGGCCGAGAAGCGGGGGAAGATGGCGTAGCCCGGGCCGTCGGTCAGCCGGCGGGCGGTGCCACCCGCCACCGGCGCGGTGTAGAGCTGGCCGGCGTAACTGAAGACGACGGATTTTCCGTCGGTGGCCGGGAAGCGGAGGAGCCGCGTCGGCTCCGCCGGTTGCTGGGCGACGAGTTCGCCGGTGGCCAGGATGAGGGCGAGGAGAAGGGGGAGCTGTTTCGACATTTTTTGAGCACAGGCATCCACCCGGCCCTGTGCAACCCGATAGCGAGCGGCGAAAAAGGAGACGAAGCCGTGAGGTCCCTGTCGGCCTGATCGGTCTTGGGTCTATGAGTAGAAGCCAAGGGAACACTACTTAGAGATTCACTACGTGTCAGCCATAGGGTTTTAACCCTAGTTTTGTTTTGACTGTGTGCTCGATGGCATCACGGTGAGTGCTTCCCTCGCCGAGGCTAGATCGACCTAGCCAACCAAAGCCTAAATATAAGTCCCAATAGCATTTTGCAGATTTCCGTAACCAGCTAGGTAACCTTCCCTATGAAAATTCTAAAATTCCTCCCGATTCTGGTGATACTCATCCTAGGGAATGCAAACCCATCTTCTGCCCAGGTGGGTTCGTGCACTTTTCAGTCACCTTTGAGATACAATGGAACGCAATGGCAGGTCGCATCGATCGTTGGGCCGGTCTATCTTGCGCGTCTGGAAGGCGGAGCGTGGCGCATCTTGGCCGTTTTCGATGGAGTCAACGGCAAGTACCATCTGAATTGGGATGAGCCGACCAAGGGAACCTATGCGGCCTTGGATACTTTCGGGGTAAGCTCTGATTCGAAGATTATTGGCGATGATCGGGACCGCGAGATGAAGTCATATCAGAGTCGCCTCGGAAGCGTGCCGGGCAGTTTTGGCTTGCCGCGAAAGAGCGCCCAATGATTCCGGCGGCCTTGACGTCGTTGATGAGCGGTTGGTTTTCGAATGCCACGGGTCGCGGAAAACACTCGAGATCCGGCACGTGAAGCTGGACGGCGAATGCTTTTCGTGAGCACCGGCCTCGGGAGGTCTTGACGCGGCCCGAAGGCCCTGGGCCTGGTCGCGAGCCGTTAACTCAATGGCTCGCGGGTCGCGCCCCGAGCGCCTGCAGATACGTTTTCCGCGCCGAGCGGTTGTGGGCCCGCAGGCAGGATTCGAGCGCGACGCCGGCCCGTCGCTTGACAGAGTCGACCATCTCGCGGTGCTCACGTTGGGCCCGATCGAGCCGTGGCCCGGGAACCGCGCGGAAGAAATGGCGGCGGATGCGATCCCAGTGATCAAACGCCACCCGCAGTTCATCCTGCACCAGCGGCAACCGGGCAATGCTCGCCAGCCGGAGATGGAAGGCGGTGTTGGCGCGGCCCCAGTCGGTCATCTCGCTCTTTTCCGCCGCCGTTCTTAGATCGGCGAGCAGGACTTCCAGCTCCGTGATGTCGTCGGGCGTGACCAGGGCCGCGATGCGGGCCGCCGAGGCGGTTTCGAGGCCCTCGAGCAGGGCAAAGACATCATGCACGGAATCTTCATCGAGCGGCGCGACCTCGGCTCCGAAGTGCGGCCGGATCACCACCAGGCGTTCGGTGGCCAACCGCGCCACGGCCTCGCGGACGGGGATGGGGCTGACGCCATGGCGTCGCGCGAGCTCGTCGAGATTGAGGTACTCGCCGGGCGGCAGCGCGTGCGTGAGGATCGCCGAGCGCAGCCAGTCATGCACCTGCTCGGTCTTGGTGGGAGGGCGGACCGGAATCGACGGCAGGGCACGAGTCATCGCCCGAAGTTGAAAAGGGTTTGACGGTGAGGCAATCATATATGATATACGATCAATCACTGTCCCGATGACTCCTCTCGCCCCCGCCGCCCCGTTGCCCGATCTCCGCCGGCTCTGCGTCCATACGATCACGACCAAGCCGTGGGCGATCGAGACCGCGGCCGCCAGGTTCGCCGCCGCCGGCGTTGCCGGCATCACGGTGTGGCGCGACACCCTGGCCGGGCGTGACGTCGCGCTGACCGGCCGGCTCCTGCGGGATTACGGACTGGCGATCGTCTCGCTCTGCCGGGGTGGATTTTTTCCGGGGGCGTCCGCCGCCGAACGGGCGAAGGCGATCGACGACAATCGCCGGGCCATCGCCGAGGCGCACGCCCTGGGCGCGCCGCTCGTCGTCCTGGTCTGCGGCGCCGTGCCCGGCCAGCCGCTGGCGGAGTCGCGCCGGCAGATCCTTGACGGCATCGCGGCCGTGTTGCCCGAGTGTCGCGCCGCCGGCGTGAAGCTCGCCATCGAGCCGCTGCATCCGATGTACGCCGACAGCCGCTCGGCGGTGAACACCCTGGCGCAGGCGAACGACCTGGTCGAGCAGCTGGCCTCGCCCCAGGTCGGTGTTGCCGTTGATGTTTATCACCTCTGGTGGGACCCCGCGCTCCAGAGCGAGATCGCCCGTTGCGGCCGGCTCGGCGCACTCTTGGCGTACCACGTTTGCGACTGGCGTACGCCAACCGTTGATCTGCTCAACGACCGCGGGCTGATGGGCGAGGGCTGCATTCCCCTCCGCCAGATCCGCGCGTGGGTCGAGGCCACCGGTTTTCAGGGCTGGAATGAGGTCGAGGTCTTCTCCACCCGCCTCTGGGCCACCGATCAAGACGACTATCTCCGGAAGATTGTCCAAGCCTACCGCGACCACGTCTGAGTCTTTCCCCATCACTCTCACCCTCACTTTCCATGAAAACGCACCGCCTCGGCATCATCATGA
>SXSC01000138.1 GCA_005792355.1 Opitutaceae bacterium
ACCACGCATGGACACGATGAAACACGAATTTCAGAGCAAGCCGGCACCGCATCTCACCAGCCAAGTGGCCGGTTCCCGGGCGTCGTCGCAAATCCGTTTTCAGGAAATAGTCCGGCGCAGAAAAATGCAGGACCTCCCACAGATTCAGAAAGGCCACAGATGCAGAGTCCGGAATCCGGCCATCGGCGGTCTTTCTCACTCCGGCCTGGTGGAGTAGTAGAGCCACACCTGGCGTTTGATCCATTGGGCGTCTTCTACGCTGGCGAATTGGGCTGGCTCGGTCGGAGGCGTAGTCCAATCCCGGGACAGCTCGCGGAAGTCATTTTCGCGGGGATCCTTGCCGGTCAGGTAAGTATAAAGCATGCAGGCGCTGGCGTAGCGGGCCAGCTGATTGCCGTGCGTGGGATTGGCATACCAGATTTTATGCCCAAAACGCCGGGCCGCATCCTGCCAAAGGAAGCCTGCCGGGACCAGTGTTACTATGTGCCGCTTTCCCTTAATCTCCATTTGCTGCAAGTCGGCGTGCAGCCGCTGGTAAATCTGGGCAACGGGAAGATCGATCTCCAGCTGCGTAGACGTGCCGGGGTGTAAATATAACACGGTCCGGGCTCCTGACTCGACGATGGCGCGATGCAGTTTGCCGATTGCCGCCAGGTTTTGTTCGTAGGGTATGTGCTTTCCCCGATTGGCCTCCGTCGGCAACTCCACCCAATCGGGCAGCAGGTATCCGGTCCGGCGTCCCTCCAGAATGACCTGGTCGAAATTGCCCGAACGAATCAGGGAATGAATCTTCGGGTCAGCCGCCATTTCCGGAAGGTTTAAGGGGATCCTCCCGTAATTCAGGAACTCCACCCCATGAGCATGCTCCGGTTTCTGGTATTGGCTGAATGCCTCAACGTTCAGCGCGGCCTTCTTGCAGAATTGCTCAAAGGTCTGGTGCACCCCTCCCTTGAAATTGAAGACACTGTTCCCCAGGAACAGCACCCGTTGCGTTTTGGCTTCCTGACCGAAGCACAACGAGCTCACCATCCCGATGAGTCCGAAAACCAGCATTCTGATAATTAATTTCATGTTCTCTTGGTGAAAACCGTTGGTGTTTTTGACCGGCGCCGGCGTGGGCCACCGGCGCCACGCCACGAGACCGGCGACGAGGGCGGTCAACGTCACCGCGCTCAAGACTGGCAGCGCGCGCCGCCACAGCCCGCGCAGAGGCACCAGGGTTTCGAACGCGCCCTCGCGCGGGAACCGGGCCACACCGGAAGGTTCGATGCTCTGGACGGTCACGTCGGAGCGCGCGGGCGGCCCGGACGGTGCGGCGGGAATGAGCTTGTCCTGAGCCTGGTCGATCGGTCGCGTGGCCGCCAGGGAAGTCGCGCCGGCGACTTCCCGGCCCAGCAATTTATTCACGCGTTCGCAGAACACGGGTAACGAATCGGCGGAGCCCGCAGGCCCTGAGCTGGTCGAACGGGCGATTCGTGTCCACTGCACGGCCAGGAAGGCATCGGGCACGAGGGCGCCGCGTTTGGTCGTGCCATCGACGCTCACCGGCACGATGAACGGGGCGCCTTTGGCAATCAGCCGCACGCGTTCCTCGGCGAGGTGCCACTCCAGTCGGAAATAACCTTCCTTGCGCGCCTGCGTGTTGGCGGAGATGAGAGGGACGAAGAGGGCGCACGATCCGATCTGCTCGCGGATCTTCCGGTCCCACGCATCCCCGCCGACGAGCCCGCCCTCCTGGTCGAGCCACACCTCTACGCCCGCCGCCCGCAGTGCCGTGCTGATGCGCAGCGCCGTCGCCACGTCTTGCGACGCGTAGCTCAGGAAAACGGCTTTGGTGGATTCGGGCATCGGGCTGGGACGTGGTCGGACCGGAAACAACGCGACACTGGAAAATCCCAACCACCACTGGCGAGTGCATACTTTTCGGTTGGCGGGCGGGAGGCCAGCCCCGGTTTTCTGCGGCCGACAAAAGGAACCTATTTGGGACGAAGATCAGCCAAGACCGAGGTAGCCCCGAATACCGCGCTGAATCTGTTGGCGGCGATGAACGGTCACCAACCCACCGGAGCGAAGGATCGAGGATTTGCGAGCGACATAGACGAGCGAGCAATCGACCAACGTCGGGAATTCGAGGCCGTCCGCCGCATCGAGGATCACCTGGTGGTGGCGAGCCTGCTCTGCCGGTTGCTTTTTAGTCCCAGTGACGACGTTGAAGCGTTGTTGTTTGTCATCGGCCATAACGTCGTCGGATGAGAGGACGACCGCCGGATGACCATCACGGTCTTTCTCATCCGTGCGGAGAAAAACAATGTCCCAACGGCGGAGGTTCACAGCGTTTCTCCAAAAGTGTTGTGCCGTTCGAGTTCACGGGGAAGCAGCTTTAGGCTGCCTCGCGGCGCTGCGGGCACTTCTTCTGGCAATTCATACGGCGCAATCTGAATGAAGCCATTGGGCACGCGCACGATGACGGGCCGCTTCGAACGCACAACCTTGCGCGCGATACCGCTGAATTGGGCTTTTGCCTTGGAAACGGTGAGCAAGTTCATCGCGCTAGTCACAGTCATGACCAAAAAATGGTCAAGCAAAGTGCAGATTCCACGCAGACCAGTCTCCTTGGTCATTGTTTCTGACTCCATACCTTTCTGGCACAAGGCCACTGGCTGCGGAATCGATCAATGAGTCATGCTCGACGGTTCGTCACGCCAGCCCTTGATCACTGATGCGGGCCAAAATCGGTGGGTTTGGAAACGCGCCAATTCGGCCCACTAGCCACCAACGGTCAGCCGCCTCTAAACAGCGGCACGTTGTTCTTCGGGTCGTTGCCCGGCGCCACGGCGGACGCCGGGGGCGATCGCCGTCACTTCACCGGCACCAGTCGTTTCAGCTCTTCAGTCCAGTTCAGCACGATGCGGATTTCCATCTGTCCCGCTCCATCGGCGCCAGTCGCTTGTCCCGGTGCGATCCGGCCGATCAGCCGGCCGTCCGGCATGATGTCGTAGGCTCTCGGCAAACTCGCGGAACCTGCCGGGAACGACCTCGGCACTTGGGTCGAGTTCCCGAACGCGACCGTCGGCTGCGTCGTCACGGTGACGGCCCCGAACTGCGTCGCAGTGTACTCATAGAAGAGAATCGTGCTGTCGGGCGACCAAAACGGAATGTTCCCTAAGCCTTCGGTCTCCAGGCGCGGCAATTGATGCTGAGCACCCGTGGCCGGAAACGGCTGGATATAGATCCCGCCGCTATTGCCGCTGATGGCATACGCCACCCATCGGCCATCGGGCGAAAACATCGGGCTCTGCGCCGCCGCCTTGACGTTCCCGAACGGCGCGGCCGTCCCGCTCGCGCGTGCGTAGGTCCAAAGCGCGCCAGGCGACCTGAGGTCGCTGGTTGGGACGACGGCGAACAGCAGGGTCTCATCCTTTGGCGACCACGACGCGGGCACGTGGGCGGTGTCCTTCTCCGGCTTGGTCAGTCGCTCGGCCGGTCCGGTGCCGTTCGCCAGCTGCCAGAAGATGGCCCGGTCACCCTCCCGGTCAGACTGAAACGTCACGCGCTCACCGTCGCGCGACCAGACCGGATACCGGTTGTTCCCGCGAAAGGTCAGGGGACGCAACGCGGTCTTGCCATCCAGATCGTAGATCGCGATGTGGGCCTCCTTCGGGTCCGCGACACCCACGGCGACGCGCGTGCCGTCCGGCGACGCGCGCGGCGTGTCGTAGGGACCGGGGGGCAGCGCCAAGGCCGTGAGTTTGCCCGCGCGGTCGCTCAGGGCGAGCTGCCACACGTCTGAGTCCCCGGAAACCGCGCTGTAGACCCAGACGAGCGTGCCGTCGGCGGCGACGCCGTAATTCGCGGCTTTCATGCCGGTCACCGCCGCAGACATCATCACCCCCTGAACCACGCGGACCGCGCCCCCGGTGACCGCCAGTCGGCGCGCGTCGAAGGCGACTCCCATCAGGACGTTTCCGACAACGTAGACGAGATGTCCGGTCGCCAGATAGCGCGCGTCAACTCCGCCCTCGACGAGGACCTTTCGCTCTCCCGTCGAGATCTTCTGCGCGACGATGCCGACTTCGCCGCGCGATTCGCCAATTCGCGGCCCCTCGGTGAAGAGCACCGTGTCGCCATCCGGCAACAGCCGCGGATTCATGAGCCGCTTGCCGTTCGGGGCGGGGATCAACACCACGGGCGTGCCGCCGGTGGCCGGCACGCGCAGAATCGCCGCTTCGTCTGCGAACAGAATCGTGCCGTCCGGCGCCCAGCTGGCGCCAGCGGCGGAAGATCGACCGCCCAGCGCGCCGATGACCACGGGGGAGCCGCCGTTGAGGGCGATGCGCTTCAGTTCTCGGGCTTCCGCGTATCCGACCGACTGTCCGTCCGGTGAGAAGAAGGGTTCAGATAACGCTCCTTCCGTGCCCGGAATTACGCGCGCCTCCAACTCGCCGAGACTGCGCACGTAGAGCCCTCCGGTCGCGTGAAACACAAACCTCCGGCCATCGGGCGAGACCGCGAGGACGTGCCGTCCCGTGCCTCTGAACGCCTGCCCGTCCGGGAGGCGATAACTAAACCGGTTCACCGGCGCCGACGCGGCCGTGGGCCACAGGCGCCAGGCCACGAGGCCGGCGACGAGCAGCGTTGCGATCGCCGTCGCCGCGAACGGCAGCGCGCGCCGCCACAGCGGGCGCAAAGGCACGACGGTTTCGAACGCGCCCTCGAATGGACGCCCCACCACCGTGGGAGCGGCAAAATTCTGGACGGCCAGGTCGGAACTCACGGGCGGCCCGGACGCTGGGGCGGAGATGCGCCGGCCCTGAGCATCATCGAGTGGACGCGTTGTTGCGGTGGTGGATTCCGATGATGGCCCGCCGAGCAACTTCTGCACCCGCACGACGAACGCGGCTGGCGCCTCGCCACCCGGCAGCCTCGTCCACTGCACGGCGAGAAACGCATCAGGCACGAGGGCGCCGCGTTCGGTCGTGCCATCGACACTCACGGGCACGATGAACGGCTTGCCCTTCGCGATGAGATGCGAGCGGTCTTCCGCCAGTTTCCATTCGAGCCGGAAATAGCCTTCGTGCCGTGCCTGCGTGTTGGCGGAGATGAGAGGGACGAAGAGGGTGCACGATCCGATCTGCTCGCGAATCTTCCGGTCCCACGCGTCGCCGCCGACGAGTCCGCCCTCCTGATCGAGCCACACCTCGACGCCCGCCGCCCGCAGTGCCGTGCTGATGCGCAGGGCCGCCGCCACATCTTGCGACGCGTAGCTGAGGAAAACGGCTTTGTCTGGTGCGGACATGGCGGGGCTGAGTCGTGGGATCGGAAACGTCGACACACTGAAAAATCGCTCCCAACGATGGCGAGTGCATACTTGCCGGCTGACCACGTCGGCTTCCCTCAAATTGACGGCCGGCCAAGCCAGGGCGAGGCGGAGACCGCGCCCTGGCTGCGGATATTTCCCAACGCGGCTACCGCAAAGAATCCAGGGCGGCGCAGCCGCAACCAAGTTTTTCAAGCCCCTGAATTTTCTTAGCACCGCCTGCCTGCGCCGCCCCGGCAGGCAGGCAGAGACTCGGAATTCGGAGTCGCAGAGAAAACCAATGCCTTTCTCTGCGCTCTGAAGATTGGGTCTCTGCGGTGTAAGCAGCTTGGGGTTTGAGTTTGGTTGCGGCTGCGCCGCCTTGGGTTCTCTGCGGTTAAATCGTCTGGGTCAAAATCGTCGCAGACCGCGACGATTCGGACGGATAGCAGCGCGGCCTTTTTTCGAGACTGCGCTCGAAAAAAGTGGCGTGCTTCGCACGCAGCCGGATTTGCACCACAGAGACGCAGAGGACACAGAGAATACCGCCTGCCGAAAAGCCCGGCCAAGGCGACTCACTGACGGGGTGAAGCACTTTCCCTTCAATTTCTTGGTCTTCTCCTCTGTGTTCTCAGTGTCCTCTGTGGTAAAATGGTCTGGTTATGCCGTTAAGCACTAGAACCAACATGTTGGTCTCTACGCTCGAATTGCTAGGCGATGCGGTCTTCGGCCGCCGTTTCGACAAGCCGTTTCGACAAGCCGTTTCGACAAGCTCAAGGGCCCGAGACAGCTTGCCGAGGGGCTCAAGGGTCCCGGACGCAGCCCGCCGAAAGTCCAACCGCTACCGGCAAGCGGGAGATGCACCCACAATCTCCTGGTAATCGTGCTCGCCCTCTCACTGTTCCTGGGATCTGATTTTTCCACGGGAGGAAATCCGGAAACATGATCATGGATGCGACGGAAGGCGCGCTGGCGTTGCTCGACTGCCTCGAACGGGACGATCTCGCGGCCTTGGAGCGCGTTGCCCGGGAGCTGCGCCAGACCCGGGTTGTACTCAAGAACGACGGTCTGGAATTGATCGATCGCGCGGTGGCGCTGGATCGCTGGCCGGCGTTGCGGCCGTTGCTAATGCTCGGCGCGAGCGACCAACCGGACGTGTTGTTCGGAGTTTGGTGTCATGATTTTCTGACGCAGCGGGCGAAGCGTTGTTTTGATTCCGGGCGCATGCGCACGTTTCTGGAGTTGCTGGCCTTGGGAGCACATCTGCCCTCGGTCGATCACAATGACGTGCTCGTCGAACGCGTCGCGGAGGCCGCCCTGGTCGAATTCGCCATGGAGGACGAGGGCGTTTTGGCGATCGTCAATCGCTGTCAAACGCAGCGCGGCGCGTTTCTGGTCCGCGCGCTGCGCCTTGGCCGGAGCGAACTGGTGCGGCAGTTGGCGGGGCTATGCACGTCGAGCCAGAACTACGGTGCGAATCGCATGGCCGATGTTCCCCTGGTGGCGGCGGCCGAGGCGGGCGCCGCCGGGTCGCTGCGGGCGCTGGTCGAGGCTGGCGCCAAGCCGAACGTGGCCTTGCGCGGCAGCGGTTATCCCCTGCATTTCGCGGTCAGATGTACGCGACTTTCCGCGGCGGATCGCGGCGAACTCGTGCACGAATTGCTGCGCCTCGGCGCGGTGCCCGAACTGCGCGATGCCCATGGCCTGGACGCTTACGCACTGGCGGCTTCGCTCCAGGATTCCGAGGTGTCGCGCGTGTTGCGAGAGCATGGGCGCAGCTACGGCCCTCGGCAGTCACGCGAGGCGCGCGCGCGCGGCGTGCGCGATGTCTGCCTGCTCTACGACAAGGCCGACGGCCTGATCTATCGCATCGGGCAACCTGATGTGCCGTTCATGGACGGCGGTGACTACGACGGACCGATCCCCTGCTCGGTCACTCAATTTCGCACGAGCTACGAGCAGGTCCGGAAACGCCGTCCCGGGCACGAGCTCGACTGGTTCGAACCCTTCCTCGTCCGCCTCGAAAACAACCAGGAATTCGCCTACGCCGACTTCCTCAAACGCGCCTCACGCATTTCACTCAAGCGCTTCGACGAGACCAGCAATTGGAGCCAGATGGTGGACTGAGACGGCGAGCGGGAGCGCCGGTGCCGCGACCGCCCGATTGCGACGACGGAGGCTCACCTCGCGGGAGTTGCCGCGTGGTCGGCGCCGGCGGCGGTGATTTTGGCGTCGTTGTCGATGGTGCCGCCATGGCCGCATCGTGGCGCCCCGCGGGGCGTCGCGGGGTGGTGGTCTGATCGGTGTTTGTGTTCCAGCTGCCGGTGGTGCTTTGAAACGAAACGACGATTTCGGCGCTGGCGCGCGGCCTCGAACTTTCCCGTCACAAATCTTGCGAACCGGCCCCCGCCTGCCAGCGTCCGACGCATGAGCGACACCCCGCCGCCTTCCGTACCCGGCTCCGGCGACATCACCCTGCTGCTGCAACGCGCCGAACTTGGCGACGTGCAGGCCGCGGACCAAATCCTCCCGCTCGTCTACGGCGAACTGCGCAAGCTCGCCGCGGCCAAGATGACGCGCGAGTCCCCCGGTCAGACGCTCCAGCCCACCGCGCTGGTGCATGAGGCCTGGCTGCGGCTGGGCGGCGACGCCCAGCCCGATTGGAAAAACCGGGCGCACTTTTTCGCCGCCGCCGCCGAGGCGATGCGGCGTATCCTGATCGAGAATGCGCGGCGCAAGCAGCGCAATCGCCATGGCGGCGGATTGGAGAAGGTCAGCGCTGACCGCACGGGTTTCGATGTCGCCGCCGCGGAGTTGGATGATGCGGAATTGCTCGTGCTCAACGAGGCCTTGGACAACCTCGCGGCTCACGATGCCCGGAAGGCGGCGCTCGTGCAGCAGTGGTTTTTCGCCGGCCTCACGGTCGAGCAGGCCGCCGACGTTTTGGGTGTTTCCGCACGCACCGCGCACCGCGACTGGCTCTACGCCCGCGCCTGGCTGGCCAACGAGATGGATCGGCTGCGTTAGTTTTCCGCCCAAGGCGGAAAACCAATTTTAGGTTTTTTCGCAGAAAAAACCTCCGCGATGTCAGATTCGCGGAAGAAACGTCGCGTTGGAGGTTGTCACCACCTCCAACATGAAAACAAAACTCCTCCGTTCCTTCGTTCTCACCGCGGCCCTGGCCGTGTGCAGTCTTGCCGCCGATCCGTTCCAACCCTTCAGCCTCAATCTGGCGCCGGGCTCGTCGCCCGCCACCGTGCAAAAGGTGCTCGGCCGCCCGTCCGCCGTGCTCGGCAAGGAGGTCTGGGTGTATTTCGATTTCGCGAAACCCAATATGAACGCCGCCAATCCGGAATTCGACACCCTCGTCGTCGGTTTCACCGAGGGAAGGGTGACGGCGGTGAAGATCACCGACGGCCGCGTGGTGCGCCAGCTCCTTGCGCAGCAACAGGCGCAGGCTGCGAAATCGACCATTGCCGCGAAATAGCGCCGGCCC
>SXSC01000139.1 GCA_005792355.1 Opitutaceae bacterium
AAGGTAGCGCAGCTCACTTCTCGACGATCTTCTTGATGTTCGAGAGCCCCTTTTCGAAGTCCGGCCCAATCATGCCGTCGAGAAACAGCCCGAACCAGCGATTCATCGGATTCATGCCGAGATCGCCGGCATCGACCCAGATCACCTTGGTGCCGCCGGCGTCGGCCGCCAGCTCCACCGAACCCGTGGACGACATGCCCACGTCGGGAAACTCGAGTTTGTAGACCACCTTGGTCGCGGTCTGCGACGTGATGGTCATCTTGCCGTTGCCCTCCTTCGCGCTCTCCCACTGCGACCACGCGCCGACACCGGTCGACTGCGCGGAGTAACTGAGCTTCATTCCGGGATCGCGTTCCTGCCACGCGCCCCAGTTCTTCCAGGCCTTGAGGTCGGCGACCTGCGCGAAAACGGCCTCGGGCTTCGCTTTCATCACCATTGCACGTTCGATCTTGTATTGCCGCGGCAGCGCAAACGCCACCAACACGAGGAGAATGACGAGCGCGGCGAAGCCGGCGAGGATCTTGACGAGTAGTTTCATGGGATAAGGGTTGGTGACTGGAGATACAAAACAGCGGCGCCGACGCACGCCAATTTTCCGCGGTGCGGTGGTCCGCCTCACGCCGCGGCGTAGGCGGCTTGCAGCCAGCCGCGCACCTCAGCGTCGAACTGCGCGACGGACTCGAGGCGCACGCGGTGCGAGACCATGGCGTTCCAACTGCCGGCGGCCTCGAGGCGGCCGGCGGGCGCGACGCCCTTGAGCTGCAAGCCGAGATCGAGCCGCGTCTTCGTCGAAGGATGCACGCAGGCAAACTGCTTGGAGCGGCGCACACTCATATAGGCCTTCTTCGGCGCGAGTTCGACGTCGGCGCCGAGCGCGCGCACCGCGGCCATCACGGCTTCGTAAATCGGGCGGATGGCGGACTTCTCGCCTTCGAACCATGCGTCGATCGCCGCGTCGGCCGCGACGGGCGCGGCAGTCTCCGCCTTCGCGAGGTGCGCGACGAGGTTCGCGTAACCGTGCCCGAGGCGGTGCGTGGATTTCAACCACGCGACCTGCTCGCCGTGTTTGGCGAGGCCGGCCCCGCGCACGAGGGCGATCCACTCGCTCATCGCGCGGCCGGTCTTGGCCTCGAGGTTCTTGATCATGTTCGCCGTGGCGGCGTCGGGATTGGTGCTCATGGGAAAAACTCGGCGGGGGGTTCAGTGCCAGGCACCGAGAATCGCGCCCATCAGCGAAAAGGCAACGCCATGATAGCCCGCGTTGATGAAGAACAGGCACCGCGATTTTCGCTCGAAAAGATACGTGACCCCAAACGCCAGCGCCACCCAGCCGAAGCCCGCCGCCGCGCCCGCGAAGAGCCCGAACGACAGCGACGCCTTCGCACCGATGAACGCCGCGAGGTTGAACGCCATGATCAGTTCGAGCACGAACGACCCGCCCATGATGAGCCCGAGGTTGCCCTTCGCCTTGAGCGATTCGTCGGTGAAGCCCATCTCCTTCATCCACGCGCGGCCGAACAGCGCGGGCGAATACCACAGGCCGCCGAGCACAAACGTGCTCACGGTGGCCGCGAGGATGGCGAGGTAGTTGAAGGAGATTTCGGCGGGCATGGTGGGAGGGATTGGAGTTGCGGGAGGTTTTGTCGCGCCCTCTAGTGGCCGTCCCACCCCATGCCTTCAACCAGCACGCGACTGAAATGGGATATTTCCAGGCCGAAACCGGACGGCGGCGACCCGGAGTCGGCGGCGCGCCCGTCGGTGCATGATCGCTGGATGCGCGCGCTGGGCTACCTGCTGCTCGGCGCCGTCATCCCGCGCTTCGCGCTGCTCTTCGACAAACTCACGTGGGACGAAGCCGACTACTGGCTCGGCACCGGCTGGTTTCTGCTCGCGGCCGCGGCGATTTGGGAAACCAACCGCGCACTCGCGCTCCGCCTCCGCGAGCACCTCGACTGGCTGCACCAGCCGTTCTGGAAAATCGTCATCCTCGCCGCCGCCAACCTCGCCTGCACGATTCCGCTCACCATCGGCGCGGTGTGGCTCTGGCTGCGCCACATCCACTCGCCGTTCCCGATCTTCGACTGGCTCGCGACCATCCGCACCATCGCCACGAACAACGCCGTGACCGTGCTATTCCTGCTGCACGCCTACGAGACGCTCTTCCTCATCCGCGAACGCCACGGCGACCAGCGCCGCCTCGCCGATCTCGAGCGCGCGCGCCTCGCCGCCGAGTTGGAAAACATGAAGGGCCAGCTCGCGCCGCATTTTCTCTTCAACTGCCTCAACACCCTCGCTGCCCTCATCGAGCGCGATCCGCCCGCCGCCGCCGAGTTCAACGCCCACCTTGCTGACGTCTCGCGTTACCTGCTCACGCAGAAGAACCACGACCTCGTGCCGCTCGCCGAGGAACTGGCGTTCGTGCGTTCCTACGTGCGGCTGATGGAGCTGCGCTTCCCCCAAAGTCTCCGCATCACACTGCCCGCGCCCGGCCAAGACGAAGCGCGCCGCCTCCCTCCCGCCTCGCTCCAGGTGCTCCTCGAAAACGCCATCAAACACAACCGCCTCTCCGAAGCCGAGCCGCTCTCGATCGACGTGCGGCTCGATGGCGATGCGATCGTCGTGACCAATCCGCTCCGGCCGAAACCAACGCTTCGCCCCGGCGCTGGCACGGGAACCGGCCTCGCGAATCTCCGCGAACGCATCGCGTTGCTCACGCCCGGCGAGTTGGAGGTGGCCGCCTCCGGCGGCGAATTCCGCGTGCGTGTGCCGCTATCCGCCATCCAGCCATGAGCACGCATCTGCTGAAGGCAGGAGCCTGCTCGCAGGCGATGGGAGCGCGGGCGGCCCGCCCGCTTCCGTTGAATTGCGGGCCAGCTGGCCCGCGCTCCCACGAAATCGCCTGCAAGCAGGCTCCTCCCTCCCGGGTCGCGACCTCCGGATGAAATCCGCCAACTCGCCCTGACGTGATTCGCGCTCTCATCATCGAAGACGAAGCACCCGCGCGCGAGCGGCTCGCCCAGCTGCTCGCGGATTCCGCCACGCCGTGCGCGGTAGCCGGCGCCATCGACAGCATCGCCGCCGCCGGGAAATGGCTCCGCGCGAACCCCGCGCCCGATCTGATTCTCGCCGATATCCAGCTCGGCGACGGACTTTCGCTCGATTTCTTTCGCGCCGTGCCGCCGCCGTGCCCGGTGGTATTCGTGACCGCGCACGACGAATATCTCCTCGAAGCCTTCGCCACCCACGGTATCGCCTACTTGCTGAAGCCGGTGAAGCGCGCCGAGCTCGACGCCGCGCTCGCCAAATACCGCGGCCTCGGCCGGCACTTTGCCGGCAGCCTCGCCGCCCTCGCCGCTTCGCTCGCCGCGCCTGCGGTCGCCCCGCGCCAGCGCATCCTCGCCCAGCGTGGCAACACCCACCAACCCGTCGCCATCGCCGATGTCGCCTACTTTTTCTCCGAAAACAAACTCACTTTCCTCCTCACGCGCACCGGCGAGCGCTGCCTCGTCAACGAACCGCTCGCCACGCTCGCCACCGAACTCTCACCGGCGCAGTTCTTCCGCGTGAACCGCAACTACCTCGCACACGTGGCTGCCGTGAAAAGTTTTTCGTCCGTTGGCAAAGGCCGGCTGTCGGTGCAACTGCTCCCCCGCCCCACGGAGGAAATCCTCGTCAGTCAGGAAAACGCCTCGGCGTTTCGCGCCTGGGCCGGCCGGTAAAGCGCGGGTCGGAGACTGGCGCTACTTTTACTCCGGGCCGCGCGCCTTGCTCGCGCTCGAGCACGACACTCGTGCCCGCCCGCGCGTGCCGCCGATCCGCCGCTCACCAAGCGGACGCTCGCGATCTCGTAGGGCCGGAATTTCAGCGTGGTGCCCGGCCGGGCGTCCGCGATCAGTGCCCCATCGTGTCCGCACCGGATCGCCGTTCAGCCGGACGCCAACCGCAGCCTCGCCGTTCCCGCCTGACCGGATACGTCGTGCAAGCGCCGCACCCAACTGCGCGCATTGAGCGGCATCGCCCAGGCGGGAACCAGCGTCGGGACCTCGGCCACCCCGAGCCACCCTGCCGATCGTCGGGATCCCTGATCGATCACGTGGGGCGTGAACAAGGTGTCGGCCAGGGCGGCGGGCTGGGTCGCGAGCGGCCCGCTCGCATCGTAACCGCCGAGCGCGACGCGAGCGAAGACGCCGCAAATCGGGCGGCCGGGAGCGATCTCGACGTGATGATCAGGCTCGCTCCGGCAGTGGCCAGGGCGTCTGCCAACGCAGATACCCATCCCGGATCCGATCCCCCTGAAAATCCAGTTTCCTTTCAGCCCCCCGGTGCCATTGTGAAGAATCACCCCAGCCCAACCAATGGGGTTGGACCCACCCCGCAACTCCAACCTCGCCCGCCATGAAAGACGCCTCCCTCCCCCATCGACGTCGCAGCCTTTCCACAACCGCCATCCTCGCGATCGCCACTCTGGCATGGCCGGCCGGCCTCGGTGCGCAGTCGACTCCCGCGACCGCGTCGGGGCCAGCGCCAGCGAAGACCATTGAGCTTTCGCCGTTTTACGTGAACACCGACCAGGACACCGGCTTCGCCGCCGCCAGTGCGCTGGCCGGCGGGCGCCTCGCCACCGATCTGCGCGACACTCCCGCGGCCTACTCGGTGATCACGCGGGAATTCATCGACGCGTTGAATCTCACCGACCTGCAGGGGGCGGCGGAGTGGTCGACCGGTTCGTCGGACATCCCCGACACTGGCACGTCGACCTTCTTCACCTTTTCCACCTACTACCAAACGCGCGGAGTGCGGGCCGGCACGCAGCAGCGCAATTTCTTCCCACAATACGGCGACAACGACACCTTCGACATCGAGCGCTTCGATTTCGGGCGCGGTCCCAACTCGATCCTGTTCGGCAACGGCACGCTCGGCGGCACCAGTTCCTCCACCACCAAGCGGGCGCGGCTGGACCGCTCCTTCCAAAACGTGCAGATCAACGTCGGCTCGTGGAGCACCTACCGCGCGACGGTGGATGTGAACCGGACGATTTCCGACCAACTGGCCGTCCGGACCGCCGCTGTCTGGGGCGACGGAGATGGCTGGCGTCAGAAGGACTTTAACAAACGCAAGGGCGCGTTCCTGACGACGACCTTCCGGCCGTTCCGCCACACGGAGTTTCGCCTCGAGGGCGAGTATCTCGAAATCCAGAAACAGGTGGGCCTGACCACGCTCAACGACCGCCTGTCGGGTTGGAACGGGGCGCTGACTTACTCCGCTCCGGTGGCGCTGCGCGGGGCCACCGCCGCCGTCCTCAACGCAGCCACGGCGGCGGGCGTCAACCGGCGCGCGGCGAATTACTACGTCTACGATCCCTACAACTCCCTGGGCTCGATCGTGAACTTCGAGGGCGAGCCGATGACCCGCGCCGGCGGCGAAACCGCCACGACTCCGATCGCCGGATACACTTGGGGGGTCAGCGGCGGCGGCACCTTCAACACCAACGGGGCGACCTTCCGCCACGCCGAGAGCATCCCGGCGAACCGCTTCGCCCTCGCCGAGGCGAACTCGGCCTTCCGCGTGCCGGGCGATGAGTTCACGGTGTCCCCGGATGCGCCGCTGCTGTCGTCGCGTTTCAAGGACATCCAATTCACCGTCAACCAGCGCCTGGGCGATTTCCACCTCGAAGCCGCCGCGGACGTGAACCGGCAGGCCTACTTCGTCAACGGCGAGGAAAACCGGGGCACCGCCGACACCTACATCGACATCAACCGCGTCCTGCCCGACGGCACGCCGAACGCGCACTTCCTCCAGCCCTACGGCGACGGGTCGTTTTTCCGGGGCTACCGCAACTACAACTTCAACAACCTGCGGGTGGCGGCGGCCTACGTCCGGGACACGCGCTTCGGCAAGTTCGTGCTGAACACGATGGCCGGAAGCAGCAAGAACCACTACACGCTTTCGTATCGCTGGCTGTCGATGGCCCAGGGGACCGACCAGTCGCAGTGGATCCAACCCGCGCAGTTCATCCGGATCCGCCGCTATTGGAATGAAAACAACCGCCCCATCGTCGATCTGGCCACGAACCCGATCCGCTATTTCGATCCCGGTTCCGCCGCGAACCAGATCCAGCCCCGCTGGGTGATCGACAATTCGCGCTACGACACCGAGACGATCAATGACTCCAACTACAAGTACGCGCTGGCGTCGATGAACGCCAAGTTCTGGAAGAATCGGATTGTGCTGCTGGGCGCGGTGCGCCGCGATCAGTTCAGCGCGGGTTCCCAGCAGCAACTGCGGCGCGGCGATTATCCGACCAACGCCGATCCCGCGACACCCCTCTATCGACCCTCACCGCCGGCGGACTGGGCCACGCTGACCTACATCCCCAAGGACGCCAATGGCCGGCCCACCGGCCCCGCCCAGGCAGCCACCACCCGACTGCGCGGCACCGCCGGCGTGCGCCTGGCCCAATATCAGGGCGATCGCTTCCAGGACGACTTCAACGCGCCGGTGCTCGAAGGGAAACAGACGACCACGTCCGTCGGAACGGTCTTCCACGTCAACACCTGGCTCAGCCCCTACGTCAACTTCGCCGAGACCTTCAACCCGCAGCAGGGTTATCAGGTTCGGATCGACGGCAACCTGCTTCCACCCACGGTGGCGAAAGGCGTGGACTACGGTCTGCGTTTCGATCTGCTCAAGGGCCGGCTGAACCTCAACCTGATCTATTATGTGAATGAGGAGGCCAACCGCGCCGCCTCCGTCACCGGTCTGCCCATCAACACGCTGTACCGGGCCACCCCGCAGGGCAGCACCGAGGCGATGAACAAACGCGGCCAGAATGTTCTGCCCGCCTTCTATGATCTCTCGATGCGTTCCGGCGGCGGTTTCGAATTCGAGGTGGTGGCCAACCTGACCAAGGGGCTCCGGCTTTCCGCCAACCTGGCCCTGCCAAACGTATACCTGCAGGACGTCAACTCCGACTCGCGCAAGTACATCGACAGCCACGGCGATATTTTCAAACAGATCGCCCAGGACGCCAACGTGGCCATCCACCCGACCACCAACGTCGCCACGATCGACACGTCGGTGCCCGCCAACGTCCGTTCGCCCGACGCGCAGGCGGCCGCCGACGCCTACAACACCATCTATCAGTTTCGGAACAGCCAGCAGGAGGGTAAGATTCTCGATCAGGAACAGTTGCTGGCGAAATTCTTTGCGGACTACACGTTTCAGCGGAGCCGGCTGAAGGGCGTGCGCGTCGGTCTCGGCGTGCGTTACAACGGCAAGCGCGTGCTCGGCGATCGCGCCAACGACACGATGCGCGACCCGGCCAATCCGACCCTGGCGATCGACGATCCTCACCGGACCGCCTACACCCTGGTTTACTCGCCGAAGGGCACCACCCACGTCGTCGGCACGCTGGGGTATTCATGGAAGTTTCGCGAGCGGCCACTGCAGGCGAACCTCGTCATCAACAATCTGCTGAACGACCGGACGGTGACCTACATCGGCACCGCCCGGCGGCCGCGGGACAACGACTATACCTCCCCGGCCCGCGAGGCCGTACCGAACAGCTTCAAGCTCGCGACGCCGATCAATTTCAATCTCTCGGTGTCGCTGAGACTCTGACCGGCGCAACTCGCCCCATGGTCTCGCGTTCCTGCACCTGCAATTCTCGGAATCGGTAGGCTGCAACCCGCCAAAGGACGGGCGAGGCCTTGTCTGCATCTCGGAATTCAGCCCAAGCGATTGGGCCCACGGAACACGCGGAAAACCAAATTCCGTGTCTTCCGTGTATACCGTGGGAAACCTGTCGCTATAATCCAGTTTCCATTCAGCAAATTCAGGCTACCGCTTCTTCGCCTTCTTCGCCGGTGTTTTCGCCTTCGCCGCCGATTCCGCGACCTCCACCACCGGAATCTTTGGGTTCTCCAAGAACTCCACCATCGTCGGGTCGCCGATCTTCACCTCGGGCTTGAACTTGTCGGTGGCTTTCACCGCCACGGGCTTCAACGTCTCCCGGCCGATGTTCGGCCCCGCCAGCGCCAGCATCACCGGCAGCGTCTCCGGCATCGCGAGCCCGCGCGACGGACAACTGATCTTGGTCGTCCACAGCAGCACTTTCTCTTTCCGCGTCGCCGCGCCAAAATCATAGGCGGCGATCGCCGCCACATACAGATCCTCCGTGGAGAGATCGTGGATGAGGTCCTGATCGGCGTCGCGGAACAGCACTCCCTGCATCATCGTGTCCGACGCGAACGAGCTTCGCTCCTTGGAGATCAAGCCGAGCTTGTAGGCGCCCATGAAGCGCATCAAGTGCCCGTCAATAAATAAGGTTTACATCTTTGGAAAGCCGCTGTAATCCTATGAGTAGATGGTGCATGTCCGTGATATTCGAAAGAAGCTGCGAGTTTTGTGGCCGCATCTCAGTGAAAGGTCGCGACGAATGATTGC